>JBKPOZ010000239.1:0-5966 GCA_046733355.1 Pseudomonadota bacterium | reverse complement strand
CCCCAACCCTCTCCCCCAAATGGGGGAGAGGGAGTCCGGCCGTGCCTGTTGCATTGTTCATGTGTCTATCGAAAGCGAGAAAACCCCAGCCAACGAAGGAGCACGACATGCCGACACCGTCCTCGGACCTCAGCCAGTTCAAAGGAAGTTTGCAGGGCCAGCTTATAACCCCCCATGACGGCGACTATGAGGAGGCGCGGACAGTTTGGAACGGAATGATCGACAAGCGGCCCGAGCTTATCGTGCGCTGCATGGATAACAGCGACGTGATAAACGCCGTCAACTTCGCCCGGGCCAACCACCTGCTCACCGCGATTCGCGGCGGCGCACACAACGTCGCCGGCTTCGGTACCTGCGACGGCGGCATGGTAATCGACTTGTCTCCAATGAAGGAAATCAGCGTCGACGCGGCATCGCGCACGGCACGCGCTGAGGCCGGCCTGACCTGGGGCGAGTTCGATAAAGCGACACAAGCGCGAGGTTTGGCTACCACCGGCGGCCTGGTCTCCGGCACAGGCATTGCCGGGTTCACGGTCGGCGGCGGCTTCGGCTGGCTGGTGCGCAAACACGGGCTGACCATCGACAATCTGCTGTCCGTCGAGATGGTATTGGCGGATGGTCGCAGCGTTACTGCCAGTCCAAACGAGAATGCCGATCTGTTTTGGGGCGTGCGCGGCGGCGGCGGAAATTTGGGCATCGTCACCTCGTTCACGTTCCGGCTTCATCCTGTCGGCCCCACGGTCTTTGGCGGCGCTGTTTTTCACCCGGCGGAAAGGGCGAGGGATCTCTTGCGCTTCTATCGCGACTGGACGCAGACGCTTCCTGACGAATTGTCGAGCATGGTGGTGTTCCTCACGGCACAGCCTGAGCCATTCGTGCCCAGGAAACTCGTCGGAACGCCGATGATTGCGGTTGCGCTCTGCCATGCCGGTGCCGTTGATGCGGGCGAGAAGCTGGTCAAGCCTTTGCGTGAATTTGCGCCGGCGGCGATCGATCGCCTCGGACCCCTGCCCTACCTCGCTCTGCAAGGCATGTTCAATGCGAGTGCGCCGAAGGGGATACACGCCTACTGGGGGACGCAGTATCTGCGTGATCTGGACGATGCAACCATTGATGCCCTGGTCGACCGCACCGCCGCGATGAAATCGCTCTCACCTTACTCGGCTGTCCACATCCATCATTGGGAAGGCGCGGTCAAACGGGCGGCGGCGGATCAGACCGCCTTCGGTGATCGCAGTGGCCGCTATGTTCTCAACATCCTCGGCCTGTGGACCCCCGGCAAGGATGCCGGCGAACACATCAATTGGGTGCGAACATTTTCCGATGCGCTGCAGAGTCGGGGTACCGGACACGTTTATCTGAATTTCCTTGCTGACGAGGGCGCTGATCGCGTGAAGGCCGCATACGATGCGCAAACGTTCGAACGGCTGCGTCAGCTCAAGACCAAATTCGACCCTGGCAACTTTTTTCGGGTGAACCAAAACATCAACCCGGCCGATGACAAATCACAGCAAAAAAGCTTGTGATATGTTGTCTGGAGCGGAACCTGATAAATCACGAAAATTAAATCATCTCCAAACGGCGGCTTTAACGCTCTTGGAATGCGGCCGACCTCTTGTCCAGCCAAGCGAATGCACAATCTGCAGCATGGGCAGGTTTGATGCGAGTACAAATGCGATCAACATATGCGTGCCGCGACCTTGCCTGTCGAACGGTCCAAAAGTCGCGTCGCCCCCGCTGCGTCAGCGTATGATCGAAGAGATGAACGCGCGCAAGCTGTGCGCGGGTAGCGTAGAACCCGCCCAATTGCCAAATCTACAACGGCGAAGTCACGCCGGGCATGAGCCGCTGATCAGTGCTTGGCCGTCATGTTCTGCTCGACACGAGCGAGATATTTGCGCGTAATAGCGGGCAAGTGCTCGTCCAGCCAATGCGCCATGGCTTCTTCCTCGCGCAGAATGCTTTCACACGCCCGTTTCGTCTCCTGATCTCCGCACGCCTCCGCGGCGGCAATGAGTGACTTGTAGGCGGCAATTTCCATGGCTTCGAACACGTAGCTGCCCATGGAACCTTTGACGATCTCATCCTCTACGAACAGTCCGCTCATCGCTTGGGCGAAGCCCATCACCCTGCCCGCCGTATCCTTCACCGTTGAAGTGCTGCCGTTGTGCCTTTCAAGGCAGCGGCGCACAACGTCGGCTTGCCGACGTGTCTCCTGCAAGTGGCGCTCGATTTGTGCCTTCAGCTCGGGATAGTTTTCGATACGGCTCGCCGTATTGCTCAGGACCTGCTCTGCATGTTTTTCCATCGCGTGAGCGTCGCGGAGCCAATCGACCAGGAGTTCTTCACTCTTGCTGGTTGTCGCTGTCGCCATGGATGTCCTCCTGTTCCACGTTCAGTAGTATCAACAGGTCGGATGCGACCCCGTTCCGTTGAGCGCGATCTAATTGAGGCTAGCTGATTTTCTGTGCGAAACCCGACGGGGCAAACGCCCTGTGTACAATCTTTTAGAGAGGTGCGGACTTAGCTAGCCAGGACCCTGTGAACTTTATGCCTGCTGGTTGGTTGTACAGGCATGCTGAACGATTTGCATTCCCTCAGCCTCCTGACCCTCATGGAGATCGTCGCACCTATCGTGCTCGCGTTCGGCCTCTGGTACGGCATTGCCAGAAGCCGTCGCCGCAAGGCATCACAGATGGCTAGTGATAGGGCCACGCGCGAGATGTACCAGAAGGAGGAGGCTCGGCGGCCAGTCACGCGGTGAAATGCGGGAGCTCGGCAAGGCTTCGTGACGTCGTTCGCGTAGGGCTGCTGGAACAGCAATCTGTGCCCGGCGTTGGTTTTCAGAACCACAGCAGGAGCGACGTATGACTTCTCAAGATCCCGGCGACCCTCCGCGAACGTCCACCGGCCGAACTCGTCGGCCCGCATGGGGCATGCGCGTCACCGACCCCGCGCCAAGATCCACCAATCCAGGTCTTCGAGCCTGGTGGGGCATCGGCGCCTTCCTCGTCGCCATACTTGTCGTGGCGGCAATCGTGTCATGGAACTCCCGGAGCCCATCATCATCGACGGCAACCGGCCCCAGCACCACGCAGTCAGCGCCCGGCACAACCGGCCAAAGCGGCGCGGCAAACACCGGGGCAGCACGATAAAACTGGGCCAGCCGTCTCGCGCCGCTCAAGTTGTTGCTGCCGGTTGAGGTGCTCGCGCAGCGGGCGCGGCCGCGAATGGCCATGCCGCCGCGCCGCCGATGAACGTCATGAACGCGCGCCGCCTCACGCTATGGGAATACATTCCACTTCCTCATGGGCCTCAACCTGATTGTACACGCATCGGCCGCGCAAGGGACCGCTGCGCTGCGACATTTCGACTTGGCTTAGGACCGCTGGGTCAAACTGAGACTGGCGATGGCCGAGTTCGCGCTATTCAGCAGCGCCTGCACGAATGCGAGATCAACGATTCCGTTTGGCGGCTCCGGTCCGCTCAGGGAGCAAGCGGGCGCGTTCACCTCGCCGAGATTTGAGACGACCGCGCCGGCCCCGGTAAAGTCGTCTTCAGCAGTGTAGTCGCTCACGGTCACGAGGGTCGTCAACCCGGCGGCGAGCGCGCCGCGCAAGCCCACGTTGGAATCCTCGATGGCCACGCAATTGCCGGCCGCAAGACCCAATCGATCGAGCGCCCAAAGGTATACGTCGGGCGCGGGCTTTTTGCGCTGCACCGCCTCGCTGCCTGCAATTAAATCAATCATGCTCGGCAGCTCCTGGTTTTCCGCCAGGAAAGCCCCGACGCCCAGCTCGGATGCCGTGGTCGTAATCGCGATGGCAAGGCTGGCCGCACGCGCCTCCCGGACAAGCCGGAGAACGCCCGGCCGCAGTGGAATGCTGGCTGCAAGTGCCGCGAAGTGCCTGGACTTTGCGTCATGTATTTTCTCGATAAGGCCGGAGCGCACGACCTTTTCGAGCAGCTTCGGCTGATAACGCGCGAGGTAATGCCGCAACCGCTCCTTGCCGCCGGCTACAGAAAGAAGTCTGCCGTAAAGCTCCTCATCCCAACGCCAGTCGAGCTTCATCTCCGCGAAAGCCTGATTGTATGCAACGCGGTGGCCGTAGCGCTCGGTTTCGGCGACCGTCCCGTCGAAGTCGAGCAGAAGACCGCGCAGCTCGCGACTCACCTTGCACCTCGCAACTGCCGCAGACGAGAACGCGCTTCGGTGAAATCCACGCACGATAGTGCAATAGGCGCGGCGCGACTCCCTTTCCCCCTTTGTTGGGGAGAGGGTTTGGGTGAGGGGGTTACCGCCCCTGTTTCTACCGGAAGGTCAATACCCCTCACCCCATCCCTCTCCCACCGAACTCGGGTTTACTTTACCCGAGTTCGGCACCCAATGACTGGCCCAAGTCGGATATATCCGACTTGGGCTGGGAGAGGGAGCCTGCCGAGTCGGTTGCGCCGATGCAATTCAATCTCAGTGTTCCGGTTCCGAAGTTCGTTCATCGTGCACACCCGCATTTACGAACTTCCGCACTAGATGCTCCAGCCAGTCGTTGCCAATACAATAGCTTTGCACCGTTGTCATGCCGCTCGCGAGCCGTTGAGAAAGTCTGCAATGCGCGATCTCGCTCTGGGCATAGACGTCGGCACCTCGGGCGTACGCGCAGCCGCGGTTGACGGCGATGGGCGCCGCGCTGCCTTTGCCGCCGCGCCAATGCCGGCCGCGCTCGTCGAGGCAAACGGCTCGGTAACGCAAGACCCGGCGATCTGGTGGGACGCGACGCGCTGCGCGCTGCAAGCTCTTGCACGACAAATCCAGCTCGAACGGATCGCCGCAATCGCGGTCGACGGCACCTCGGGCACGGTTGTGGCCATCGACGCGAACGGAAGGCCGGTCGCGCCGGCACAGATGTACAACAGTCCATCACCTGGAGAAATCGTCTGCACCATTGCCGCAGTCGCTCCGAAGCAATCGCCCGCTTGCGGTGCCTCCTCGGCGCTTGCCCGCGCCATTCGTCTGCAGAATGAGCCGGGGGCGGTCCGGCTCATTCACCAGGCGGATTGGATTTCCGGACAGTTTTCCCAAAGATTCGATTTCACCGACGAAAACAATGCGCTCAAGACTGGCTACGATGCGGTGGCGCAACGCTGGCCGGAATGGATTGCGCGAGCCGGCATGCGGGCCGATTGTCTCCCGGCGGTCGTGCCGGCAGGGACCGCAATGGGCACGATCGCCCGCCGCCGCGCGGGCGAGCTTGGGCTCGCGTTGGATGTCATCATCGTTGCGGGCACGACGGACGGCTGCGCTGCTGTTCTGGCGGCCGGCGCGAAAAATTGCGGAGAGGCGGTGACGTCGCTCGGCAACACACTGGTCCTCAAGCTCCTGACCGATCGGCCCCTGTTTAACGCAAATTGGGGCGTCTACAGTCACCGGCTCCGTGCCGCCTGGCTCGCGGGTGGCGCTTCGAACAGCGGCGGCGCGGCAATTGCCCGGCATTTCAGTCTCGAGCGCATCCGCGAGCTGTCGGAGAAAATGACCGCCGAGGTGCCGACGGGCCTCGACTACTATCCGCTGGGGTCGCGCGGCGAGCGGTTTCCGCATCACGATTCGGAAATGGAATCGCGCGTGAGCCCGCGTCCCGATGACGACGGCCGCTTTCTACAAGCGCTGATGGAAGGCGTGACGAGCGTCGAGAAGCTCGGCTATCAGCGGCTGATGGAGATCGGCGGCTCGATGCTCACATCGATCCGCACCGTCGGCGGCGGAGCGAGGAACGCGGCATGGCGAACCATCCGTGAGCGGATGCTCGGCGTACCTCTCATCGAGCCTTTGGACGACGAGGCAGCGGTCGGCGCGGCGAAGCTCGCCCTGCGCGCCCTCGGCGGTTGAACCTCTTGAGCGTGTCCTCGAGTTTTGGTGAGCAGACGAGCTTGCGCTACTCATCCACTCCCTCAGCGCGGGCAAGATTGAA
>JBKPOZ010000238.1:0-6911 GCA_046733355.1 Pseudomonadota bacterium | reverse complement strand
GTCGTCAACACCGGCGCGAAGCTCGTCGTCATCGACACCGGACTCGGTCTAGGTACCTATCAACAGAGCGCGCGCATACCCTCACTTTGCGCGTAAAAGAGAGGTCTTTTGCGGAGGAAGTAACGAGCCGAGTAACGCCATGACGGGCAGGGGCGCTCGCTGGTGCGTTTTTCGAGGCTCGGGGCTGGGGATGTGCAGCGAAGGGGCGTCGGCGCGATGGGTGACGCGCGCTGCGTCGGCGCGATGGGTGACGCGCGCTGCGTCAGCGCTCGGGCATCAATAAGTCGCAGCGAACCCAAACGATGACCGAGCGCGGCGTCATGGTACCGCCTCGACATAGAGGCGGGTGCCACGCCCCTCGATGACGAGTCGGCGGCCAATCGTTTCGCCTCTGCAACTAAGCCTGACGACGAGTCCGTCGTCGCCAAGCGTTGCGTCCGCGAGCGTGCAACGCTTGTCGTCGGCGTTGTAGCGATTCGCGGTGATGGTAAGCCAGGTGCCCTTGCAGGCACCCGGCGCGACGGGCGTGAAGTAAGGATGGTTGAGCATCTTGCACCATGCGCCGCGATACTGCGCGGGAATCTGTAGCTCGCCGCCGCTATAGCCGTCGTCGGTGCTGCTGTTGATGTAGTCGCAGTCGTATTCGAACTCGTGCTCGGTCTGCCGAATGAAGAGCGTGAGCGTGGCGACGCCCTGGGTCGCGGTGCAAAGCTCAACCTCGTCGCCGTTGCTCGCCTTCGCCTTGTACTGCATCTTGCAGTCCTCGGGGTTCTCCCTCAGGTTCCGATACACCTCGCCCGCGCCACGTGATGGTGCGCTTCCGAGTGTCGACGGCGACGGTGTAGAGATGCGTGTTACCGCGACCATCCTCGACCTTACAGGCGTAAGGATAAACTCCAGTCTCGCCGTGCGCTGTCACTGCGAAGACGATCAGCACGACAGCAATGGCCGCGCCCAAGAGCATGAACCCTGCGGCGCGCTGAATGCCTCGTGGCGCTCGCGAGATCAGCAGCCCGAGAACCGCGACGTTAGAGCGTGCGATCATGGCGATCCCTCCCTCAGCGCCCGCCGCAAGCGCGCTTGTTCTCGCGCAGTATGGATTTGAAGTCGTGCGTGTGTTTCATCGCCTCTATGCCAGCAAGCGTCTTTGGGAACCTCGCAGCCGCATGGCGCGGGGATCGCCAGCGGCAACAAGCGCCTGCGATCTATTGAAGATGCAGGGATTCCCCTGTCGCGCCGCGTAGCGTCAGGCATATCGCCAGCCACCATCTCCACCCTCCTGGGTGCCCCGCCCGGCGCGCTATCGTGGCGCGCTCGTCAGCATAGCGCAACGGACCTGGCCGCTAGAATAGCCGGGGCACCGCCGAATATCATAATAATGACGGCGACGATTCGCCTTCCTGTCCCTAGCGCCGTGGTACTGTGGGGATGGTCGCCTGGGTGCTGCCCACAGCGGGTTATGATGAGCACCCGGCTCGCGGCATGATCCGCTGAGTACTCGGGCGACCGCTAGAACGTATCGCCCCATGCTCCTGATGCTGACGCTGCTGCTGGCGTACTACGGAATATATTGCTGAATACAAGGATTGGTTGGGTGGACCAGGACCTGTCCCGACCCAAGGGGAATTCTAATCGGTTGATTTTGAGCCTGTTCCAAGCACCGCCGAATTATTTCCTGTCCACTTGGCGTCTGATGCCACCGCTCACCGGCCATGATGCGGGCCAAGCCGTCAGGTGAACAGTTCAGGGGCCTAGGGAGAAGTCTCGGGTCTATGTAGATTTTATCATCTGCGGCGCATTGAGCATGGGCGGAGTAGAAGCACCCCTCCGCCATCATCAGTAATACGATCAGAACAATCCTGGACATCATCGGTTCATCTTATCATGCTGGCGCTTCTTCTCGTCTTCGTTTTCCTTTCCCCTTCTGGCCGCGTCGTCGGCGGCGGGTGCAGTTCCCTCGGCAGTGCAGCGCAGGCTTGGTGGTGATCCGCACACTCGGCCGAGCGCTTCCCAAGACACGCACTTCCCGTCCGGCCCGCGGTATCCAGGCCCACCGCGAACGCCACAGGTGGCCTCAGCAACGGAGGTCGCGGCCACAAGGGCGAGGGCGACAATGCCGATACGTCGCCAGCCGTTGAGGCGCATTGACCCTATCCCCTCCGTAGTATGAGCCCAGGCACACGGCCCATGTTAGTTACCGTGATAGTGCCGAGATGGCGAGCACGACCTGGATGATGGTTGCTAGGACCGTCACAAACGTCAAAGCGAACATCGCCCAAGTCAGACGGACCATAACGGTTGTCTGCTTGGCGGCTTCTTGGTGCTGCTTCTCGATCACAGCCCGTAGCCGGTCCGTAGCATCGCTGCCGGACCACTCGCCCAATGGAACGCCCCGCTTCACCATAAGTGCCCCCTCTTTTGTGGTGTATTGCGCGTTACAACTTCGGCCAAGGGCTTGGCAATCCTCCCAGCAATCCCCCCAGGCCCGGAATTTCGCCAGTTTTTTCGTGATGCTCCATGTAGAACCACGACCAAGCTTCTTGAGGCAAGCTGCCGTCAATGTTGGTTGGGGTGATTTCCGCGATCAGGAACGGGCGCGGGAAATAAGGGTGGAGCTTCTGGGTGAGTTCTGATGCTGACAGGAAAGATTTAACGCAGTAAACAAGCGGGATGTAGTTCCAATAGGCAATTATGTCCCGACTGTCATGCAGGTACTGTGTTAACGCCCAAAGGTTCACGTCGACAGCATAGAAGTTGATTATGTAGGTCTTGGGCGTGTCGTTCATTTGTTCACCACCATGGCTGTGTTGGAGGTGAGCGCTGAGCCTTCAATCACCTTGCCGGGGTTTCTTTCATCGCCAATTAACTTGATGCGCTGTTGCTCTAATTGATAGTTCTCCGTCTGTAGTCTGTTTGGGTTTACAACTGACCAGTAAACATAAGCGGCAGCTATCACGACGATCCAGATAACAAAAACAATCCAAAGGACCCAAGTCAGGGGGTGGTGTGGACCCCCAACCACCGTCATCAGGGTGGCGAAGATACCGATCAACCCCGCTGGCATTGACAGCGGCGCAAGCACGCTCGTTGTCTTGAGGTGTCCGATCGTGCGGATCAAATCGCGAGGAAAACTCATCATCTTTTGCAACCGTCACAATCGAGCCGATTGCGACCTAGATGAGCACCACGGTAGACACCTGAGCAATATCGGTCACCACTGTTCTCCACAAGCCCTGGGCCTTCCCGCACTTGGCATAGAGCCGCTCGCTGGCTATCCGCCGACCACCCAACACCAGGCTAGCAGTTCCCAACCAGCCGCGGCTGCATTTGGTGAACAGTGTGATCAGGCGTCATCCCATCACGCTGATGAATGCGAAGACGATCACCACGACGACGACGGCCAGTATCAACTTCACCGCAGTTTCGTATAGGCTCCCATAAGCCATTGTCCTCTCCATGGTGCGGGATGATGGTTAGTCCTGGGGCTCGGGGAGAGCCGAGCCCTGGGGCGCTACTTCACGATCTCATCTTACGGGGTGACCACCCGGCTCCCTAGTCGTACACTGTTGTCTGCCATTGATCGTTCTGCGTACCCGAACGGTTGATGGTCGGCCCTGGGGTGCCGGGTTCTGCGGCCGGTGCCCTGGGGCACTCACTGGTTGATGATCCTCTGTGCGTGATCTGACATGGGGGCACTGAACTTCACGCTACTCGACAGTAGCCTGCCGCAGATCGGGCGTCTGATATCCGCCATGCTGCAAGCGCGTGATGCCGTCGAACATCGCTCGTGGTCGCATCGCAAGAGCCGACGGGCGAAGAATGGTGGGCTGACGTCCTCGCGGACCCTCGCGCTCGCAAGCGCGAGCGGCGCACCGATGTAGCGGTCAAGCAGGCGTTCTATCGACTCGCCGCCGAGAAGCGCGAGACCATCCTCGTGGCGTGCAGCAAGTGGGATTGGCGGGCTGCATTTTCCCGCGACGACCTCATCGCCTCTCACGGTGCCGACTACGCGATGCCCAACTTACTCAACCATCTCGCCGCACCGGGTTGCAGCAGGCTCGGCTCTCAATGGGATCGCTGCGGCGTGCACTACGTCGAGCCGATCGAGGGCGCACGCTACTAGCTCTTTCGCATGGCACAGCCTCATCGACAGGTCTAGCTCGGCCTCCAAAATGGCCTCACTGCTTATGATGCGCATCGAAGCCACGTCATCGCTTCGCGAAACGTAGCTACGAGCAATGCGACCGTAACGCCTGCGATTGCCGACCAAACGATGTGGGCGAAAGTCTCTCCCAAGACGTACAGCACCGTTCCAACAGTCCCGAGTGCCCCGAATATTTCCCATCGCAACGCTACGAGATACGAGGCGAGATAGGTGCGCCCCAGCCTACGTTGAATATGGGATGACTCCATACCGGCTATATTAACATGACATACCGATTCGCTATCGGAACAACGTCCGATCTGGTCCGTTGATCCCCATCACCGGCAATGGCTATGGCTATGTCCAGGCAGAGACCGGTCGCGCTCCCACCTGTTCAAACGGAGTGCGAGCATGCTGGATTACACACAATCATTGGACGAAATACGCGGGCGCTTAGATCGCTTAGACCAAGAACTAAGAGACTTATGCATTGAGAAATGTGGCTGGGGGCAAAATCGTACGAGCTTCTTGATCGTATCAGCCGGAAGAGGAAACTAGGCCTCGCGCGGCCTTAAGTTCTCCGCCGCAAGTTCTCCGCCGCGCGCACCCAGGCGGTTTGTACTCCTACCAAAGGACCTGGTGACGGACCCGGCGAAACCGTGCAACTTTGAACCTTGCCCGACCCGCCCCCGCTATGCGGGCCGGATTCCCCTCTGGAAGGTGACTTCTCACTTGAAGCCCCGACTCGGTCGGGGCTTTCTTTATGAAGTCGCGCGCGTAGCCTCACATTCGCTGTCGATTGCCATGACATAGCGCTCCCTTGGATTGTCAGGCGGAAGCGCGACCGGTCTCTCAGCCACCGACGCCTGGGCAGAATGCCATTCTGAGCGCCCCGACCCGCCGCTTGGCATCCACGGGCCGGGACGTGACGCTCGCACCGGGTATGGGCGGCGCGACTGCCCAAACGATTCCTACCAAAACGCATGGCCCGCCCCCTGATTCGGTGCATCCATCAACCAGGAGAAAAGCTTATGACGACGAACTGCCGTTCCTGTACGCTTTCGACCTGATCGAGTTGAAACGGCGACGACGTGCGGCGGCGTGATCCACTTCCGGTCCGCAAGGCCACGCTCGCGTCTATCTCGGCTAGAGTCCGTCCCGGCATCCGGTTTAACGAGCATATCGAGGGCAACGGTCGACCGTCTTCGCGCGCGCTTGCAAACTGGATCTTGAAGGCATCGTCTCGAAGCGCAAGGATTCCGCCTACCGTTTGGGTCGCTCGCGGGACTGGCTCAAGATGAAGAATCCGGCTTGTGCAGCGATGACCCGCGAAGCCGATGATCCATTCCTGTAAATACGCCTTGGCCCATTTCGGAGAGTCCACAATGTAGCGTGACGGTGTTGTCGATCATGATCTGAATAACGCCGCTAAGCCACGCACCTCCCGTGGCGTCGTAGGTTCCGAGCTGGTCTTCCGTCGATGAGCCTGGATGGCCAAATGCGAGCAAGAGTCCGCCAAAAAACGGCGTCGTGACAGGGAGGCCAAATCTGTCGTCATTTCGCTGAAGCCGCTAAGTGGATCGCCGCGCGAATCCGCTGATAGGTCCCACATCCACAAATGTTGTTGATCGAAGCGTTGATGTCTGCATCGGTCGGATCTGGTATTTCGGCAAGCAGCGCCACTGCAGCCATGATCATCCCTGATTGACAGTAACCGCTTTGTGGGACCTGCGCCGAGATCCACGCACGCTGCGCCGGGTGCGTTCGGTCGTTCGATAGTCCTTCGATTGTTGTGATCTGAGTAGCGACTGCGTCAACCGCAGACAATGAACAGCTGCGGCGAGCCTCGCGATCGATTAGCACAGTACAAGCTCCGCAGGCGGCAACTCCGCAACCGTATTTAGTCCCCGTCAAACCCAAGGTGTCTCGCAAACCCCAAAGCAACGGGGGTGGGCGACAATCAGAAGGAGGCCGTGCATCGCCTCATCCGAGTAATCCGAGCCCGAAATCCAAACGAGGGATGAAGCGATTGGCGCAGAATAAATTCTGCCACATATGATAATTTCGAACGGGGGGTCACTTACTGACGAAGGAGCGCCTCCTAAATGCCAGATGCAGCCTGGGCAATAGGACTATTCGGCGGGATCCCGGCCGCGCTCGTTTTTCTCTTCTGGTGGATCCGTAGATGGGACTGACGAGGCCGCCAACTGAGGCGGCCAATATAAAAGCCCCGGCCTGAGTGGAGACAAGGCCGGAGCTTCTATCTTCGGAAGGGCTGCGAGATACACTCGCAACAGTTCCGGTCGTTTACGCCCCGAATGGGTGCAGATTATAGCTGATGAGCTTTAAGCTCCCCCTCATAATGAATGACGCTACGCTGAAGCAAATCGCCGCAGTCAAAGCGACTGTCCATACAGGGAGCCACATCTGGACATAGAACCCCATCTGGCGATCCTCCCCGAGCGACCAGCCACCCCAGCAAAAGCCAACAAACATCGTTGCGATGGCACCAGCGGCTGCACCTTGCAGCAAACGCTTCCGCGATTCTCCTTGCAGGATTGAAGGTACTTGCATGGTATTTCCTTTCGCCCGACATGTTTTCGGAGCGAGGGCAACGGACACCCGGATGGGTTCCGGTCAAAAAGTCAAATTGAAAGCCCGGTCGCTTTGATCTGGCGCCTCGGTCGAATCAAGGATGCGCTCATTTGCGAACAGAATCTGTATAAAATTGACCACCTTCTGATCATCCCCAACCCTGAAACTGGCA
>JBKPOZ010000237.1:0-56006 GCA_046733355.1 Pseudomonadota bacterium | reverse complement strand
GGTCGATAATTCCACGGGCCTGCCGGCAAAGGCGAACGCCCCCTCGCGCAGCAAGGTGCCGTTCGTGCAGCCGCGGCGGCTTGCACACATGCTCGTGTTCACGCGCGACATTCCCAAGACGATCGCCTTTTATAAAAATGTGCTGGGGCTGCGGCTCTCAGATCGCTCGGGCGACATGATCGCGTTCATGCACGGCATTCACGGCAGCGATCATCATATGATCGCTTTCGTGCGCTCCGAAGGTCCGGGCCTGCATCACCTGAGCTGGGACGTGGGAAGCATCCAGGAGATCGGGCTTGGCGCCATGCAGATGGCGGACAAAGGGTTCACCGCCGGCTGGGGCCTGGGCCGGCACGTGCTCGGCTCAAACTATTTTCATTACGTGCGCGATCCCTGGGGGAGCTATGCCGAGTATTCGTCGGACATCGATTACATCCCGGTCGACTGCGACTGGGATGCCGCCGACCACCCGCCTGAAGATTCGTTCTATGTGTGGGGCCCGACGCCGCCCTCCGATTTCGCCTTCAACCACGAAGCCGCGGCCTAGACCGGGTCAACCACAGTATGCCGCTCCAGCCGGCACAAACAGTCAGCCCCGCCAGATAAGCCCACCATGTGCCGAGCGGTTCGGCGAGATAATGCACGGTGAGGAATCCAAACGCGAGGCCGAAAAGCGGAGGTTGTGCGTGCGCAAACACCGCGGCTGACGCTTTGCCGCCGAGCCGCGGTGGAGCACAACCGCGAGACTCGACATGACGATCGGGAAAACGGCGAACACGCCCGAGGCAAACGCGCGGATTCGATGGCTTGCGGTCGTCACCGCCGCAACCACGAGGGCGGCGGCGAGCGCGCGCAACAGAAGATCAGAGCGTCGGCGTGCAAGCGCCGGGATGGACCCGGCGCGGCGGTAACGAGCCGAGAGCGCGACAGTTGTCGCGTACACGGCAGCATTAAGCGCGAGCGCGCCTAGCGCGCTCCATTCGACCATCTGCAACGTTGCGGCGGCAGCAAACCAGACCATCAGCGCGAGACCGATGGAAAGGACCATTCCATGTCGCTGCGCTAATCGCGCATAGCCTAGCGCGAAGATCGCGACAGCCGCATTGGCCGCAAGACTGCCGACCGCGCTCGCGGCCACGAAGCTTGCCGGGTGCTCGAAGCCGAGAATGACGTAAGCGGCGCTGGCGGCTGTTGGCAGTGCCGCGATCAGCGCGCCGATAAATGGCCCGCTGCGCTCGACCGCAACCGAGGCGGCCACCACAATGGCCGCGGTGAACGCCATCTTCAGCCCAAGGAGAAATGTCGCCTGTCCGAGAATGGATGGGGCCATGCAAGAAGGCGAGAGATGGTGAACAGCTGAGGACGACGCGCTTATCAATAGCGGAAAAAAAACGTGTCAGGGCTGCGTCTGCTTCAATAGAGCCCCGCATATGTGCTAGCGCCCTCATGCCCTCATTAATTGAGACTGGCTGTGAGACATGACGCGCATACTTGTGCTGGGCGCCGGATTCGCCGGTCTGTGGGCCGCTGCCGGGGCGGCGCGCAAACTCGACGAGGTCGGCAGTGTCGGACGCGACGTCGAGATTCTGGTTGTTGACCGCAATCCCTATCATAACATCCGCGTTCGCAATTACGAGATTGAGTTGCGGGAGGTCGCGATCCCGCTCGCCGACGTGCTCGATCCCATCGGCGTCGACCCCGTGGTCGCCGAAGTCGAGGGCATCGATGTCTCGCAGCAGCAGGTGCACATCGCCACGTCGGCTGGCCGAGAGCTGCTTTCGTACGATCGGCTTGTCCTGGCGCTCGGGAGTGAATTGCGGCGCCCGGACATTCCGGGGCTCGCCGCCTGCGGCTTTGACGTCGATACCTACGCGGCCGCTATCCGCCTGAACGAGCACATTGCGGCGCTCGGCACGCGCGCAAACGGACAGAGACGCTCAACAGCCGTTGTCGTAGGCGCAGGATTCACCGGCATCGAAGTAGCAACCGAGATGCCGGCCAAACTCCGCCATGCGCTTGCGGGCGACACTTGCCGCGCGATTCTGGTTGATCCCAATCCGGTTATCGCCGCGACCATTGGCGAGCACGCGCGGCCGGTCATTTCCGAGGCACTCTCAGCGCTCGGGATCGAGACGCGGCTGTCGGCCCAAGTCACTGCCGTTAATGCAGAAAGCGTCGCGCTTGCCTCCGGTGAAGTCATTCTCGCGCAAACCGTCGTGTGGTGTGCAGGCATGCGCGCGAATCCGCTCATGGCAGCATTGCCCGGCGTACACGACCGGCTAGGCCGGCTTGCCGTGGACCCATTCATGCGCGCTGGAGAATTGACGCACGTGTTCGCGGCGGGGGATGCAGCTTTCAGCGTGATTGATGGCGTGCATTCTACGGTCATGTCCTGTCAGTTCGCCCGGCCCATGGGGCGCTTCGGCGGCCACAATGTGGTCGCCGACCTCATGGGCCGTCCCATGCTTCCGCTCCGTATCGACTGGTACGTGACGGTCCTCGATCTCGGCGCCTGGGGCGCTCTCTACACAATCGGCTGGGACCGCGAGGTGCTCTCGACCGGACCTGACGCGAAGACGGTGAAGCAGACGATCAATCAAAAGCGCATTTATCCGCCACGCACGGGGCGGCGCGAGGATATTCTCGCGAGCGCGGCGCCGACCGTGCAGCCACCCCCGTAATATCCAAAGATGCCAGGTTCGTGAGCGAAGCCGCTGACGCGCTTTCGCCCTTTCGCGGTCACGCCAATGCCGCGGTTGCCGGTTTTGTATCGGCCCATCTCAACCAATAAGGGGAATCCTCATGGTGACGACCATCGTCATTATCGTTGCTGTTCTCGTTGTGGCGCTCCTCGCCTTGGCCGCGAGCAAGCCCGATACCTTCCAGGTCCAGCGCTCCACGAACATCAAAGCAGGGCCGGAGACCATTTATCCGCTGATAAGCGATTGGCACAATTTCTTCGCCTGGTCCCCGTTCGAGAAGGACCCCGCGATGAAACGAAATTTCAAAGGCGCCGCGCGCGGCCAGGGCGCAATCTATGAGTGGGACGGGAACAATAAGGTTGGAAGCGGCCGCATCGAGATCGTCGAGGCAGCCGCGCCATCTAAGCTCGTCATGCAGCTCGACATGAAACGGCCGATGCAGACGCAAAACAGGGTCGAGTTCACGCTTGCAGGAAAGGGCGGCACGACGGACGTGACTTGGGCGATGACGGGCAGAGTGCCCTTTATGGGCAAGCTCATGGGCATCTTCATGAACTGCGACAAGATGGTCGGCAGCCAGTTTGACGAAGGCCTGGCGAAACTGAAGGTACTCGCCGAGCAGCCTGAGCGCCGCATCGCCGCGGCCTAAGCCTTATGGGACCCTGGCGCGCCTGCGCTGGGGTCCCCGCGGCGCGCTGCACAATACAGCTATGCGTGTCGAGACATCCGCTGGTCCAATATCCGACAATTCGGTATTGTGAATGTCGGGGACGTAGTCGCCGCTGCAAACCCTGAGTCTTGAAGCGCCAGCACGTTTCGGGCTTCTCAGTTCTTTAAAGAGCGCGGGGAGAGACGCTCACTGTGGAGAAGAGCCATGTCGCAGATAGACCCTTGGGAGAAGGCGGCGGATTGTGAACGGGCACTCATGCTCACGCAGGACCCCATTTATCGCGGAAGTCTCACAAGCATTCGCGAGTTCTGGATCTCTCTCGCGCACAAGCAGCCATTTTTGAGTGCGGCTGAGTTTGCCAACGAGGCCGAAGCAATCGGCCGGCTTCACGCGAATCTGGGCACGGACATCCCGCTGCATTAAGTTCGAGTCGGACGCGCCGGGTAAGATTGGCGCAGACCGTCTTCATTCCATCTCCGCGTTATGCTTTCATGGCGCGTGTCAAAGCCAGCCATGCTGACACGGCGACGTTTGTGCTGGGCGGCAGCGTACTGCCCCTTTCCCTTGCGGCGCACCGGGCGGTGGCACAGGCCTATCCAACACAGACCATCAGGATTATCGCGGGCTATCCCGCTGGCGGCGGCATTGACCTCGTCGCGCGCATGCTAGCCGAGCCGTTGCGCACGCTCGGGCAACCGGTCGTCGTCGAGAACCGCGCAGGCGCTGCCGGCATGATTGCGGCCCAGGCCGTGGCCAAGGCACCACCGGATGGCCGTACGCTGTTGATGGCCACATCGGGCGGAATCGCCATCGCTCATCATCTCTACAAGACGAAGATGTCTTACGATCCGATGCACGAGCTGGCGCCCGTCGCATTGGTCGGCATCGTGCCCTGCGTTGTGGTGGTCGCGGAGACAGCACCGGTCAGAACGCCGCAGGAGCTGATCGCCTACGCCAAGGCCAATCGGGGCAAATTGTCATTCTCTTCCTCCGGCGTAGGTAATCCGCAGCAGCTCGCCGGTGAGCTGATGAACATCATGGCAGGCACAGATATATTGCATGTGCCGTACCGAGGCGCGGTGCCGGCAGTGGCCGATGTTGCGACCGGCGCAGTGACCATGAGCTTTTCAGCCTCGCCGCGGCGTTGCCTTTGATGCAAGCGGGCAAGCTGCGCGCCGTCGCGGTGACGTCCCTCGAGCGCATGCCGCAACTGCCCGACGTTGCGCCGCTCCAGGAGGGGGCGCCCGCGCTCAAGGGATACGAGTTCCTGAATTGGTTCGGGCTATTCGCGCCGGGCGCCACCCCAGCGCCGATCGTGGCACAGTTGAATAGCATCGCAAACGACAGCTTGCACGAACCGAAGACGCTCGAAATTCTTTTGCAGCAGGGCATCGTCCCGCGTCCAATGACGCCAGCCGAATACAGACGCTTCGTAACTGCGGAATCAGAGAAGTTCGCGCGGGTCATCGAACAGGCAAAAATCAAGCCGGAAGAGTAGGATGGCAGTTTTTGATGGACACTCTGGCCTGGGATGAAGATGGAAAGGCGATATTTATGCGGCCGAAGCTTCACCACGTAAATTGGGTAACGCATGATGTCGGAGCGACAGCGGATTTCTATCGATCAGTGTTCAATCTGCAGCCGGTGCCGGGACGTAACGAGCAGCGTGATCGCAATCACGGCTACAGTAATAAGGTCGAATTCCTCACCGACGGGACGACGGAGTTTCACATCGCGGAGCAGGACCTCGGGGTAGGTTTCCGAAAAAAGCAAAGCCTGAACCCGGTTGAACGGGGCCACATCGCCTTCCGGGTCGATGACATCGAGAACTTCAAGGCGATGCTGCGCGGAAGGAACATTCCATTCGCCGATTACGGAAAGTGGGCGATGGGCGGATGGTACCAGATCTTCCTGCAGGCCCCGGATGGCACCATCGTGGAAGTGCACCAGGCCGACGACAACACCTGAGGTCGCCCGCTCGGCTACCTACTCGATCACCTCGTCGGCAAGTGAGAGCAGATTGTCAGAAATGGAAATGCCCAGGGCCCTGGCGGTCTCGAGATTGATGACCAGCTCGAACTTGGTCACCTGTTGCACGGGCAGCTCCGCGGGTTTAGCCCCGTTGAGGATCTTCGCGGTATAGACGCCGACCTGGCGATACACGTCGGTGAAGCTCAGGCCATAACTCAGGATGCCGCCAGCGACGGCAAACTCGCGAAACTGGTAAATCGCCGGCAGCCGCTGTGCAGCGGCAAAGGCCACGATTCGGTTACGCACAATGTCGAGGTAGGGGTCGGCGGCGACGAGCAGCGCGCCTGTGCCCTCGCGCACCAACGAGTCGAAGGCGCTTTCCAGCTCATCGCCGGCACTGGCCTTGGCCAGCACGATGCGAAGGCCTATCTGGCGGGCAGCTTCTTCAATGTCCATTGCCTGACGGTTGGACGCCGGGGATTTTGGATTGATCAGGACCCCAACCAGGACAGCGGCTGGCGCGAGCTCGCGCAGAAGGCCGAGCCGTTTCGATTCCATCAGGTTGGTCGAGGTAACAACTCCGGTCGCGTTTCCACCCGGCCGATTGAGGCTTTCGACAAGGCCTGCACTGACGGGATCACTGCCTGTCGCGAACACGACAGGGATCGTGGCGGTCGCCTGCTTGGCGGCCTTGTTGGAGGGGTCGCCGCCGACAGCCGCGATCACCGTCACCTTGCGGCTTACGAGATCAGCCGCCAAGGCAGGCATGCGACTGTAATCGCCGTGTGCCCAGCGAAACTCGATGGCTACATTTTCGCCTTCAACGAAGCCGCCCTCCTTCACGCCGCGCCGAAATGCTTCAACGAGATGCGCGGACTCCTCGGGTGAGCGCGAGCTCATGAACCCGATCACCGGTCGCGCCTGCGCGCGCGAAGCGAACGGCAATATCAGGCATGCTCCGCCAAGCAAGCGAATGAAATAGCGTCGTCTCATGCAATCTCCAGAGCGCGCAAGTGCCATGCGAAGGATAGAACAGTTTTAGCGGGGGCTTCAGACTGCCGACATGAAGAGAGGGAATGATCCTTGCATGACTTTTCGGGCTTGGCCCCCAGTAACTCAGCCAAAATCAGCGAGCGCGTCAACGATCCGTCATCAGGGCGGGTACGTCACAGCTTGATCTGGCTCGCAGGGATGGCGCATGATCGCTGTCGACAAGAGATCAGTCTGACTGCCAAAAATGGAGCAAAGCAATGAATATCGATCGCCGTGACCTGGTTCTGCCTGCTCTTGCCGTCGGAGTTTTCGGAATCGTCCCAAGCTTGGCGGCCTCCGCAGATGAAGATGCAGTCGCGAAGAGAGTGGAGGCCTTCCGCACGGCTCAGGTCGCAGCCGACGCCAAGGCGTTCGATGCGCTCTGCGCAGCGGAGCTCAGCTACAGCCACTCCGACGGCCGAGTAGAGGACAAGGCGACCTTCATTGCCAACGCGACTAACGGAAAATCGAAGTTTCTGTCGCTGGAATACCGCGACCCCCAAATCCGTGTAGTCGGCGACGCTGCGATCGTGCGGTTCCACTGGGTGGGTGAAAGCGAGTCCGTCGCCGATGGCAAGAAAAACAACACGAATCTTCACATCCTGATGAACTGGCAAAAACAGGGGCCGGACTGGAAGCTTCTGTCTCGCGCCTCAACCAAGCTGTAGCTTTGCGCGGCGGTTCACAGCAGCGGCAGTTAGGGATGCCAACATGAACCGACGAACATTCTTGAAGACCACGGCCGCCGCCGGCGCGCTTGCGACAGGTGGCACGCTTGCGTCGCCTGCGATCTCGCAACGCGCCGCGGCGCGTGCCTTGCGTCTCGTGCCGCATGCTGATCTCGCCAATTTCGATCCGATCTGGACCACCGCCTATATGGCCCGCAATGCCGGGCTCCTGGTCTGGGACATGCTCTACGGCGCGAACAACAAGTTGCAGCCGCAGCGACAGATGGTGGAGTCGGAGAGTGCCTCCCCGGATGGTCTTACCTGGACGTTCCGGCTGCGCGAGAGCTTGAAATTCCACGACGGCGAGCCGGTACTGGCGAAAGACGCGGTCGCGAGCATCAACCGCTGGGCCGCACGCGATGCCATGGGCCAGATGATCAAGGCCATAGAAAAAGAGCTGGTCGTGGTCGATGACCGGACCTTCCGCTGGGAGCTGCAAAAGCCATATCCAAAAATGTTGCTGGCGCTCGGCAAGATCAGCACTCCGTGCTGCTTCGTCATGCCGGCGCGGATTGCCGGGACTGATCCGTTCAAGCAGATCAACGAACACGTGGGCAGCGGGCCGATGCGCTTCCTCAAGGACGAGTGGAAGCCGGGCGCCATATCGGTGTTCGAAAAATTCGCCGATTACGTGCCGCGATCAGAACCGGCTTCCTGGCTGGCGGGTGGCAAGCGCATCGTCGCGGATCGAATTGAGTGGGTCGTGATTGCCGACCAGTCCACGGCTGCGGCCGCGCTGCAGAATGGTGAAGTGGACTGGCTGGAATTGCCGCTGCCCGACATCGTCCCCGCGTTGCGCAGGAATCGCAATGTGTCGGTGGATGTCGCAGACCCGCTTGGCTACATCGGCACGCTGTTCTTCAACCACCTGTACCCGCCTTTTAACGATGTGCGCGCCCGGCGTGCCATCCTGATGGCGTTGAGCCAGGAAGATTACATGCGCGCGTATATTGGCGACGACGCGCGAATGTGGAAGCCGATGCCTGGCTACTTCACCCCCGGATCAGCGCTGTACAATGAGGAAGGTGGCGAAATCCTCAAGGGGCGTCGCGATCTCGAAGCCGCCAAGCGCCTTCTTGCGGAAAGTGGCTATGCGGGCGAGCCCGTCATATCCATGGCCGCGCAGGACCTCGCCGCGCACAAGGCCTGGGGCGACGTGACGGCGGACCTGCTGATGCGCCTTGGCGTCAAAGTCGACTATGCCGCCGTCGACTGGGGCACCGTCGTTGCGCGCCGGGCGCAGAAATCGCCGCCCAACCAGGGCGGCTGGCAGATCTTCCATACCTACTGGTACGGGGTCGATTGCGTGGACCCGACCAGCAGGATCATTCGCGCCAACGGCGACAAGGCATTCTTCGGCTGGCCGAATATTCCACAGGTCGAAACCGAGGTCGCGGCCTGGTACGAGGCCAAAACGCTCGATGAGGAAAAGAGCATCGCGCGCCGCCTGAACAAGGTCGCGCTCGAGAACGCGATCTATGCGCCGCTGGGCGTGTACTTGCAGGAGCAAGCCTGGCGCAAGAACGTCAGCGGTATCGCGCAGGGGCCGCTGCCGTTCTTCTGGGGCGTAAGCAAGACCGTCTGAACGCAGGGCGGGTTTGCAACCCGCCGTACAAGTTACGACCGGGCGCTCAGGGCAGGCCGGCGATAGTGCGCGCCTCGCCCATCAGCTCCAATATGTGCAGTCCCGTATTCGCGCGGTCGACGATGTAGATGTAGCCACGGTCGTCGGTCTCCACATTGTTGGTCTGGATCGCCGTCTTGCAGCGCTCCTGATTATTGATGGTGATGCAGCGCTTGTCGGTGGCCTCGGTGACCGCCGGGATGAAATAGGCGGCCTCCTTGGGCTCGTAAGGGTCGCGGATGTCGATGGCGCGCACCCCGGCATTGAACCAGCTGGCGAAGGCAAGCTTCTGATAGAACACGGGCGCCATGCTCTCGTTGGCCGAGTGCGACCCGAAGCGGCCTCCGCGCGTGCAAAAATTGCTGCCGCTTTCCGGCACGTTGAAATGCGATACCACCATGGGCGCCGACTCCACCGTCGCGTCCACGAACCACACCATCTGCCGCGTCTCCGCCGCCTGACATTCGTTCACCAGAGATTCGTCGACGATCATGATCATGTCGCGCGTACTGCCGGCGAGATCGCGGCTGAATTCGGCAATCTTCATCTTGCCCAGCGGAATGGTGGAATGCGCGCCGACGAGCGGGGACATGTTCAGCTCACCCACGACCGGATAGCGCAGGTTGCCCGGCGTTGGCTCCTTCGGCCCGTTCAACAATTTCTCGCGGTCGACGATCTGCAGGATTCCGCCCTTGTTGGTGCCATAGCCGAAATAGACGCGGTTACCGTCAGCTCCTGTCGAGATCATGCCGTGCAGCTCGGTCGGGACCGCACCGCTCGCGCCCGGCTCTTGGCCGACAAGCCCGAACTCGCGCAGCTTCACCGGCTTTGCCGGATCACCGAGATCGTAGACTTCCGTCATCCGATGGGTGCGCCACGAGGGAACGCCCGAAACGAGATAGGCGATGCCGCTTTCGCACTCCCACCAGCTCTTATGGGTGTCTTTCAAGCCCCAGCTCGGGCGCGTGATGAGCGCAGGCCGCTCAGGCGTACTCACGTCCCAGAGCTCGTGCCCTTGTCCGCCGAACGTACGCAACAGATAGGTTTTGCTGCGGTCGCCCTTGGGAAGTGCTTTGCCATCGCAGGCGCGCACCATCTGCGCCCCGCCCTTTTCCCCGAGGCCCTCCTGGCCGGGAATGTGCGCGAGATATCCGGGCTCTCTTGGGTCGGTCACATCGACAACGGAGGTCCCGTTGAATTCCGCCTCTTTGGTCAACCCATTCATCGGCTTGGGAATAGCGGGGGTGCCGCCGTGGTGGCCGATATAGGCAATGTAACGATCGCCCTGCTTGTGAATGACGGGTTGATACGCGCTGCGCCCCTGCAAGTCATTGTAACCGACGAGCCGCATGTTCTTGGCTTCCGGCGCTCCGCCCACCTTCGGAGCTTGCGCAAACGCCGCCGCAACCAGCATGCCCATTGCAAATGTTGCCGATCGTAGCCCGGATGAGCGCAGCGAAATTCGGGGGCTGCTTTCCCGCATGTCGCTTCGCTCATGCGGGCTACGAGCGCATTGTCGAAACATTTATCAGACCTCTTGGTTGGCTTTTTGTGGCGTCCGAAGGTCGAGTGGTTTCTTTCCATCCCCGATGAGTGCCCGCAAGGCGGCCTTGTCGACCTTGCCGACCGCAGTCGCCGGCAGCGCAGCGACGATCGACCAGGTCTTCGGCACCTTATAGCGCGAGAGAGTAGCACGGCACGCCGCTTCGGCTGCGGAACGGATGGATTCGGGATCGATGCTCCCCTCGCCCACCGCGAGCACCGCATGCACGCGCTCGCCCCAAAGCTCGTCGGGAATTCCGAGCACACAGGCATCGGCGATGCCGGGCACGGCGCGCAGCAGGTGCTCGATCTCATTGGGGATGATGTTCTCGCCGCCGGACTTGATGAGCTCCTTCTTTCGGCCCACGATGTGGATCAAGCCACTCGCATCGCGACGGCCGAGATCGCCGGAATGAAACCAGCCGCCGGCCATCGCCTCGCGCGTGGCCTCGGGCTTATTCCAGTACCCCAGCATCAGGGATTCACTGCGATAGCAAAGCTCGCCCGGCTCCCCCTCCGCAACCGGACGATTCTCGTCATCGAGCAGCGCCACAGTTACGCCCGGCGCCGGATACCCGACCGCTGTCGGATGCGTCTCGATTTCGTTGGGCTCGCTGTGCGCGGTAATCGTCGAAGTGAGCTCCGTCTGCCCGACCATGTCGATGACCTGACAGCGCCGAAATGTGCGGCGCAGCTCCTGGCGCAGCGCAAGGCTGAGCGGCGCGCCCGCCGAGATGATCAGACGCAGGCCTTCGATCCTGGCGAGATCAGTGCTGCGCTCAATCACGGTATCGATGATCCGTCGGCTCATCGTCGGGATGAACCAGGTGATTGTGCCGAAACCGCGCGCGATGGCCGAGAGGACATTCTCCGGATCGAACTGGGGAAGGAGATGCACGGCCTGCGCGAAGTGCAATCCCGTTACCGCATAGGCGAGCGCCGCGCCATGGTAGAGGGGACCCGAAACGAGCCAACTATCGAAGCGTCCAAAACCAAGCGGCGCCAGCGACTCAATGGTGTTATCGGCCATGGCGACATAGCCCGCCTGCGACAGCATCACGCCCTTTGGGCGGCCCGTGGTGCCGCCGGTATAGAGGATGAACGCGCAGGCGCGATCCTCGACAGCGCCTTCGGGCGGAGGCGCCTCGGTCCGCGACCATTCCCCCACGTCGCCGCTTTGTCCGTCCGGACTGTAACTGAACACATCGAGCGACTGCAGCAGAGGAGAATCCACTCCCCCCAAAAATTCGGTCGAGACTGCAATGGCCTTAGGCGCGGCATCCTCGATGATGTAGCGCAACTCCTCGGTGTTGGCATTGTAGTTCAGCGGCACAAAAATAAGGCCGAGGCGGCAAGCGGCGTAGTAAAGCGAGAGCGTATCCAGATGATTTCTGCCGAGCATGCAGATTCGGTCGCCTGGCCCGAGACCTCGTCCGTGCAATCCGCGCGCTACCGCGTTCACGCGGCCGTCGAACTCCCGAAATGTCACCTGCCAGCCGGTCTGCACGTCATGCAGCGCGATGCGCTGCGGAAAGTTGACTGCATTACGGGCGAGATCCTCCCCGAGAAGCCGGCGCCGGTTGGCGCGCACGAATGCCGGCTCGGTCGAAATGTCGATATGCCCAGCCACCGTCGTCACATCCGGATGCGACCGTAGTCCGGATGAGCGGCAGCGATATCCGGGACTTTCCCGCATGTCGCTTCGCTCATGCGGGCTACGTCAGAGCGCGAGTTGCGAGCCGAAGTAGGCATGCCGCACCTCCTCGGAGTCTGCCGCGTGTGCCATGGGGCCCCGCCATACCGCCCGCCCCGTGGATAGCACAATGCAGTCCTGCGCGACGGCCGCCGCAACCGAGATGTTCTGCTCGACCAGGAGCAGCGTCAGGCCGCGCGCGCGGATGGCTCGCAGGACGTCAATCAGATCGCTGACGACGCCGGCCGCAAGGCCCGCAGTCGGCTCATCCAGCACCAATACCGATGGCTCGGTTGCGAGCGCGCGCCCGATCGCGAGCATCTGCTGCTCGCCCCCGGAGAGGGTGCCGGCCGGCTGAGCGCGCCGCTCAGCAAGCTTTGGAAACAGCGCATAGATATCATCGAATCCGTCACGTCCGCGTCGCGCTCCGGCATTGAGCGCCGCCTGCAGCGTCTCTTCAACGCTGAATCCGGGAAACAGATCGCGCCATTGCGGAACGAGCGCCAATCCTCTTCGGACGATTTCGGAGGCTGGAAGCCGACTGATCTCGGTATCATGCAAGCGTACGGTTCCACCCGCCTTCGGAAGCAATCCGGCAATGGCTTCAACGGCGGACGTCTTCCCGGCACCATTTGCTCCGAGCAGCGCAAGCGATCCTCCCTGGCCGACGGTGAAAGAAAGCGCGTGTACGGCCGGAATGCGCCGGCGGACCACGGCGAGCTCCTGGACCTCAAGCGCCTGCGGCATTTCGGTCACCGAAATAATGATGACGAACGAGCGGAAGCCCGATCACCGTATCGAAGCTGCCTTGCGCGATAACCCGGCCCGCCGCCATCACCGAGACCGTATCGCATAGTGCGCGCACGAAGGCGATGTTGTGCTCGATAATCAGCATGGTGATGCGGCGCTGTCGGTTAATGGAGCGCAGCAAAGCGCCCAGCTCCTTTTCCTCCTCGTGCGAGATGCCCGATACCGGCTCGTCGAGCAGGATGAGGCGCGGCTCAGAGACGATCGCGCGCGCCAGCTCGAGACGCCGCTGATACCCAAGCGAGAGCGATCCTGCCGGTACCGAGGCGTACTGCTCGAGCCCCACGGCTATCAATGCTTCCTGTGCGGCACGCGCGCGTTGCCGCGTGTGCAACGAGCCGAAAATTTCAGCGAAGCTTGCGCGACTGACTTGCCAGACTGAATTCTCGCCCAGCCCAATCAGGACATTATCGATGCACGACAACTCTCCGAAAAGCGCCACGTTCTGAAACGTACGGGTCATTCCATGCGCGATGCGGGTTCGCGCGGGTTGCGCCTGCACGGCATTGCCGAACAGCCCGATGGTGCCGGTGTCCGCGGGTACGAACCCGGAAATGACGTTGAACAGCGTGGTCTTGCCGGCGCCGTTGGGCCCGATGAGGGCGTGCATCACGCCACCCTCGATCTTCAGGCTCACGTCATCCACCGCCCGCAATGCGTCGTAGCTCTTGCGGATGTTGGACAGCGACAGGGCTGGTCCATTTGCTGCTCGCTGCGCGTATGGCGGCGCCGAGGCTGTTGCAAGTTGTGGGCGTTGCGGCGGTCGCGTGGCGCGCGCAGGCCCGAGCGAGGCTGCCAGGCCCATGAGCCCGCCCGGCAGCGCCAGCATCACGGCGATCACAAGCACCGCGAGAATGATTTCCTGATATCTGCCGACCGGGCGCAGGAGCTCGGGTGCGAGCTGCAGCAGCGCCCCGCCCGCAATCCCGCCCCAGATGCTGTTCATCCCACCGACAACGGGGTAGCCCAGCATGATCACGGAGCGCGTGATATCAAAGCTGTCCGGATCGAGGATCCGCACGCGCGGCGCAAGCAAGGCCCCCGCATAGGCGATCACCGCCGACGAGAACGCAAAAGCGGCGATGCGCATGCGCGTGATGTCTATGCCAAACGCGTCGCAGGCGACCTCGGAAGCGCTCACTGCGCGCAGGGTTTTGCCGAAGCTGCCGGCGAGAAGGATCGCAACGAACAGCACGGCGGGCACGGCAGCTGCGGCGATCAGGATCAGATTGCCGAGATCGCTGGTGACGGTGAGCGCTCCTAGGCTTGGGGCGGAAGCGCGCAGGCCAAGCGCGCCGCCAGTGAGATCGCTCCATTCCCTGATGCCGATGATGATCAGGATCTGAAACACCAAGGTTGCCATTGCCAGGTGATGGCCGCGGAACCGCGAGGCAGGCAGCGCCAGGATAATGCCGCCGCAGGCGCCCAGAAGGGCAGCGCAGGCAAGCGCCAGCGGATACGGCAATCCGGCGCTGGTAATCAAAATGGTCGAGGCATAGGCGCCTATGGCGAGCATCGCGCCGGCCGCGAGCATGATGACGCGCGTGTAGCCGACGATCATCACCAAGGCGGCGCCGATCAGGCAGTGCACGACCGCCAGTGCCAGCACGTATTGCGCATAGCTGCCGAGAAAGGAAGCGATCGCCACAACGAAGGCGAGCGCCGAAGGAAATGCCGCAACATTGGCGATCGCGCACGCTTTGCTAAACACGTCTGATCCGCCGTTCGGGAAACAGTCCTTCAGGCTTGAACAGCAGACCGGCCAGCAAGATCAGCATGGAGAGCGCGTTCTTGAGCGCCCCCGACAGATAGGCCGCAGTGAGCGTCTCCACGATGCCTAGCAGCAGCCCGCCAAGGATTGCGCCTTTCGGACTGTCGAAGCCGCCGAGGACGGCCGCAACAAAGGCCGGAATGATGGTGGCAAATGCGATCTCGGGGGAAACGCCCAGGCGCGGAGCCACGAACACACCAGCGAGGCCGGCGAGCGCTCCGCCGAGGAGCCATGCTTGTGCGTGCACCCCGTCCACCGAATAGCCGCAAAGCTGGGCACCGCGAATGCTCGCCGCCATTGCTCGCATGGCACGCCCGATCGGCGCGCGCGCAAAGACGTACGCCCCGATGCTGCCGCACGCCAAGGCGCCCCCAATGATCCAGACGGTCTCCCACGTGAGCACGATCGGATGCAGCAGGATGGGCGGCAGCGATATGAACGACGGCACATTGAGGACATCGGATTCAAAAACGAGCCGGGCCAGCTCAGTGAGCAGGATGGAAATAAACACGGTCGTGATCACGGTCGAGAATGCATCGGCGCTGCGCAAGCGACGTAGCAGCGAGAACTCAAGCAGCGTCGCGAAAGTCCCCACGGCGAGCGGCACGATCAGATAGATCGTCCAATAGGGGATGTGCAGTCGCTCGACACCCACATACGCGCCGTAACAGCCAAGCATGATGAATGCGCCATGGGCGAAATTCACGGTGCGCGTGGCTTTGTGGATCACCACAAGCCCGATGGCCGCAAGGGCATAAACGGCGCCAATTCGCAGGCCTCCGATCAGGAGGAGCGGCAATTGGCTCAGATCACGCATGTCCCCGCGTGAAAGCCGTCATTCCGGGCGCTGCTCGTCAAGTAGCGCTACTAGTGCACGACGTGCCAGGCACCGTTCGTGACTTTGATCGTAGCATACCGCTTGTTGCCATCGCGATTAGTCGGGGAAAACGATTCTGGAAAGATCACGTCCGAAGCATAGGGGCCAAAATCGCTCGGCTTCACATTCTTCAGCTGCTCCCAAGTGGAAATAAGCGCGGACCAGGAAAGATCCTTGCCGGCTGCCCGCAACGCTACGCCCAGCACGAACATGTCGCCATATCCATCTATGTCGATATAGCTTGGCCGGCTGGAAGTCGGCGCGCCGTAGGCCGTCTGCCATTTCTTCTCGAAATCCTGCATCGGCGGGGCAGGATCAGCAAAATAGTACGGAAACATCCAGATGCTGCGCACCCCTTCGGCGGCCTTGCCGGCAACAGCCGGAACGGATGGAGAGATGCCCGCGAGATCGATCGCCCAGGGCGTTCCCACAACCCCGAGCTCCGGCGCCTGCTTGATCGCCAGGCCCGCCTCCGACGCCGTGCCGAGAAAGACGACGACATCGGGTTTGTTCTGAGCGACTGCAGCAAGCTGCGCAGTGAAATCCTTGGTGCCGAGATCAAAGCTTTGCGTGGTTGTGATGCTCAACCCCGCCTTCTGCAGGTGCGGCATAAGTCCCTTGTACACGGCTTGGGGAAATTCATACGTGCCCACGACAATGGCAGCCGTCTTCGGCGCGGGATTCGTATTCATCACTTCCGCCGCAAAATATTGCGCTATCAGCCGCGCATCCGGATACACGCCACTGAATACGTTGCGCGCGAATGGGTCGCGGATCTTTGGTGTAGCGCCCACGATATTATAGGTCGGAATTCCCGCCTCGCGGACATAGTCCGCCGCGGCCGCGGCTCCCGTGCTCCCGGAGCCCAGGACCAGAACAAAAGCACGATCCTGCTCGACTAGTTTCTTCGCTGCCGCCACCGATTCCGCCGGCGTCTGTGCACCCTCGAAGATCATGCGCAGCTTGCGGCCGTTGATGCCGCCGTGCTCGTTGATCTCATTCAATGCGAGCTGCAGGCCATCGCGAGCGCTCAAGCCGATCCATGAGTTTCCGCCGCTGAGCGGTCCGAACGCGCCGATGAGAATTTCCTGGGCAGTCACCCCGGGCACCTGGGCCAGGGCAGGCTGCGCGAAAGTCGAGGCTCCGGCCAGGATCATTCCTGCAAGCAGCAGCGGGAGCGACCTTCTGCGTGTCGGAATCATCGTCTCGTCTCCTTGTGCGCGCAACCGCCAACGCCCGACCGCGAGCGCCGGCACGCCTATGCAGTACGTTTTCGCCGCCCAATACCCTGCAATTCGCGTTCGTCAGTAGCTCGCGCGCCAGTTAACACGGGGCAAAGTGACAGGCGCATTGGAATTGGGCGTGGGCGTGTGGCTGGCCGCACGTGCTTCGCGCACCGCCTTGTTCATTTCCATGCAGGTGAGCCATTCAATATAGCTCGGCAGGTACACGTTCGGCTGCACGCAGCCGACACGGTCGGAAGCGGCAAAAGCGGACCAGTCCTTGATGATCTGCTCGCGGGCACGGTTTTCGCCGTCCATGCAGACCTGAAAATCATTTGTCCCGGTGGAGCCCAGCAACGACACCGTGACGCTGCTCGCGGCTCGGCATGTGGCCGCGATATTCACGGTCGGCACCTGCTGCGCGTCCGCCGCACCCGAACCCAGCGAGCCGATCAGGATACTTGCAGTAATAGTGATGAAATGGGGCAATAGGCGCACGGAGCCCTCCAACGGCACGCCCGATCCCCGGCCCAAGCATGCGGCACGCCGCGCAAATTGGCAAGCATGGCGGGTCGCGCCGTTCTTCTTGCGCAACGGTGAAATGAAGCGGAACGAAGCCTGGAAAAATTGGAAGGCTATTCGTTCTCAACGACCACGATGTTGAGGAAGCGCCATTCGTCCTCGGCGACCTCTTCAGACCCGGCGAACAGACCCATGGAGCCACCATTTGCGGGCGGTTGTCCGCGGAATTCGTGGATTTTTTGCCCATTCACGTAAAATGCAGCCAGATTCTGATTATAAACAAGCATCACGTCATTGACGGCCCCAGGACCGATCTTGATGGCGGCGGACTTTGTAGGAGGTACAATTCGCGACCAGTTTGGGGTGATAAAGCGGTTTATGGAAAAGTACCCATTAGGGTGGATCGCTGCAGCAAAGTAATACGATGTGTTCACCGCCCAAAACGCGATCCCTCCATTCGCGGTGCCCTCCAAATTCGCAAGCTGCGTCGGAAATTCTACCTGCGTACAAATGGTTGCATTCCTGAAGAAAAGGGAGGCGTAGAGCTGCCGCCATGATCGGTTGGCCGCGGGCTTGATGGCTGCTTCCCCGTCGACGAAGCTGAAAGGAGTGTTGGGGAATACGCCCCAGCCGGGATCCGGCGATTTGAAGTCGTCCTCGAACGCGCTCGAACGCAGCGGCTTGCAACCGGGTCCCGTCCTCGGCGCCGGCAGTTTCACGGCCGCCTGTTGTTTGGGCAGGCTCGGATCGCCGACAGCGACGTTGATCACCCGCCATTCGTTTCGCTCATTGTTGTTGGAGGCGCTATAGACGCCTATAACGCTCTCCTCCCTCGGAGGCTGGCCGCGAAATTCCGTGACCTTGACCCCATTGATCATCAGCGTTGCGAGACGGTCGTGGGTCGTCACCTCAATTTCGTTCAGCACACCGAGGCCCTGCTTGATTCCGTCAAATGGCGTTTGGCCAACCACCTGTGCCCATGAGCCGTTCGCCATGCGGTACACCGAATACGTCCCGTTCGGATGCACGCTCGCCACATAGAAATTCGATACCTCTGTGCCCCGGAAGATCACGCCGCCATTTGTGGCGGAGCCATCCGGCGACGCAGGAGGGCTCTTGAAGGTGGCGCAGACTGTGGCGTTCTTGAAACGAAATGAGGGATAGAGCACACGCGCAGTCTTCCCCTCCATGGGTTTGAGCGCCAGCTCCCCATCGGCGTAGTACGCCACCTCGGCCGGCAGCACCCATGCCGGATCCACAGCCTTGAAGTCGTCTGCGAGCGCCAGCGGAACGTCGAGTTTGCAGCCGGTCAGGACCGGCATGGGCCGGGGCTCGGTCGGGGTGACTGTGGGTTCGGTTGGCTTCGTAGTGGTGGGCGTCACCGCGACCTTCGGCTCGGATGCGGGGGGAAAAAGATGGTCCTTGTATTTGACGAACACCCAAGCTGCGGTGCCAGCAATGCCAGCACGCAGGCTGGCACGGCAATCCAGAGTACGGGCACGCGTGACTTGCGCGGCGCGGTCACTTGGGGCGTGGGCACAGCAGGAGGCTGCATCAACGGCTGCGGCGCGCTTCCTGTTGAGAGCGGCGGGACCGGCTGAGGCGGAACGACGGCTTCGGTCACAACCGGAGCAGCTTGGGGCACCGCAGGCGGAGCTGTGATGATAATGGGATCCGCGGTCGGCTCCTTTGCGCACCGCCTGCCTTGCGGCTCATCTCGAGCAGCCGCTCCATGGACCGGATCAGCCGGTCCATGTGCTGATGGAAGTCGCGCCCAGCATCGACCTCTGCAGCATTTCGAAAAGAGAGATCCTTCAGAGTCTCGGGCAATTCCGTGGCTTGGGCATTTTCGCCTCGCTGACCAGAATCGGAATGACGGCGCTTCCTTTCTTCAGTGCCGTTTCAACTTCAATGCGAACGGGATCGGTCTCCTCGGCAATGCGCAAACGGCCGCCCTTGGCAGGGCCGAGCCATTTCGGACCGTGACGGCAACAAGGATGTCGTTCTGCGCGGGCGCCTGCTGGATGTGTTCGCGAAAATCGATCCCGAACGGGATGCTGTCGATATCCATGAAAACGGAATTTTCCCCGAAATGAGTAGCAAGCTTGTCGCGGATGCGCCCCGCGATCGCGTCCGAGTCCGCGCGCCGATAAGAAATGATGATATGGGTCATGCTTCCAACTGCTTGTATCCGGCGAGAAATCGCCCACCAGGATCAGAGTTGTCAAGCCGCGCTACTGGGATAGTCAGGTGCAATGAGCGACGCAGGCGGCGATCCGGGACAGGCAAAGATCAAGCTGTTTGAACCTCGCCCAATTGGGGAAACCACACCGGGGCGCGAGCAAGCGCCTCGCGCGCATTGCGCGTGTCCTCCTCCATCTGCGCCACCAATTTTTCAACCGTCTCGAACTTGCGCTCGGGCCGCAGCCAGTGGATCAACGCCACATCGAGCAATTCGCCGTAGAGATCCGCTGTAAAATCGAACAGGAACACTTCAAGCAGAACCGTGCCGTCGTCAAACATGGGCCGGCGGCCGAAGCTTGCGACTCCATCGTAAAGCCGCCCGCGCGCGCTGACCCGAACCGCGTATATGCCATGCGCCAGCGCGCAAAGCGGGCTGAGCTGCAGATTGGCCGTCGGGAAGCCCAGTCGACGTCCCCGTTTGTCGCCGTGGGTCACAGACCCGCTCACGAACCACGGATACCCCAGCAGCTCGTTTGCCTCCGAGATGCGGCCACTCCTCAGCGCCTCGCGGATCGGCCCCGAACGCACCGGCTTTCCCGCATCGTCAAACCGCGGCACCACATCGACGACGAATCCCAATCGCTCGCCCTCGGCCGCGAGGTAATCAGGCGAACCCCCGCGATTGCGACCGAACCGGAAATCTGGACCGATGGTCACACCGGCAGCGGCGTATCGCCCCACCAAAATGTGGGCAATGAAATCGTGCGCGGAAAGGCTTGCTAAAGCTGCGTTGAAGCGCAGGACCAGCGCGCCATCGAGCCCGGTGGCGGCAAGCAGGCGCAACTTCGCGCGCTCCTCGGTGAGCCGGAACAGCGGCTCCTGTGGGCGCAGGAAAGCACGCGGATGCGGCTCGAATGTCAGCACCGCCGCCTTGCGCCCAAGCGTGTCGGCGCGCGCGCGCGCCGTTGCAATGACTTTGCGGTGACCCCGGTGCACGCCATCGAAATTACCTATGGCAAAAACGGCGCCATCAAGCGCGTGACTGGCGGAATCGCCGTGCAGTACAAGCAGTGGCGACAATGACCGCTCCGGGCGGATGATCAATTCGGATTCAAGCGCAGAGGCGCTGCGTTAGCTCATTTGCTCGCAGCGAGCTTGGCTTTGTCGGCGGCGGTTTGCTTGTCGCGGGCAGGCTCGGTTGCCGTACGCCGGCGGCTCTCACGCAGCGAGAGCGCAACCTTGCGCCACTCGCCCACGGACTGCACATGCGCGGGATCATTCCCGGGCATGGGCCGATGCAGGCCGTATTTGGCGCCATGCTTGTCGATCCAGCGCCAGACTACTTCCGCGTCGCCGTCCGCATTCGTCACGTCCACGGCACGACCGTACCCGTATCCTCCCGTGCGCTTGCTCCCGCCATGCAGTGAGTTGCCGACGCGTGCCTTGTAGCCGCTGGCGAGGCCCTGGCGATAGTCGTCGCGGAAGCCGCTGAGGATAGACCACTGGATGCCTTCAGCATCCATGGCACGTCCGGCATGATAGAGCTGCTCGCGAAACTCCGGATCCATGCCGCCGATCACGTAGTCCCAGATCGGCATGCCCATGTGCTTGGCCGCGGCGGGGTCCTTCCAGGTGAAGTCGCCCGAATGATCCTTTTTCGTCGGCGCGCGCTGGTAGACCTCCCACAGGTAGAGATCGACCTCGTGCATGATTGCACCGCCGCGGCCGCTGTTAATCGTTTCCGGCATCTCGAGCGGTTTAGTGGGCTCATGTCCGGGAAATGCGACGAAGCCGCCCACGCTGGCCAGGACCATGCCCGTGCGACCCGCAAGTGCTGAATTGGGATTGGCAAAGCGGACGGTCTGCACCGTCCGCGGATAGGCTATTTCTTCCTCCGATTCGTCGACCGCTATGTCGCCTTCATTGTCGACGTAGGAGTTGGACAGCCGCTCCTGCCGGACCACGACGGTCTGGTTGCGCAGCGGTTTGCTGTCGCTGCCCTCGATTGCGCCCGTGCCGGCGTTGCGATTGTTGAAGATCGCCAGCACAGCAATGGCCGTCGCCAGCGCGCAGCCCGCGATTTTCAGGCCAATGCAAGCGGCACGTGGCACTCTCCACGCGGGAATCGCGCCATCGATTCGGATCCACGCGTCAGCAAGAATACAAAGCAGGCGGCGCGCCCGGGTGGCAATCTCGCAGGAGAGCATCATGGAGACTGCGCGCCCTGCACGCATGCGCAGTAAGCTCGCCAGGCGGAGGCAAGATTGCGTCCATGCCGGCGGCAAAGGCACGCGACCCGTACACGGCAGCGCCGCCTTTGCGATCATGCAGAATCCCCCGTCCCCGGCATGTCGTCGGTGCGGCGAACGCGCAGCGGCGCGAGGCGGCACGCTACGCGCCGTTTCCCAACAGTTCAGGCGAAACGAGTATTGCCCCAGTCCGACAAGACATGCTCCCCGAGCGCGGAGTTGATTGGAGAATTGGGGAGAAAAATTGACGCGGACACGATCAATCCACGGCAACCGTGTGGTGCGCGCAACCGACTACCACACCAGCTGTCGCATGACAGCCTTCGGAAACAGTCCTGCAGCAGCGAAAACTTGCGCGAGGGTGTCGGCATCGGGGTTCTCGCGACCGCCAAGCTCCTCGGCGTGAATTCCGGCAGTAATAAACAAGCAATCAATTCCAAAGGCAGCTGCACCCTTGAGATCGGTGCGAACAGAGTCGCCGATGGCGAGAATTCGATGGTGCGCGAAAGTGCTTCCGCGCGTTTTTGCCGCAAGCTGCAATGCCTGCTCATAGATCGGCCGGTACGGCTTGCCCGCATAGATCACCGGGCCGCCGGCAGCAGCGTAGAGGTCGGCAATTGCCCCGGCACAATAGACGAGCACGGGACCGCGCTCGACCACGATATCCGGATTTGCGCAGATCATCGGCAGCTCGCGTGCGCGCAGGCCCTCGATCAGCTCCAAATAATCCTGCGGCGTCTCGACTGTGTCGTCCACGAGCCCCGAGCAGACGCAGTAGTCCGCTTGTTCCAGCGGAGCGACAGGAGCGTCGAGGCCGTCGAACAGCCCAAGGTCGCGCTTCGGCCCGATATGATAGACGCGCTGGCCGGCACGGGCGGCGATCAGCTCATGCGTGACGTCGCCCGAGCTGACGATACCATCATAGGCGTTACGGGGCACACCCAGCGGGTCCAGCATGGTGCGCACCACCACCACGCCGGGACGCGGTGCATTGGTGATCAACACCACGCTGCCGCCCTGCTTGCGAAACGACGCAAGCGCGTCACATGCAGGCACATTTGCCGCCAGCCCATTATGAATGACGCCCCATACGTCGCTTAGCACCAGGTCGAAGTTTGCGGCGATATCGCCGAACTGAGAGCAGAAAGCCGGGGCTGAGACGGACACGAGTCGTTTCGTCTCGTACTGCGCAGTTCAAGCGTGGGAGGCTGTCTCGCGATCGAGTGTCGCGAGTTCTTCCCGGTCTGTGGAAACGATACCGGGCGGCGCAGCATCTGCGACGAGTGTGGGACCGGCCGGCACGCCGCCTGGGGGATGGTCCGACAGCGGTTGCAGGGCCTCGGCCCGTACCGGACGGGGCGGCGAAAACAAGAAGCCCTGGGCATAGCGTACGTCACTGTCGATGAGATCGACCACGCTCGCCTCGAGCTCGATCCTGTCCGCGATAAGATCGATGCCAACCCGCCCGAGCTGGTCCGAAAGCTGGTCCGGAGCGATGCCGCCAAGCGCAGGCGAGCTGCTTTTGAGGAGCAAAGCCGCGGGAATCTTGACGAATCGAAAGCCGCGGCTGGCCAGATCGCCCGCCTCAAGGCGCAGATCGGTGACGTTGTCCACCGAAAGGCGAAATCCACGCTCTGATAACTCGGAGAGCGCTGCGTGCTCGACAGCTGTCATCCGACGGACGGCGGCCAGCGCGAATTCCAGGATCAAACAATGGGCAAGGGCCCGATTGGCACCCATGAGATCAAGGAATTCCGACCGCGAGGCCGGCTGCGCGAGCGTGGCGGTCGATACATTGCAGAACAGCCCAATGTCACGATTTTTGGAGAGAAGTCGCCGCGCGATCTGCACGCAACGGTTTGCGCCCAGAAGATCGATCCTTGGCATCAGTCCACCGGTCTCAGCCTCGGAGATGAATTGTTCGGCTGTAAGCACCTCGCCCTGATCAGTGCGCATTCGAGAAAGTGCCTCGTAATGGCGGACCTTGCGTTGCGGCAGGCTCACTATGGGCTGCAGGTAGAGATCCATCCGATTTTCATCGAGCGCTTTGCGGATCGCGCCAGCATCGAGCTGCGGTGCCGACGAGGTGGCGGTCGTGGCAGGCGCTTCCGGCATAGTCGCGGAACGAAATTCACCAGAACCTTCCGCCGCGGCGACATTCGCGGATCGATCAGAAGCAAGCGCGTCGATGGTCGCCTGTTGCGTGGCCAGGGTTTCCGCCAAGCGTTTAAGCAGCGTGCCGAGCTCGCCCACCTCCAGCGTCAGAGGATCGGTGACTGCACGCGTCTGATCGAGTGCGCTCTCGACCTTTGCCTCAATGGCGGCAAGGCGGCGGCCCATCTCTGCCATCTGACGGGAGAGGTCAGCATGGCCACGGGCAAGATCGGCTAGCTGGCGGCCGACCACCGAGCGCAATCCGAGGCGGGTGGCCACGACGTTGTAGAGTGCAAGTGCAGCGAGGGTTGCCGCCGCAAGCGTCGCTGCCTGCGAGTTGCTCAGATCCAAATAGAGGAAGCCGATCGCCCCGGCGCTGGCTGCGATCAGGATCATGCAAAAGGCCACAAACAAGGTGGCAAGGCGCATGGGGCGACTTCCCAGCTATCGCCGACCCGGAGGCGATTCGTAAAATGCATGCCACGGTGGCATGGCGACTTGCTGGGGCGCAAGCGCGGGCCCGGTGCTTGCATTGCCCGATCTTAGTTGAGGATTTCGCGCTTGAGCAGATGCTCGATCACGCGTTCGGCGAGGACATTTGGCCCTTCCCGGTCAGCCTGCAGGTGGAGGTCTGCATTTTCCGGCACTTCGTACGGCTGATCGACGCCGGTGAAGTTCTTGATCTCGCCAGCGAGCGCACGTCGATAGAGCCCTTTAGCATCGCGGGCGATGCACTCCTCAATGGGCGTATCCACAAATATTTCGACGAATTCCCCCGCAGGCAGAAGTTCGCGTACCATCCTGCGCTCCGCCCGGAAGGGGGAGATGAACGCGCAAAGCACAATCAGGCCGGCCTCGGTCATCAGCTTGGCCACCTCGCCGATGCGGCGGATATTCTCCACCCTGTCCGCCTCGGTGAAGCCGAGATCCTTGCTCAGCGCGTGGCGGACATTGTCGCCGTCGAGCATGATGGTGTGCGCGCCGCGGGCATGCAGGCTGGCTTCGACGCAATTCGCGATGGTCGACTTGCCGGCGCCAGAGAGACCGGTGAACCAGAGCACGGCCGGCTGATGTTTCTTGAGCTCGCTGCGCGCCGCCTTGCTCACCACAATCTGCTGGTGGTGGACGTTGGTGGCGCGCCGCAGGGCAAAGTCGATGATGCAGAGAGCGACGGTCTCGTTGGAATAGCGGTCGACGAGGGTGAATGTGCCGGTAGCCCGATTGTCCGCATACACATCGAACGGGACCGGTCGTGCGACCGCCACGTTGCAAACGCCCACCTCGTTGCGGGCCAGCGTCTTTGCCGCGATCCTGGCGCGACTCTCGATATCCAGCAGGTATTTGAGTTCGGTGACGGTCGCCGGAAGGGTGTTACAGTTGATCTCGATCAGATAAGAGCGTCCCGGTAGCAGCCTGTTCTGCGACATCCAGACGACATGGGCGGCGAACTGGTCTGCGACCTGTGCCCGCGCGCGCGGCGCGACCAGCATGTCGCCGGGTGATACGTGGATGTCATCGGCCAAGGTGGCGACGACCGCGCTCCCGGCATGCGCGGAAGGGACCGCCGCGGCGCCGCAAGCGAGTGCCTGGATAGTGGTTGTCTTGCCGGACGGCAGTACCGCCACGGCGTCGCCGGCACGTGCGCTACCGCTCGCGATTTTGGCAGTCAAACGGGGAACATGAGATCCCGACCGATTGACCGACTGTACCGATATGCGGAGCGGCTTGCTGTTTGCGTCGTCGTCGAGGGCAAGCCCTTGCAGGGAGGTGAGCAGCCGCAACGGAGACGAGGAGAGAGGGCCGCCCATGTCTCCGGTTCAGTCTCGCGGGCGCTGGCGGGGCGGCGCCAGACTGAACTGCATCATTCCGCGGCGACGGCGGGCAGCCCAACCGGCATGCCGAGCCGTTTCCAGGTGTCGACGAGCGCGTGGGCAAGCACATCGATCATGCTGTCCTCGTGCAAGGGACTGGGCGTGATGCGCAGTCGCTCGCTTCCTCTCGGCACTGTGGGATAGTTGATCGGCTGAATGTAGATCTCGTGCTCCGCAAGCAGGATATCGGCGGCCTGCCTGCATTTCTCCGGCTCGCCTACAAGCACGGGAACGATGTGGGTCGTACTCGGCATGACCGGAAGGCCCGCAGTGCACAGCACGGACTTCACACGCGCGGCGCGTGTTTGCTGGCGTTCGCGCTCGAGGCTCGAAACCTTGAGATGACGAATGGCAGCACTGGCGGCTGCGCAGATACCCGGCGGCAGAGCGGTCGTGAAGATGAAGCCGGGAGCGTAGCTGCGCACCGCATCGATCACGGCGCGGCTCGCGGCGACATAGCCGCCGAGGCATCCGAACGCTTTGGCGAGGGTGCCCTCGATGACGTCAATGCGCGCCATCGTGCCCTGTTCCTCCGCCTGACCGCCGCCGCGCGCGCCGTACATTCCGACCGCGTGCACCTCGTCCGCGTATGTCATTGCGCCATAGCGCTCCGCCAGATCGCAGATGCGCTGCGTCGGCGCCACGTCCCCGTCCATCGAATAGAGCGTCTCGAACACGATCAGCTTGGGACGGCGCCTGTCCGCCTTACGGAGGAGCTCCTCGAGATGCAGCGTGTCGTTGTGGCGGAAAATCGCCTTCTCGCATCCGGACTGCCGCACTCCCTCGATCATTGAATTGTGGTTCAAGGCATCGGAGAGAATGAGACAATCGGGAAGCAGCTTCGCGAGCGTGGAAATCCCCGTCTGATTGGAAATGTAGCCCGAAGTGAATACCAGGGCCGCCTCTTTGCCGTGCAGGTCGGCGAGCTCGCGTTCGAGCTCGACGATTGCATGGGTGGTGCCGGCGATATTGCGCGTTCCACCCGCGCCCGTGCCCATCCGGGAGGCGGTTTCGACCAGTGCTCTGATCACCTTCGGGTGCTGCGCCATGCCAAGATAGTCATTCGAGCACCACACCGTGACCTCACGTGGACCGGACGGAGAATGCCAAATGGCCCGAGGAAAGCGGCCGGCCAGGCGTTCGAGATCGGCAAATACCCGGTATCGCCGCTCCTGATGGAGCCGCGCCAATGCTTGCTCGAAATAGGCCTCGTAGGTCATCTCGCTCCCGGGTATGCCAGGTTTTGTCTTAGAACCCTTCTAGCCAGCTTGTCGAGCCATCCAGAGGCCGGCTCTGGGCGGATATCTTGAGCTGGATCAAGCCTGTCGCGCAATAGCGCGCCGCATTAAACTCGTGCTCGCGCTGAACAACGCTCACCAGGCGAGGTGGAGAATATCCGATGGCGGTGGAGAGCATCTTTTACTCAGTCTCCGGCATCAGCTGCCGCGGGACACTCATTTGGGATGAGTCCGTCAAGGCTCCCCGGCCGCTGTTGTTGACGGCGCCCAATTGGCGCGGCGTGAGCAAGTTTGCAATCGAGACTGGTCAGCTCCTGGCCACCGAAGGTTACGCGGTGTTCGTGGCCGACATGTTCGGCGAAGGCAATGGCCCGGTAGGAACGGAGGACCCCCGTGAATTCCTGCGTCCCTTCCTGGACGACACGGCCGGTATGCGCCGGCGGATCGCAGCCGCCCTCGATACCCTCACCCGAGAAGCCGACCGGCGTGCCGTCGGTGATATCAGCAAACGCGCTGCCATCGGATTTGGCTTCGGCGGCCTCAACGTGCTCGAGCTGGCACGCACGGGCGCTGAGGTGCACGCCGTCGTATCCATGCATGGCACATTAGCGACGCAAGCGCCTGCGGTCCCCGCCGGCATAAAGGCGGCCGTGCTTGCCATACATGGCGCAGCGGATGAGAGCGCGCTCAAGAGCGCGCGGGATACTTTCGAAAAGGAGATGAGGCAGGCCGGTGCACGCTGGGCGCTGCTGAGTCTCGGCAATCTCGGGGAGAGCTCCGGTGAGGCTTTTGTCGAGCAGCATGGAGCTGGAACCGAAGGGGACAAGGGCGCGCAGCACGCCCATGCGCTCGCCCATGCGTTCATTGCCGACGCGTTCGCAGGACGACTCTGATGGACGCGAGGATGCTAAAGCGCCTGCGCTCGCAGCTGTGGTTCGACAATCCCGAGAACCCCGGAATGACTGCGCTTTATCTCGAGCGCTATTTGAACTTCGGCTTGACCAAAGCCGAGCTCGCTTCGGGAAAGCCGATCATCGGAATAGCGCAGAGCGGCTCTGATCTGTCTCCATGCAATCGGCATCATCTGGAACTGGCCAAGCGGGTGCGCGAAGGAATCCGCGAGGCGGGTGGGGTTGCTTTCGAATTCCCGATGCATCCCATGCAGGAAACGGGCAAGCGGCCGACCGCGGCGCTCGACCGCAATCTCGCTTACTTGAGCCTCGTGGAGGTGCTTTTCGGCTACCCGCTCGATGGCGTCGTGCTCACGACCGGCTGTGACAAGACCACGCCTGCCGCGCTCATGGCTGCCGCAACCGTTAACGTGCCCGCCATCGTGCTCTCGGGCGGCCCCATGCTCAACGGCTGGTGGAAAGGTGAGCGGGCGGGCTCCGGCACGGTGGTGTGGTGGGCGCGCCAGGAGCATGCGGCGGGGCGTCTCGATTACCGGGAATTTCTCGACCTGGTTGCCTCTTCTGCTCCCTCGCCCGGCCATTGCAACACCATGGGAACTGCCTCGACCATGAACGCGCTTGCCGAGGCGCTGGGCATGTCTCTGCCGGGCTGTGCCGCCATACCAGCGCCCTATCGCGAACGCGCGCAAATCGCCTACGAGACCGGCCGACGCGCCGTCGACATTGTGCGCGAGGATCTGAAACCCTCCGACATCCTCACCCGGCAAGCCTTCGAGAATGCGATTATTGCCTGCTCCGCCATTGGGGGCTCCACGAATGCACCCATTCACATCAATGCCATAGCCCGGCACGTGGGCGTTCCACTCGACATTCGGGATTGGGAGACGCTGGGTTACGACGTGCCACTGCTCGTCAACATGCAGCCCGCGGGGCATTATCTGGGCGAGGAGTACTATCGCGCCGGAGGATTGCCGGCGGTGCTCCACGAGCTGCTGCTGGCGGGCCGCATTCATAGTGACGCGCTCACGGTCAATGGCAAACGCATTGGCGAGAACGTCGCAGCCTCGAAGTCTGAGAATGCCGATGTCATCCGGCCCTACAGCAATCCGCTGAAGCCGCGCGCCGGCTTCAAAGTCCTCTCCGGCAATCTTTTTGATACGGCGATCATGAAGACCAGCGTCATATCCGAGGAGTTCAGCCGACGATATCTCTCGGATGCGAAAGATCCGAACGCCTTTGAAGGGCGTGCGGTGGTGTTCGACGGTCCCGAGGACTACCACCGGCGCATTGAAGATCCTTCGTTGGAGATCGACGACCGAACCATGTTGTTCATGCGTGGCGTGGGACCGATCGGATATCCCGGATCGGCAGAGGTGGTGAACATGCAGCCGCCGGCGGCGCTCATCAAGAAGGGGGTCACGTCGCTGCCGTGCATCGGAGATGGCCGGCAATCCGGCACCTCGGCTTCTCCCTCCATAGTGAATGCCTCTCCGGAAGCTTCCGTGGGCGGCGGACTCGCCCTGCTCAAGACGGGAGATCGCGTCCGCATTGATCTTAACAAGGGCACCGCGGACATTCTGATCTCCGAGAACGAGTTGTCGCAACGGCGGCTCGCCCTGCAGAAAGCGGGGGAGACATATCCGCCGAGCCAAACGCCGTGGCAGGAAATTCAGCGCTCGATGGTAGAACAGCTCGCCGAGGGCATGGTCCTCAGACCGGCACTAAAATATCAGCGTGTGGCGCAGAAATACGTGCCGCGCGACAATCATTGAGGCGCCGGCAAGGCGAGCGCCGCGGCGGCAAACCGGAAGGGGCCTACCATGACCCAACGCTTGCAAGGTAAGCTGGCGCTCATCACCGCGGCGGGTCAGGGAATCGGGCGCGCGATTGCGGAGGCATTCGCCGCTGAGGGAGCGACGGTCGTCGCCACCGACATCGAGCCACAAAAACTCGACGGACTTAACACCGCCAAGCGCAGCAAGCTCGACGTGCGCTCGACCGCAGCGATCGAGGGCTTGTCCAAGGAAATCGAACGCGAGCTGGGCACAATCAATGTGCTGGTCAATTGCGCCGGATTCGTGCATCACGGCAGTGTGCTCGACTGCTCGGAGCAGGATTGGGACTTCTCATTCGATCTCAACGTCAAATCCATGCACCGCACGATCAAAGTATTTCTTCCGGGCATGCTCGCGAAAGGAGGTGGTGCGATCGTGAACATCTCTTCGGCTGTATCCTCAATCCGCGCTGTGCCCGATCGGTACGTCTATGGCGCGACCAAGGCCGCGGTGATCGGGTTGACGAAGGCGATTGCTGCGGACTTCATCAAGCGAGGCATCCGCGCCAATGCCATATGTCCGGGCACGATCGAATCCCCGTCGCTCGAGGGCCGCATCAAGGCACTTTCAGATTCCAGCGGAAGGTCGGCCGCCGAAGTGGAGCGCGCGTTTATCGAGCGCCAGCCGATGGGGCGGCTCGGCCGGCCGCGAGAAGTGGCGGCTCTTGCCGTGTTCCTCGCTTCCGATGAGGCAAGCTACATTACCGGACAGGCGCATCTCGTCGACGGCGGAATGGCGCTGTAGGGACATGCTGGAGCAAAGCGAGCGGCGCACCATGCCCGAACGGGCCATTGGGATCGAGGATGTCAGCAAGCTGGCAATTCTGCTCGATATTGATGGCACCATTCTCGATATCGCGCCCACCCCGCGAGAGGTCTTTGTGCCCCATGCATTGCGCGAGACGCTGGCGCGGCTTTGGCAATGCGTGGAAGGCGCACTCGCCTTTGTCAGTGGACGGCCGGTGAGCGAAATCGACCTGATCTTCTCGCCTTTGCAGCTGCCGGCGGTTGGCGGTCATGGAGCAGAGCTCCGGCTCGTCGCGGGCGAGGCCGCCGCTCCGCCGCGACTGCCCCCGCTGGATGCGAAGCTCAAACGCCAGTTCGCAGCGATCGCCGAAGCGGGACCCGGAATCATTCTGGAGGACAAGGGCTATTCGCTCGCGCTGCATTATCGGCTAGCGCCCGATAAAGAGCGTATCGTCCACGAGGCCGCGACCAAAATCGCCGCTGCGGCAGGAAGCAGTATCGAGTTGCTGCCGGGCAAGCTCGTTCTCGAAATCAAACAGAGCGGAGTGACGAAGGCGACGGCCGTGCGCGAGCTGATGACGCAGCCGCCGTTTAGGGGTCGGCGTCCTCTTTTCATCGGCGACGACGTGACCGATCTTCCGGTCTTCGACATTATGCCGGAATACCGCGGCATCAGCATCTCGGTCGGGCGAAAAGTCGTGGGCGTGGATACCTGCATGGAGCGGCCGGCGGATGTGCGCCGCTGGCTGGAGCAGCTTTCCCATCAGGGCGCCGTTGCGGCTTCGTGATGGACCAGGAGCAGCGGCGAACTTTTGCGCATCATGAACGTTATGGGTTGCGCGGCGGCTCGGCCTGCCGGCAGCCGTTTTCCTCATTGGCCGGTTCTGGTGGGCCGACGCTGGGTGATCCATCGTCGGGAACATGGTACATGGGCGGTTGCTGGATTGGCTTGCGGAGCGCAGCGATTATGCGCTCTTATCCGTCGACAGGCTCGGAGGATCGGTATTGCCGCGGCTGATCGTGGTTTCGAATCGCGTGGCGATCCCAAGCCGCACTGGTCCAAATCAGGCGGGCGGCTTGGCGGTTGCGGTGCGCTCGGTGCTCAGGCGCCACGGCGGCCTCTGGTTCGGGTGGACCGGCACTGTTTCCACCCACGAAGAGGTCGCGATCAGAACGGTCAGGCAAGGCGGTCTCGACTATGTCGTCACCGAGCTGTGGGAGGCCGACTACCAGGAATATTATAACGGCTTCGCCAATCGGGTATTGTGGCCGATTCTGCACTATCGGCTGGATCTTGCCGAGTTCTCGCGTCGGGATCTGAGCGGCTATCGTCGCGTAAACGCGCATTTCGCCAATCAACTGAACCATCTGCTGCGACCCGATGATGTGATCTGGGTGCATGATTATCACCTGATCCCGCTCGGCAAGATGCTGCGCGATCGGGGGCACCGGAATCCTATCGGCTTTTTCCTGCACGTCCCCTTTCCGCCTCCTGAAATCCTGACCGCATTGCCCAATCACGAATGGCTCATTCCGCAGATGAGCGCCTACGATCTTGTGGGATTTCAGACGGAGAGCGATGCGACCAACTTCGCCCGGTATCTCGAAAGCGAGTGTCGGCTGCAAAGACGCGGCACATTCAGCTATCAAACAGCCGAGCGCACGGTGCGCATCGGAGTCTTTCCGATCGGCATCGAAACCATGGAATTCAACCGGCTGGCGCGACGGTCGGTTCGCTCTCCGCTCGTGCGCAGCATGGTCGAAAGCCTTGTCGGGCGCGCATTGGTGATCGGCGTAGACCGCCTCGACTATTCAAAGGGACTGGTGGAGCGCATGGATGCGTTCGAACGTTTCCTGCGCGTCTATCCCGACTGGCACGGCAAGGTGACTTATCTGCAGATCACACCGAAAAGCCGCTCGGAGATCCAGGAATATGTCGGCATGGAACGCACCATCAGCGAAGCGGCCGGTCGCATCAACGGCACCTTTGGCGAAGTGGCGTGGACGCCCATCCGCTACGTCAATCGAGCGTACAGCCGCAGCGTCCTGGCGGGCTTGTTCCGCTCCGCGCGCGCCGCGCTGGTCACGCCGCTGCGCGATGGGATGAATCTCGTCGCCAAGGAGTTCATCGCCGCGCAGGATGCGGACGACCCGGGCATCCTCATCCTTTCCCGGTTTGCGGGGGCCGCGGCCGAGTTGAGCGCCGCGCTCCTTGTGAATCCTTATGATCCGGAAACGGTCGCCACATCCATTGCCCATGCGCTCTCCATGCCTTTGGAAGAGCGGCGCAGCCGCCACAAGGTGCTGTTCCACAGCATTGCGGAGAACGACATCAAGTCCTGGGGCGAGATCTTCCTTGCAACCTTGACCAAGGAGAGCGATCTGCCCCTTTGGCATGAGCAACTGGGACTGCAACCGACGCTGCCCACCACAATCTCGTAGAGCAATTTAAATTCGGACCGGACGTGTGGCGCGCTTGTCCGCCCCTGCGGAACGCGAAGCGCGCAGCGGGGGAGGGGGACCACCCGAGCGAGCGCAGCGAGCGAGCGGTGGTGGAGGGGGCATTACGGCCATCGCCATGCCCGGCTTGTCTGGCCATCCACATCTCACTTTGCAAAAAGAAAGACGTGGGATGCGCGGAACAAGTCCGCGCATGACGCCCCCTCCACCGCGCTACGCGCGGTCCCCCTCCCCCGCTGCGTTTCGCTTGGCTCCACTTTGCGGGGGAGGATAGCGCGTCCCGATCTGTGGGGCGGCGACGCTCTCGATCATCACGTTAATGCAGGCGGGCAGGCCCGACGCAAACGCTCGCGTAACGGCGGGAAGCATGTCTTGGGCATCCGTGACAAATTCGCCATGCGCCCCCATGGCCGATGCGACCTGATCGTATCGAACCTGACGCATTTCGCAGCCCCGGGCACGATTGCCGCCGAACTCCCGTAGCTGAATCTGATATTCCGCGTTCCACTTCGCGTCGTTGCCGATGACGACGGCGAATGGCAGCTTGTGGGTAACGGCGGTGTCGAGCTCGGCCATGTGGAAGCCGAAGGTGCCGTCGCCCATCGTAGCGACAATAGGAGCGTTGGGCACCGCAAAACGCGCGCCAAGGGCGAAGGGCAATCCGGCGCCTATGGCGCCCGCCGGCCCGTTTGTCAGCCGCTGCGGCGCATGCAGGCAAGCCTGCGCCCACTGGCCGATCTCGCCGCCATCGGAAATGAACACCGCATCAGCATGGCTGTCGAGCACGGCTTGCAGCGGGCGCAGGAGGTCGAGCGGATGCACCCGACCGGGCATTGATGATCGCAGCCGCTGCCACTCGGTCGGCCGATAGGCCAGCGCGGCTTTGACCTCGGAGAGCCATGCGCGATTGCCAGAATTGCGGTGGGCCTTTTCGGCAAGCGCCTCGACGGCGGGAAAGATCTCGGCGACAGCCGCGAATGCGAGCCTCGAGCCGACTGCGGCAATGCTGCGATCGACTTCCGTCTGCTCGGGGTCGATCTGTAAAAACTCACAATCGCGTCGAAATACAGGAGCTCTGCCGAAGCGGATCGTGAAATCCAGCCGCTTTCCAAGAAGCAGGACGGAGTCGGCTTGCGACAACATTTCTGCAAACGCGCCGAGGCTCGGGTCCGCCAAACCACGCGGGCTTTCCATGCCTATCACGGGAACCCCGCATGCGTCTTCAAGCACTGCAAGGCGGGCGCGTGCCGACCGGGACATCAGGGGGGGACCCACGAGGATAATCGGCCGTGCCGCGCGTGTCAGATGAGCGAGAACCGCTGCGGCGGAGCGTCCGTCGAGATACTGGGCTGCATCGAACACGTCCGTGCGCGGCGCTTCATTGATGTCGATGGCTCCCTCCAGCGCATCCGACGGCAGATTAAGACTAACAGGCCCGGGGCGCCCCGAGCGCGCGAGACGCAGCGCGCGACCAAGATCGGGCGCGACCTCCTCGCTGCCGCCACAGGTCCACGCCGCCTTGCTGACCGGGCGCGCCATCTCTGCCTGGGGCAGCTCCTGAAACGCACCGCGCCCTAATTCGCTGTTGGGAGCATGTCCCGACAACAAGATCACCGGCGATTCGGCCATCCGAGCCGTGTAGAGGGCCGGAACAGCGTTCGCGTGCCCAGGCCCTCCGGTGACAAGCGCCACCGCCGGCTCTGCTGTAAGGCGCGCGCAGGCATCGGCCATGTGCACGGCGGCTGCCTCATGGCGCGTATGAACGAGCTCGATACCGGTATCGAGCAAAGCATCAAAAACCGACATGATGTGATTGCCAGAGAGCGTGAAAACGCGCTTTACACCGGCATTCTTCAGGACTAGCGCAAGGGCATCGGCACCGCGCGATCTGATCTGGCTCGACATGTCGATGCTTTTGGTTGCGAACGCTGTGTGGCGCAGTCTATCAGCAGCAAATGCTCGCGCTATGCCTTTGCTGCATCGGCCGCATGATCTTTGAGGTGGACCGTGTTTTTCGATTTACCGCCGAAGACTAGGGAGCTTCAGAAGCGTGTGCGTGACATCGCGGCGCGAGACATTGCGCCGCATGCGGTCGAAACCGACCGCAGCGAGCAATACCCATGGGCATGCGTCGAGGTGCTCAGGCGGGAAGGCTTCATGGGTATGACCATTCCCGAAGCGTACGGCGGCAAAGGCGCCGCATATCTCGATGCCATCGTGCTCATCGAGGAAATGGCCAAAGCGTGCAGCACCACCGGCCGTATCTGCGTCGAGTCCAACATGGGCGCGCTCGGCGCAATCATGAAATACGGCAGCGAGGCGCAGAAGCGGCTTGCGGCTGCGCTCGTGCTCGCCGGCGACAAGCCCGCGATCTGCATTACCGAGCCGGCAGCCGGCAGCGCGGCCACGGAGATGGCGACGCGCGCCGATCGCCACGGCGACCGGTACCTGCTCAATGGAGCAAAACATTGGATCACCGGCGGCGGCATTTCCCGGCTGCACCTTGTATTTGCGCGCATGTTTCACGATGGAAAAGAGCAAGGCATTGGCGGATTCATTGTCGTGCGCGACCCGCAGACGGGGGAACCCAAGGGTTTGGTCATCGGCAAGCGAGAGCCGGCAATGGGCGTTCGCGGACTCCCCGAAACCGAATTGCTTTTCCAGGATCTCGAAGTGCCGGAGGACATGGTGCTCATCCCGCCTGAAGGGGTCCGCCGCGGCTTCGCCGGCCTGATGACCGCGTACAACGGCCAGCGTGTGGGCGCGGCCACCGTGGCGCTGGGCATTGCGGAAAGTGCCTACGAAATGGCTGTCGACTACTCGCGCAAGCGCGAGCAGTTCGGCCGGCCCATCGCCGAGTTTCAAGGCATTCAATGGATGCTCGCGGACATGTCCATCCAGCTCGCCGCCGCGCAGGCGCTCATCTACAAGGCGGCGGCACGCGCGGGCGATGAATTTCCGGACAAGCAGGAAGCGGCACAGGCGAAGGTGTTCGCGTCGGACACCGCCGTTCGCGTGACAAACGATGCGCTGCAGATTTTTGGCGCGATGGGCTATTCACGCAATCTTGCACTCGAGCGCAAGGTACGCGACGCGCGCATGTTTCCCATCGCCGGAGGTACCGCGCAGATCCTGCGCACCCAGATCGCCGGCGAAATCCTGGGCATGCGTACCCCGCAGACCCGCGACGGCTATGTGAATCGGGCATCCCGCGAACGCGTGGAGTTACGCAAGCGCGGCTAGTCGGGCGTTCGCCCAGCTCTGCTCTCTCCCGCCAGGCTGACGCCACGACGCGCAAGCCGCTTTTTTGTGATCGCAGTCACAGTCGCACGGCTCTCTCGGTGACCGACGTCACAGCCGCGGGCCCCCATGAACCTCTAGCGTGCAGCCCATCGCTGCAGCGCCCTTCGGCGCAAGCGCAGAGGACGATGGGAAACATCATGGCGAGGACCCGATTCTGGCTGCTGGCTGGCGCACTGGCGCTCTCCCTGAACAGCACCATTCTGCACGCTGAGCCGCAACATTCGTCGAGTGCCCTGTCAGGAACGAAGCTGCGCTACAAGATCGGCACGGACAATCCGGGCAAGGGCCGTCATGGCGAGATCGTCGAGGTCGGCTATGACTGGGGCAAACCTCTGCCCGCCGGCCTCACGATCGCGTATTGCAATCTGTTCAATGAGAAGTATTCCGAGCAGACCGAGCGTCAGCGCGCCGAGTACGGTCCCTATTTGCGGACCTCGGATACTGCCCGGGAATACGGCGAGGGCCAGATTGACCCGCGCGGCCAAGGGTGGCGGCGCAATCTTGTCGAGCAATTCGAGCGCCGCAAGCGGCAGGGCTTCGAGTACATAGAGCTCGATAATCCGGACGCTTATTCAGTCGCCGATGTGGTCGCAGCAATTGATCTTGCGGCAAGCTACGGGCTCAAGGTGATCGCGAAGAACCCGAAATTGATGCAAACCGATCCCCTGCCCTACATCGCACACCCGAATGTCTACGGCATAATCGTCGAGAAAGATGCCGGTGACGCTCACGATATACACGCGCTCCGTGAGCGCGCCGGAAAGCCCGACCTACCCGTGTGGTTCGTTTTTTTTGACGAGCGCAAGGGACAGGATGCGGGAAAAAAAGCCGCAAAGCACGCCGCTGGCCTCGCACAACGCTATGCGAGCATGCACGTGACCTACTCGCCCGGTGGGGAATACATCGACGCGATCGATGAGATGCCGGCGCCCTCTTCCGAGGTCAAGGATGGCCGACTCGCCAGAGCTGCCGCCTCCGGAAAACAGACGCAGGTTCGCATAGCTGACAATTTCGCGACGCGGAAACCGGCTTCTCCGACCCAATAGTTTGGCCGTTGCCCTCGTCGAAACCGAATCACCACTTGTCCGAACCCCGGCCATCGTGTCCAGGCCGCATCGATCATCACGCCGCAATGAGGCTTCGAGCGATGCGGCCGGTCCGCCCAGCGTTCGTGTAACGGCAGGCCCCGAATGGTGCGGGAGCGTGCATTGGCGAGGTTTGTAAACAGGAACTTTTTCAGCAGTTTGGACGTTACGCGGCGAGGGATTCAGCTGGAGCTTGCAATGCGGATTGCGCAGATCGCGCCGCTGGTGGAAAGTGTGCCGCCACGGCTTTATGGAGGAACCGAAAGGGTCGTTTCATATCTCACGGACGAGCTGGTACGGCTCGGTCATGAGGTCACGCTGTTTGCGAGCGGGGACTCGGTCACCAGCGCAGAGCTTGTGCCCTGTGCCCCCATGGCGCTGCGGCTCGATGGCAATGTTCGCGATCCCATACCGTATTACATGCTTCAGCTCGACCGTGTGCGCGAGCGCGCCGATGAGTTCGACATCCTGCACTTCCACATTGACCACCTGCACTTTCCGACGTTCCGGGCGATGGCTTCTCGGACCGTCACGACGCTGCATGGCAGGCAGGACCTGAACGATCTCAAGCCTTTGTATGTCGGTTTTTGCGAAATGCCGCTCGTCTCGATCTCGAATGATCAACGCAAACCCGTGGCTAATTGCAACTTCGTGGCCACGGTCCATAACGGGCTGCCCGCAGATCTGTTCAAGCCCATTTACGATCCGCGCGGCGGCTATCTGGCTTTCCTCGGGCGCATCTCGCATGAAAAGGGCCCCGATTGCGCGATTCACATGGCCCGCGCACTGGGGATGCCGCTCAAGATTGCCGCCAAGGTCGACAAAAAGGACGAGCCCTATTTCCGCGAGGTGATTGCGCCCCTCCTGCAGCTGCCCGGCATCGAGTTTGTGGGAGAGATCAATGAACGGCGCAAAAACGAGTTTCTCGGCGAAGCGCGCGCGCTGCTGTTCCCGGTGGACTGGCCGGAGCCCTTCGGATTGGTCATGATCGAGGCCATGGCCTGTGGTACGCCCGTGCTCGCCTTCCGCCATGGCGCGGTTTCCGAGATCATCGAGCACGGCGTCACCGGCGCAATTGTGGATTGCACGGAGGAGGCGGTGAGTGTGTTGCCGCAGATGCTGTCCCTAGACCGCCGCCGCATCCGCCGCACCTTTGAACAGCGCTTCACGTCGAATCGGATGGCCAAGGACTACTTGCGGGTCTATCGTTCGCTCCTGAAGCGAGTTTCCAGTCCCGACTATCCAGCAGTTCCGGCACAGCGGCAGCCCGTCGTGCAGAACGAAATGAACTAGGCGGGCTGCACAGGCGGGCTGGCGATGGAGGGCGCCGCACTGAAGCCGCTGCCGGCTATTCCCGAGCCGCGCTTCTACATTCCTGCAACGGCGCCGCCCGCGCGGCCGCGGCGCACGCTCAAGCACGACGACACCTTCGTCGTCCTCGACAGTCACGGGGACATCGGCGCCTCTGCGGGCGGACCGGATGGGCTCTTTCATTGCGACACGCGCTTCTTGTCGCATTTCGAGCTGCTGCTGAACGGCATGCAACCGTTGCTGCTCGGGTCCTGCCTGCGCGATGACAATACTTTGCTCACCATCGATCTCACCAACCCAGATACGTATTTCGAAAACCGGCTGGCGCTTCCGAAAGACACTGTGCACGTCGTGCGCAGCATTTTCGTGTGGCGCGATACGGCGTATCAGCGGTTTGCCTTTCGCAACTACGGCACCAGCCAGATCGAGCTGCGCATCGCCATTCTGTTCGACAGCGATTTTGCAGACCTGTTCGAAGTGCGCGGGCTGCGCCGCAACGCGCGTGGAACCATCGAGCGCACGAGAAGGCCTCCGGCAGCATGCTGCGCGAGCTATTCGGGCCTCGACGGAAGAGTGCGCAAAACAGCCGTTACCTTCCAGCCCCAGCCAAGCGAGCTCGTCGAAACCGCAGCAATCTTCGGCATCAGCCTGGGCTCAAAGCAAAGCGCGACCATCCTGGCGACTGTGGGCTGCGGGATTCCCGAGCCGCCGAAGCATCTGTCGGCGCCGCGCGCGCTGCGTGCGATCCATCGCAACCAGCGCGCAGGTACCCACGATGTGAGCACGGTGCGAAGCTCGAACGATCATTTCAACGAGGTGCTGTGCCGCTCGATGTCCGATCTTTACATGCTGATGAGCCACACGCGTGAGGGAAACTATCCGTACGCGGGCATTCCCTGGTACTCGACCACATTCGGCCGTGACGGTCTGATCACGGCATTGCAGATGCTGTGGGTGGATGCCCGCATTGCGCAGGGCGTGCTGCGCCGCCTGGCCGCCTATCAGGCGAAGGAGGATGATCCCGCAGCAGACGCGCAGCCCGGCAAGATCCTGCACGAAATGCGCAGCGGCGAGATGGCGGCGCTGCGCGAGGTGCCATTCGGTCTGTACTACGGCAGCGTCGATTCAACGCCGCTCTTTGTGATGTTGGCAGGCCTGTATGCCGAGCGTACCGGCGACGATGCGCTACTCGTCGAACTCTGGCCAGCGATCGAAGCGGCACTGGCCTGGATGGATGGGCCGGGCGATCCGGATGGCGATGGCTTCATCGAATATTACCGCGCGACCGATCAGGGCCTTGCCAATCAAGGCTGGAAGGACTCGGCCGACGCCGTTTTTCACGCTGACGGACGGCTTGCGGAAGGCCCGATCGCCCTCGCTGAAGTGCAGGGGTACGCCTACTGCGCGAAACGGCTGGCGGGGAGAGCCGCAATCCGCCTCGGACGCAGCGACCATGCAAGGCGCCTCACGCAAGAGGCAGACGAGCTGGCGCAACGCTTCGACGCGAGCTTCTGGTGTCCCGACATAGACACCTATGCGCTCGCACTCGATGGCAAAAAGCAGCAATGCCGGGTGCGCAGCTCCAATGCCGGACAGGTCCTGTTCACCGGGATCGCCCGGCCGGACCGGGCGCGCAAGATCGGCGAGGTGTTAATGGGACCCGAGTACTTTTCCGGCTGGGGCATTCGCACCATCGCAAACTCGGAGGCTCGCTATAACCCGATGTCCTATCACAACGGCTCGATCTGGCCGCACGATAACGCCCTCATCTCGCTTGGGCTGGCACGTTACGGCATGAAGCCGGCGGTAGAGCGCGTTTTCAAGGGGCTGATCGACGCTGCTGTGTACATGGACGCGCGGCGCCTGCCCGAGCTGTTCTGCGGATTCCAGCGCGGGCGCGGGCGCGGGCCCACCCATTATCCCGTCGCATGCGCCCCCCAAGCCTGGGCGAGCGCGACACCGTTCACGCTGATCGAAGCCTCGCTCGGTCTGATGTTCGATCCGGCCTCGCAGGAATTGAAGCTGCACAATCCATCTTTGCCGCGCTTCCTCGACGAGATCGTCCTGCACAATTTGCGGATCAACGATTCGAGCATAGATCTGAAAGTGCGCCGGCACGCCACGGGCGTATCGGTCGACGTGCTCCGACAGCGCGGAGATGCGCAGGTGTCTATAATTTTTCGTTGACGTAACTCGTGAGCGGAACAGCCCGGCGTATTCCGCCATACATCTGTTCGGCGCAAGATGCTTTGTTATTGCGCGCTACCGGGAGGCGCCACTTCAAGCAATCACATTCGCATTGCGCAGAATGCCCCAGATATCGAGGATGGGCTTGCCCGCGAAATCAAGCGATCGATACGCACGGTGGGGCGCACACAGGATGAGGAGATCGCTGCGGTTAATGACTTCTTCCAGCGCGACGAGCTCTGGATCGCTTGCTACAAACGGGTCAGTGGTGAGCACCTCGCGCGCGCGCGGAAGCAGCTCCTTCTTGAGCTTGTAGCTCAGTGATGAGCGGGTATCGTCGATGTCGGCCTTGAACGCCATCCCGAGCAGCCCGATCGTCATTCCGGACAGGTCATACCGGTCCTCGAGCTCACGGATGAGATGGAGCACAATGCCTTCGTTAACCAGCATCGCCGCGTGGCCGAGGCTGAACTGGTTCTGTGCAAATGCGGCAAGCTGCATCGTGTCCTTGAACAGGCAGGGCCCGGCCGCAAAGCCCGGCGAGGGTATTGCCCTTGCGCGCGAGTAATTATGCTTCATCGCGTGCTCGACACGGCGATAATCGAGACCCGCCGATTTGGCGATGAGATAGAACTGATTGGCAATTGCAAACTCGATGTAGCGATAGGCATTATTAAAGAGCTTTGCAAACTCGGCTTCGGCCGGCGTGACCGTCACCAGCTCCGGAGCCACGTGACCGAACAGCTTTGCCGCCTCCGCTTCCGCTTCGGGCGTCGTGCCGCTGATGATTTGCGGGGTTTCTCGAAATTCTTTGATGCCGTGGCCTTGCACCACTCGTTCCGGACAGAATGCCACCCTCAGCTTGCGACCCCTGCGCCGGAGATAGTTGTCGAGCCAACTCGTCGTCCCGGGGTAAACCGTCGACCTCAAGACCAGCAGCTGACCGTCGGCAAGGTGCGGAAACAGCGCGTCGATGCAATCTTGCACCACCCTGCGCACCGGATTGAGGAACTCATCGATCGGAGTGCCGATCGTGACGATCACCGGCGCTTGCGGCGCAATGTCGGACGGCACCGATGTGAAAACCAGCCGATTGCAGGAAAGCGCGTTGGCGAGGATCTCCTCCCCGCCGAGCTCGATGAACGGCAGGCGACCTGACTGCAACCTGGCCAGCACTGCACAATCCTTGTCGTGAACGTTGACGCAAAAACCTGCTTCCGCAAAGGCCAGCACCAGCGGAATGCCGACGTGACCACCGCCACCCACGACGGTGAGATCCGCATTTGCAGCCCGTGTCGAACCGTGCAGCGCTGGACTGGAACCCGCGAAATTCACGCGCACTCCGATGCGTGTGGTGTCTGGTCGGTGCAGTTGATATTGCAGGTGCCGGAGCGCGCGCAAGACTGCCGGTAATCACGGTTGCCGAGCCGGAATGTGCCGGGCACTACGCCGGGTGTGAGGCGCCTACCTGGGTGCGAACCGTGCTGCGCCAGGTTGGAGCCAGCTCCGCGTCCGTTTCTTCCGCCGCGGCGACCACGCAGTTGCGTCCACCGTTCTTTGTTCGATACAACGAGCGGTCGGCACGGCGGAGCAGCCCATCGATGCTGTCGCGCTCGTGCCATTCGGCCACCCCCAGGCTTGCTGTCAAGTTTATCTCGTTGCCGCCTACGGCGAATCGCGTTTCTGCGAGCGCGCCGCGCAGCTGTTCGGCGAGAGCACATGCCTGCGCGAGATCACCTTGCGCGAGCACGCAAAATTCCTCCCATCCCAAGCGGCCAATAATGCCAGGGAAGCGCTTGAGCTGCGCAGCGACTGTGGCAATCGCGCGGTCGCCGGCAAAATGCCCATACTGGTTGTTCACCAGCTTGAACTCGTCCAGATCGAGCAAAAATTGCCGATAACGGCTGTCCGTTTGCCGCCTGCCGCGCTGCATCCCTGGCGCACTGAAAAAATTCCCGGCGGTTAAGAAGACCGCTGAGGCTGTCGGTCGTTGCGCAGCGGATCAGCTCAGCCTGCATCGACGTGACTCGGTCGGCGAGTCGCAGCCGGGCGCGGAGCTCATCCTTGTCAGGCGGCTTGCGCATGAAATCGTCCGCGCCGCAGTCGAGCGCGCGAACTGCAATTTCCTTGTCATCCGAGGACGACATCAAAATGATGTAGAGCGGGCGGCGCGTGCCAACCATTCGTCGCGCTGCTGCGCAAAGCTCAATACCGGACAGCGACTCCAGCTGTACGCTGGTAACGAGGGCGCGGATGCCGGGATCCGCGCCTACCGCGGAAAGGGCACTTCGCGCATCAGTAAACCCAAGCACGTCGTGCCCGTCGGCCTGGATGAGGTCGGTGACGATGCGGAGAATGGTTCTACTCTGATCGACGAGCGCAATACGCATGGCGGCCCCAATCTCACGGAGCCTAGCGCAATTGAGCTAACATCGAGTGAAGGCTTCGGCTTCCTTTTAGGGGAACGGCCGCCCCTGCCTCTCCCGCGTTCATCGCCCGAAGGATCGCGAAGCTCCTTCAACTGCTTGCAAGAATGAGGCCGGCCCGGCTACCAGCACGCCCAATACCGATAACCGAAGCTCCAGTACCAGCAGTCGTCCAGGACGATGGCTTGCACCCGCGGCATGGGATCGGGCGCGAAATAGCTGTAATGAGTGGGATAATAGCCGTAATACCACGGCGTAATCACATTGCGCGAAATGGCTCCAATCCCGTGGTATACGCGCCAGCTGCGTCGCGATCCATCGGCCAGCGTAGCCGTTGTGGCGATTACCAGTAGAACGGCGGCAAGAATAACACGAACGAGGCTGCTCATCGAGATCTCCTGGTTTTCTTTTCTAAGATGATTGGAGGCAATGGAAGCTGCGATCTATGCACATGGTTGAGAGCCTCTCGCTCGGCGCTTCCGATGGTGCAGCAAAGATGAAAGGCATACGTCTAATGCTGCTCGTCCTGTTAACCCTGATGCCGGCTGCCCCGGGCGCGGCGCAATGGCTCTTTCAGAGCCCGGTCACGCTCGATACGCTCGACGGCAATTACCGAACCATTGCATCCTGCGCGTTTGCCCACCTTGCCCCTCACCACAGTGGATTGTCGCGATCCGAAGAGAGCGGGCTTGTACGCATTACGGCCGCGACCGGGTGGATGAAGCAGTGGGAATTGGCTTTCGTGAACGAGGAGGGGGGCAAGCAAACGCGAATGGATTGGACGGCCGGCGCCTATCCCGGCGAGCATGTGCTCTCGACCGCGCGCGCCTGCGCCGCCTAGCGATTACCGCAGCTGCATTTCTCGTTTTGGTCGATTCAAGGATTCGAAGGATGCCGAGCGCGTTCAATTTGCGGTTCTACTTGGTGGCCGCGATCGCCATCTCGCTGGCACAGCACGGGATGGCCAACCCGCAGCCATACCCGGTGCGTCCGGTGCGCATCATTGTGCCCTTTGCGCCAAGCGGCACGACCGACATTTTCGCGCGCATCGCCACCCAGAAATTGACGGAGCGTCTCGGCAAATCGTTCTACGTCGAGAATATAGCGGGCGCGAGCGGCAACATCGGCACCGCACAGGCCGCACGATCCGCAGCAGACGGGTACACGGTTCTGTTTGCTTTCAGCTCTCATGTTGTCAATCCAAGTCTCTTTGCCAGGATACCCTATGATCCGGTGAAGGACTTCGACACCATCACGCTCGCCGTCAGCTCGACTGCCGTGATCACGGTACATCCATTGGTGCCGGCAAAGACCCTGCAGGAGCTGATCGACTTGGTCGGAGCTAATCCGGGAAAATACAGTTTCGCTTCGCCAGGCGCCGGAACACAGGCCCATCTTGCAGGTGAGCAGCTGCGCGTCTCGCTTGGGCTTGATCTCGTGCACGTCCCCTACAATGGCGCCGGTCCGGCGATTGCCTCCGTGGTTGCCGGCCATACCCCGATCGGGGTGAGCACCTTGGCGAGCGCAGGGCCGTACCTGCGGGAACAAAAACTGCGGGGGCTCGCCATAACGGCCAAGAACCGCTCACAGGTCGAGCCACACATTCCGACCACCGCGGAACTGGGCTATCCGCAGATCGAAGGAGACAGCTGGGTGGGAGTGCTGGTACCGGCGGGAACACCGAAGCAGATCGTGAGCCTGTTGCATCGCGAGATCACCGAGGCTATGGCGCTGCCCGAAATGAAAGCTCGGCTGATTTCGATCGGCTTTGATCTTGTCGCCAGCACACCTGAGGAGTTCGCTGCGCGCATCACAAAAGAAATCGAGCTATGGAGTTCTGTCATTCGCAAAAGCGGCATCAAGCCTCAATGAGAAATGCCGACGCCTTCCGATTGGCAATCATCCTCGTGCTCGCAGCGCTGCCGATGGCATGTGCCGGATCGAGTCAGACGGGCAGCACCCTCGGCGTGAGCGGGAACGACCAAGGGGGCAAGGTTCCGTACACTGAAGGCGGAGTGCAAGCGGCAGGCGACGCCGCGCGCGCCCATTGCAGCCAGTTCGGAAAGAAGGCGCAGATCACGCAAATGCAACCCGCCGAGGGCGGCGGCGGCACGATCGGATTTCAGTGTCGCTAATGCCCACAGCCTCTGTGCTTGCCCGGAAGGACGATCTGGTTCGGCGCTCAATCAACTGCTCGCGCACAAGAAGCGCACCGCCTCTCTATCGAGAACGGCGCAGGTAAGAGAGCCGGTCATGTACGCGCCGGTGTCGACATTAATGCGGTTCGGGAGCACCTCGGGTTTCTCCGCGGGCGTATGGCCGTGCACGACGATCTTACCGAAATCGGCTCTGCTCTGCCGAAACTGGTCGCGAATCCACAAAAGATCTTCCTCGGTCTGGCGCTCGAGCGGAATGCCGGGCCGCACCCCCGCGTGGCAGAGGAAATAGCGTCCCAAGGAAAGGCATTTGCGTAGCGACGAAATGAACTGCAGATGTGTGGCAGGAAGTGCAGCCTGAAGTGCCTGGGCCGCCTGCTCGTAATCTTTTCCCATCATCAGCGCGCGCACCGGCACGCGGTAGGAAATCAATGTCTCCAATCCTCCGAGGCGCCGCCAGTGCTCGCCCACTGACGGATCCGTCAAAAAGCTTTCTAACAGCGCCTCATGGTTTCCCTTCAGCGGGATGTACTCGCATGGGAAAGGGTTTTTGATCAGTCGATCAAGCACTCCGCGCGAATCAGCGCCGCGGTCGATGTGATCGCCGAGTGTTACGGCGAGTGATCTCGCAGCAGGGTTCTGCTTCAGATCGCGAGCAATCGCCTCAACCATTCGATCGAGAAGATCGGAGCGGCCGTGAATATCTCCGATGGCGTAAATGCGGTCAGGAGGTGACGGCAAGGTTTCGGAATTCATCAACTTTTCCGGACGGATTGCTGGCCGGCCTCGTCGGCGGCCTCACCATGCTGCTTGCGGTGATCTGGCAGGAGCGCAGTGCACGAACAACTCCGACCCTCCTCCGCACGGCTCAATAAGCATTCCGGTTTGGTCTTCTCGCTAATATTTGAAGTGCTTGGAAAGCTTCAGGCCTTGTGCCTGGTAATTGGAGCCGATGCGCTCGCCATACAGAGAGGCGGGCCGCTTTAGCATCTTCTCAAACACCAGGCGGCCTACCATCTGTCCGTGCTCGAGAATGAACGGCACTTCGCGCGAGCGCACTTCCAGCACGGCGCGCGCCCCGCTGCCGCCAGCCCCGGCATAGCCGAACCCGGGATCGAAGAATCCGGCATAGTGCACGCGGAATTCTCCCATCAGCGGATCGAACGGTACCATTTCGGCGGCATAGTCCGGCGGCACCTGGACGGCCTCTTTCGAAGCCAAAATGTAGAACTCGTCCGGATCGAGAATAAGGGTGTTGTCGTTACGCGCGGCGATGGGCTCCCAGAAATCGAGCACGTCATAGCGGGCCCGACTTTCCATATCCACGACGCCGGTGTGGCGCTTGGCGCGAAAACCTACGATTGGCGCGCCTGGCGCAGCAGACAGCTGTTTACCCGTCGCAAAGCCGGAAAGATCGACGCTGACGACAATCCCCTCGCTGACGTCCGCGTTGCCCCCTCCGACCGATTGCTCAAGCGCATGCAAGTCGCGCAGGTTCTGCGCATCGATTTCTGCGCTGCCGTGGCGAAAGCGAATTTGCGAAAGACGCGATCCTTTGCGCACCAGTATCGGAAAGGTACGAGGGCTGATCTCCGCATAAAGCGGACCATGGTAGCCTGGCCTTATACGATCGAAGCCGCGCGTCCCGTCGGCGATCACGCGCGTAAACACGTCGAGCCGTCCGGTCGAACTCTTCGGATTTGTGACTGCCTCGATGTCGTCCGGCAGCGCAAGCGCTTCGATAAGGGGCACAATGTAGACGCAGCTCGTCTCCAGCACGGCGCCCTCGGCCAGGCAGATTTCGTGCAGTTTCCACCCTTCTATTCTCTGCGCCACAGTCGTGCGTGGGCCGGGCAGGAAGCTGGCGCGCACGCGATAAGCGACATCGCCGAGACGCAAATCAAGGCTCGCGGGCTGAATCTGATCGCCTGAGAGACTGGTCGAGGCGCGAATAGCGCCCTGCTGGGCCAAGGCCGAGATCATGCTGTCGGGCAGGATGCCTGTTTGATCTGCAGCGAAGGCTAAGGACAAAGCGCGATGCTCAAAACGCATGCGAACCCTTTAATCGATGCGTCGCTTGACGAAAAGATGCTCGCTCGGCTAGAGGGGCTTTATCCCGTGGTCATTTGAGCCGGCCGGCTTGCCGCCACGTAAAACAAGTCGCTAAAAGGCCGGGCACGCAATGAGCCCGGCGGAAGCTTTTCCGGCCGGGTTTTTTGTTGGCCGAGGAGATGCCAATGCCTGCCTCCGTATCCGCGAAAAGAAGCTACCGTCCCGAGACGCAGCTGGTTCAGGCCGGCACGATGCGTTCCAGTTTCGGCGAGACGTCGGAAGCGCTGTTTCTTACGCAGAGCTACGTCTATGAGAGCGCCGCGAGCGCAGAGAAGCGCTTCAAGAACGAGGAGCCGGGGTATCAGTATTCGCGCGTGGCCAATCCCACGGTGAGCATGTTCGAGGAGCGCATGGCCGCGTTTGAAGGTGCGGAGGCTGCTCGCGCCACGGCGACCGGAATGGCCGCCGTCACTACCGCGCTTATGGGTCAGCTCAGAGCCGGCGATCATGTGGTCGCCGCAAAGACGCTCTTCGGCTCCTGTCAGTACATCATAGAGGAGTACCTGCCGCGCTATGGAATAGATTCCAGCTTGGTGGAGGGCACGGATCTCGAGGCTTGGCGCAAGGCGGTACGGCCGAATACGAAAACCTTCTTTCTCGAAACGCCCACCAACCCCACGCTGGAGCTGATTGACATCAAGGCGGTTGCGGAAATAGCGCACGCCGCGGGCGCAACGCTCGTCGTCGATAACGTGTTCTCCACACCCTTATTCCAGAAGCCGCTGCAGTTGGGCGCGGACTGTGTTGTGTACTCCGCCACCAAACATATTGACGGCCAGGGCCGTTGTCTGGGCGGCGTCATTCTCGGGTCGCGGCAATTCATCGACGACCACGTGCAGATGCTCATTCGCCAGACCGGACCGTCGCTCTCGCCTTTCAATGCCTGGGTGTTGCTTAAAGGGCTGGAGACGCTCTGTGTGCGCGTGCGCCGGCAGACCGACACGGCAGCGACGGTGGCGGTGGCGCTGGCGCAGCATCCGAAAATCAACCGCTTGATCTATCCCGGGCGGCCCGACCATCCGCAGGCTGAAATTGCGCGACGACAGATGCAGGGCGGATCCACGCTCGTTGCCTTCGAGGTGAAGGGCGGCAAAGCCGCCGCGTTTCGGTTTCAGAACGCGCTCACGCTCGTTCGTATCAGCAACAATCTCGGGGACGCAAAGAGTCTCATCACGCATCCGGCGACAACAACGCACCAGCGACTTAGTCCTGCAGCACGCGCGGAGCGTCACATTACCGATGGATTGCTGCGCCTCTCGTGCGGGCTCGAACACCCGGACGACATCGTGGAGGATCTCTTCTCTGCACTACAGGGACTGTAAGCTGAAGCTGGCGTCCTGACGGTAACGCCCTCACCATCGGGCAGGCAGCGTCGGCCCGCCAGCGGTGGCGGTGGGCAGAGATGCTGATTGCGCAATTGCCATTGCCAGTGCCTTGGCGAGACACGCATAGCTCCAGTCATTCATGTGCAAGCCGTCGGCCGAGAGGAATGCCTCAAAAGGCAGATGATCGACGTCATACCAGTGGCGCATGAGGGCGAAACGATGAAACACACTGACGTGCTCGCTTTTTGCAGTGGCAGCAATGAGCGACACCATTGCGTTGCACCCGCCGTGCGCAAGAACTTTTGGTGCGTATTGTAGATCAATCAGAACAACGTCAGCGCCGGTACGCTTGAGCCGCTGCAGTCCCTCGTGCAGATACTGCGCGTGCGGCGGCAAGGCCTTGTCCTGCAGCACCGAATTTGTCCCGAGCTGCCATAGGACCAAGTCCGGCTGCTCGGCAAAAACCGCGCGATCGAGTCGCGCCATCATGTCGGTGATCAATTCCCCGTTCACACCGCGGTTGAGCACTGTAATCTCGTTGGCCGCAAATTGACGCGAGAGCTCTTCAGCAAGCCGGCTGGGATATGCTGCAGCCGACATGCTCGCTCCAGCCCCGTATGTTGAGGACGAGCCGAGCGCCACGATTTTCACAGGTTGCCCTGCCGCAAGCCGCCGCGCGACGCGCGGCAGTCTGAATTGCAGCTGGGCCGCCTCGGGCGCGATGCTGCAACCTACCCGCGGTTCAGCCTTAAAGGGTACTGTTGCGGATGTCGCGGCCGTCTGGGCTCGCGCGTCAAACACCCCCAAAGTCGCACCAATAGCAACGACCAATGCCGTTGCTTTTACACCTCTGCTCATTCCTGTCTGACCCTTTCGCAAACGCGGCGCATTCATTGAGCTGGCTTCTGCTCCGCGTCCGGCAAATGAGCAGCATCCATGATCATGCTCGCGATTCCTCGCCCGATGCAATCGTGCACCTGCGTCGCCAACACGTTGTCTTTGCCTGTGGCATAGAGATCGAACTCCCCCGTATCCGACCAATGATGCATGATACCGAGACGGTCGAACAAAGGGACCTCGTGCTGCTGTGCAACAACCCGCATGGTATCGGCATATGGACCGACCGCAATCATAGTCTCTGTCCGCGGGCTGTACTGCATATTCATCAACATGGCGTCGACCCCATGTTTTTGCAATGTTTCCAAACCCTTCTCCAGAGATTCCCGAAATTCGTCGAGATCGATTTGGCGCATCGCATCAACTGTGCCGCACTGCCATATCACCAGTTCCGGCTTCTCCTCCACCAGCAATTTCGGCATTCCCGTTGCCAACTCCTCGGCTGTCTGTCTGGTTCGGACCAGGCTGACGACCTTCACCGAAACACCCGGCAATCGCTTCTTGAGCGCGAGTTCGAGCCGCGCCGGGTAGGCGGACCGTGGCCCCTCGGGTCCGGCGAGCATTGAGGATCCGGTTCCCAACACTGCGATTGTCAGCTCGTGTTGTTGTAATACGCTCGCGGCGACGTGCTTGAGCTCGTACGGGGCTTGCAGAAAGTAGCTCGGGATCTCGCAGCTTGCGTTTTGCGCAAGTGCAATTTCAGACCCCGCGCAGAGTGCCAGCCCTAACGCAATCGGCCTAATCATACTTCCCCTCCGGCAAGGTCCGCGTCCGGCGTCTTCTTCGGGCGCGAGCCGGGATTGCGTCCCTCCGCCCGCTTATACCACGTCAGAAGCCCGGCAGCGGCAGTCATAATCAGAATTCCTAACGCGCTGGCGACGATCTGTACCCAAAAGGCGCCGGAGATTTCGGTCATCGCGAAATGCGCAGCAAACGAGAGGAATATGCCGAGGCAAAAGATTTCCAGCGAGTGCTGACCGCAGATAATCGGCGCCCATAGGCTCCTGCTTTTGAGCGGGGGCCAGTCCGGCGGAATGAAGCGCACCACGATCACGGCCAGCGCGAGAAAATGCGCAAAGCGCAGCACATCCAGATTGATCTTATCGATGGGGTAGATCACTTCCTCGAGCCAGGATGGGACAAATTGACCCGCATAGGGGACATACCAGGTGAAGGAAATGAAAAACGCGAAGATCAGATATGCCGTGGCAATGCCCAGGGTTATCCGGGAGTGCAGCACAGCGGAGAGTCGCTGTGCTCCGCCCAGCGCACACCAGGCGCCGAATACGAACAACAATTGCCAAGCGAACGGATTGAAAAACCAATGGCCGCTCGGATAGCTTGGCAAGTTCCAGTTGAAGCGCCAAGTCAGCACATAAAGCAACACCGACGCGCCGAGTGCAAGCGTCGGGCGCGACAGCAGCAGCCACAGAATAGGGGGAAACAACAGCAGGAGTACGATGTAAAGCGGCAGCACATCCATGTTGGCGGGCTTGAATTTCAGCAGCAGCGCCTGGACAATCGCCACGTCGGGCTGCTTCAAGAAATCGAGAATGTTCATCTCCTCGGCATAAAGCGGATTCTCGAATCTTGTCGCTACATAAATGATCTCCGCAAGGTAGATCGCAAAAAGAAACACATGGGCAACATAGATTTGCCAAGCGCGGCGCAGAATATGCGCCCCCGCGACGATGAACCCTCGCTCGCGCATTTCCTTGCCGTACACGAAAGCGGCGGTGTAGCCAGAAACGAATACGAAAATTTCCGTGGCATCGCTGAAGCCGTAATTACGGATCGTGATCCAAGCCACGATGTTCGATGGGATGTGGTCGAGAAAGATCAGCCAAAGCGCGATGCCACGAAACAGGTCGAGCCGCAGATCGCGTGTGCCTGTCCGCGCAGGCGCAGCCAGCGGCGCTGTCTCCCCTGCCGTTTTGGGAGAGCCGAATTCCTGTCCGAGCATCTGCTCACTGGGTGTCACGGACTAATCGCACCAAATCCGGGTTGACCGTATTCAACATCCCGCAAAGCACGCTAAAGTCGCTCCGCCACTACGCAGGATGGACCGGCCTAATGGACGTAGCCAAAACCGCATACCGCGCCGTCACGCGGCAAATCGAAGTTCGCGCCAGGCCGCAGTTCCTGCCTGAACGTTCTTCGCCGGAGAACGGCTACTACTTCTGGGCTTATACCATAACGCTGACCAATTTAGGCCGCGAGACGGTGCAGTTAAAGACGCGTCACTGGCGCATCACGGATGCGCAGGGAAGACTGCAAGAGGTGCGCGGCGCCGGCGTCGTGGGTGAGGAGCCTGTGCTCAAACCCGGCGAGAAGTTCGAGTACACGAGCGGCGTTCCGCTGCCCACATCCTCGGGCTTCATGGCTGGAAACTACGGGATGGTAAGCGCGACAGGGGAGGAATTCGACATCGAGATTCCTGCCTTCTCGCTGGATACGCCGCAACGCGAGCGGACCATCAATTGAGATTACCGCTCACGAGAGCTTCTTGTGCGCTGAGTTCTGCCGGGTCGAACACATAACTCGCGCTGCAGAACTCGCAGGTGACGGTAATTTTACCATCTTGCACCATATCCCCACGATCCTGTGGCGGGAAGCTCAGCAGCATCTGCTCCACGCCCCTGCGCGAGCACGAGCATTGCGCATGCAAATCCCTGCTGCGGAAAACCCTCACCCCACGCGCATGGAAGAGGCGGTACAATAACTGTTCCGCTGAAATCGCCGGATCGAGCAGCTCGACGTCCTGCACCGTGGCAACCAGGGATCGGGCTTCGACCCATGCATCGTCCTCGTGCGGTGGCTCGAGCTCGATTCCAGGCGGCACATCGCCGGGATGAAGATCCGGCTGGCGTGCGCGTTCCGCGCTGCGTGGCAGAAACTGCAACAACAGGCCACCCGCGCGCCAGTGATGCCGCGCACCGCCCGTGTCGGCGCGCATTTCCTCCGCCACGGCCAGGCGCACCTGCGTAGGAATTTGCTCGGAGCGTAGAAAGTACTCGCGCGCAGCGTGTTCAAGATCCTTGCCTTCCAGCGCGACGATCCCCTGATAGCGCGCCGTATCGGGCCCCTGGTCGATCGTCATGGCAAGATGTCCCCTGCCCAGCAGGGCGCCTGGATCGCCCTGGCCTGCTGTCAATGCAGCGTCGAGCCGGTTGGCATCGAAACGGGCGCAGCCGCGCACCTTGTCGGGCGTGGTGTAGTCGATCACCAGCATTCGAACAGGGCCATCGGTCTGCGTCTGCAGAATGAATCTGCCGTCAAATTTCAACGTTGAGCCGAGCAGAACCGTGAGCACGATCGCCTCTCCCAAAAGCTTGGCAACCGGCACGGGATAGCGCTCCTGGGACAGGATTGTGTCTATGGCGGCGCCGAAGCGGACAACTCGCCCGCGAAGCTCCAGAGCTTCAACACTGAAAGGCAGAATGGTATCATCCTCGGACGTGCTCGCTGGCGCGCGCGTCGGGACTGCAGTCTCGGAACTAGGCATGATGCATGAATATAATATCGTCCGCTGTGGAACGTGAGCCCGTCGGTTCCGCTCGCGTGAGCCGGTAGCGAGCGCCGCGTGGAGACTGTACTTCGGAAAAGTTCAGCGTGCGCTCGCGACGCGCGCCTGCAGGCACCAGGCAAGAATGCCTTTCTGTGCGTGCAACCGGTTTTCCGCCTCTTCGAAGACCAGCGACTGTGGTCCGTCAATCACCTCTTCGGTGACCTCGTGTCCGCGATGCGCCGGCAGACAGTGCATAAACACCGCATCGGGCTTCGCACGGGCCATTAAGCCGGCATTGACCTGATACGGCCTCAGCAGATTGTGGCGGCGCTGACCGTCCTTGTCCCCCATCGAGATCCAGGTATCGGTAAGCACGCAATCGGCTTCCGTCACGGCCACCTCGGGGTCGCAGCCAACATGCACGTCGGCAGTGGAATGCGCCAGCCACTGCATCAGCGCCTTGCCCGGCGCAAGCTCGGCAGGCGTGGCCACGCGCAGGCGGAAATCGAACCGATCGGCGGCATGCATCCACGAAGCGAGCACATTCGTCGCATCGCCGGTCCAAGCTACGATCTTTCCCTGGATGGTTCCGCGATGCTCCTCGAAAGTCATGACGTCTGCCAGGACCTGGCAAGGATGGGAGCGGCGCGTCAATCCGTTGATCACAGGCACGCTCGCATGGCGCGCCAGCTCGATCAGGGCATCGTGATCGAGCGTGCGGATGACGATTGCATCCACATACCTGGAAAGCACTCTTGCGGTGTCGGCAATCGTCTCGCCGCGGCCGAGCTGCATTTCCTGGCCGGTCAGCATGATGGCTCCGCCCCCGAGCTGGCGCATTGCCACGTCGAATGACACTCGAGTGCGGGTCGAAGGCTTGTCGAAAATCATCGCCAGCGTCTTGCCTTCCAGCGCCTTTGCGGCAGCATGCCGGCGCGTTTTCATCGCAAGTCCCGAAGAAAGCATGCCGCGCAGTTCGCGCCCGGGAACATCGATCAGGTCGAGGAAATGACGCGGCACCGACATTCAGCCCACCGCCTGCCTGGTTTGTTGCGGCATCTTGCGCGCCAGTCGCTCACAAGCTTTTTCAATGCGCTGCACTGCCTCGGCGATTTCCGCTTCGGTGACTATGAGGGGCGGCAGCAGCCGAACAACATTATCGCCGGCTGCCACCGTGATAAGCTTGTCGGCACGGAGCTCGTCTACCAGCTCGCTGCTCGGCGGAACAGCACGCAAGCCGATCAGCAACCCTTCGCCGCGAATCTCGGCAATCACAGATGGATAGCGATCCTGTATCGCCGCAAGCTTCTGTTTGAGGAGCAACGCGGTACGCCGTACGCTATCAAGAAATCCGGGAGCCAGCACAACGTCCAGCACTGCACCGGCCACCGCCATGGCCAACGGATTGCCGCCGAAAGTCGAGCCATGCGAGCCGGCAGTCATGCCTTTGGCGGCCTCCTCCGTCGCCAGACACGCGCCAAGGGGGAACCCGCCGCCCAGCGCCTTTGCCAAACCGATGATATCGGGAGTAACGCCACAACGCTGATAAGCGAACAGCTCGCCGGTGCGGCCGATGCCCGTTTGCACCTCATCGAAAATCAGCAACAGTCCATTTTCATCGCACAATCGGCGAAGCGCGCGCAGGAACTCCGGCGGCACCACCCGCACTCCCCCCTCCCCCATGATCGGCTCGATCAGAATCGCGGCTGTCTGGGGACTCACGGCCGCTCTCGTCGCGTCCAAGTCTGCAAATCGCATCTGATCGAAGCCGTCGACCACCGGACCAAAACCGTCGAGGTGTTTCCTTTGTCCACCGGCGGCGAGCGTCGCCAGCGTTCGCCCGTGGAAGGCGCCCTCGAAAGTGATGATACGATATCGCTCCCTGTTTCCGCTTGCGGAATGATACTTGCGGGCCATTTTGATCGCGCATTCCATCGCCTCGGCGCCGGAATTGCAGAAGAAGGCAACATCGGCAAAGCTCGCGGCGCACAATCGCTCGGCAAGCCGCTCACCCTGCGGAATGCGATAGAGATTTGAAACGTGCCAAAGCTTCCCGGACTGCTCGTTAATTGCCGCTACTAGGTGCGGATGCGCATGGCCGAGCGCGTTGACCGCGACGCCGGACGTAAAATCCAGGTATCGATCACCGTTCGTCGCAATCAGCCACACGCCCTCGCCGCGTTCGAACGCAAGGTCGACGCGCGCATAGGTCGGGAGCAGATACCCCGAAGTTTTGTTGCCGTTCGGCAATACCGCCACTCGTGCAAATGAAATGTGCCGCCTCCAAGGGGCGGCACCATATGCATTTTATTGCCGTCTATCGCAGTGTCAACATAGCCCAATTTACGCTGGACCTGGTCTCTGTTGCCGCATTCCCTCATCGGCAGAATAGGTGTGGACGCAGGGTCGGCGGAGCGGGGTTACATGTGGACGCTCAAGCCGGCGCCGCTTGCGCCCGACTCTCGCCATATTGTAGTTTCTGGATGTCGTTAGACATCCGTGCGGCGGACAAGTCAGCGTAAATCGGTATCGGGAGTTTGCGTCGGGCCAACCGGTCGTTGCCCAGACCCTTGGTAGGATTCTGTCTCGACTTCGCCGCCGCGACACTACCGGGAAGTGACGCATGAGCTGGACTGACGAGCGCGTCGAGATGCTGAAAAAGCTCTGGGCCGAGGGCCTTTCAGCGAGTCAAATTGCCGCAGAGCTGGGAGGCATAACCCGCAATGCGGTGATTGGAAAAGTGCATCGACTGGGCTTGGCCGGTCGCGCCAAATCACCAGCATCGACCGCACCGCGCCCGCGCAAAGCGCGTGCCAGTTCGCCCATGCTGCGCATTTCGCGGCCCTCGATGCGCGGAAACACGGCGCTCGCGCAACTCTATGAAGC
>JBKPOZ010000236.1:0-30696 GCA_046733355.1 Pseudomonadota bacterium | reverse complement strand
CACGGAAACCGTCGCGGCGGGGAAGACCGAAGGCAAGATTCCTTACACCGAGCGGGGCGACGAGGTCGGGGCGCTCGCGCGCTCCATCGCGTTCTTCCAGCAGAGCATGCACACGAATGAGGACCTCAGCCGAACCGTGAGCGAGGAAGCGCAAGCGCGAGCCCGGCGGCAGGAGGCGGTAGCGCTCGAGATCAGCCGGTTCGGCGGCGAGCTGGAAAGAACGCTTTCGGAGCTCGGGCGCATATCCGATCAGATGCTTGCCGCCTCGCGACGTCTCGGCGGGGCTGCCGATGACGCTCGCTGCGTACCTCCGGGGCCGCGACCGCCTCCGCGGATGCCTCTGCGAACGTGCGCGACATCGCTTCCGCCGCCGATGAGCTTGCGGCGTCCGTGAGCGAGATCGACCGCCAGGTCAGCCAGGCCAACTCAATTGCCGGCAAGGCGGTGAGCGAGGCGGAGTGGACCAATACCATGGTCAAGGAGCTCAACGAGGCGGCCGGGCGCATTGGCGACGTGGTGCGCCTGATCACCGACATTGCCGAGCAGACCAATCTGCTCGCGCTCAATGCCACCATCGAGGCGGCGCGCGCGGGCGACGCCGGCCGCGGCTTTGCGGTTGTGGCGAGCGAAGTGAAGGCGCTTGCCGGCCAGACCGCCAAGGCGACCGAGGACATCGGCGCGCAGATCACCGGCATGCAGCAGGCGACCATGCGCTCGATCGAGGCGATCGGCGCGATTGAGCGCACCATCCGTGAGATCTGGGAGATCAGCGGCGCCATTGCGGCGGCGTGACCGAGCAGGGTGCTGCCACGCAGGAGATCGCCCGCAGCGTGGAAACCGCCGCCAGGCGCACGGTCGACACAGCAGACGAGGTCGTGCGCGTCGGCGAAGCCACCTCCGCAACCCGCGACAGCGCGACCGAGGTCAAGACAGTCGCCGACGAGCTGGGCAACGTGGCCGCGCGCATTCGCGACCAGGTCGATCAGTTCTTTCAGAAGCTGCACGCGGCCTAGTAAACGTCGGCGTCGAACGCAGCCGGGATGTGACGCGGCAGGTGCCGCGGCGCGACCAGGATGGCATCGAAGCGCATATCGCGGATGCGCTCATCGGGATTGCGCGCAAGCCAGGCCTCGGCTGCCGCGACAATGCGTTGCCGCTGCCGCGAGGTGATGGACCATTCGGCATCCGCGAATTGCTCGCGTGCCTTGACCTCGACAAAGATCAAAAGCCGCCGCCGGCGGGCGATCAGGTCGATCTCTCCGGCCGGGCACTTCCAGCGCCGCTCCAGAATGCGGAAGCCCTTGGCCATGAGCAGGGCTGCTGCCCAGCTTTCGCCCGCGGTGCCGGCGCGAAAGGCGAGCTGCCGGCTCCGCTCTGCTTCCCTCGCCGATGCGGCCGGATCAACTGCCAAGCTGGCGTTCCTTGTTGAGGATCAGCGCCCGCTGGTAGACGGATCGGCGGGGCTGGCCGGTGACGGCCGCGATTTCGATGACAGCCTCCTTAAGAGAAAGTCGGTCGAGCGCATCGCGCAACAGCGCATCGATATCAGGCGCGCGGCGTTCGCGCTGTGGCTGCGGCGGCGCGATGACAATCGCGATCTCGCCGCGAGCCCTGCCCTCGACCGCGAAATCCCGCGCCAGCGCAGGAAGCTCCCCCCGCGCCACTTCCTCGTGCAGCTTGGTCAGCTCCCGGCACACGGCCGCCTCTCTGCCGCCAAGGGCTTGGGCGAGATCGGCCAATGCGGCGCCGATGCGAGGCGCAGTTTCGAAAAAAACGAGTGTCGCTGGAATTGCGCTCAACTCCGCAATGCGCGAGCGCCGTTGGCCGGCCCTGGCGGGCAGGAAACCTTCGAAGAAGAAGCGATCCGTGGGCAGGCCGCTCGCAGTCAGTGCCGCAAGCACGGCGGAGGGGCCGGGAAGCGCTGTAACAAACGTTCCCGCAGCACGCGCAGCGCGCACGAGCTTGTAGCCGGGATCGGAGACGAGCGGGGTCCCGGCATCGGAAATGAGCGCGACCGATTCTCCGTCTGCAAGACGCGCCAGCAGCTTGGGCCGCGCGCTCGCCGCATTGTGCTCGTGATACGGCGTGAGCGGGGTGGTGATGCCGTAACGGCCAAGCAGCTTGGCGCTTACGCGCGTGTCCTCACAGGCGATCACGTGTGCGGCGGCGAGGATGGCCAGCGCTCGCAGCGTGACGTCGCCGAGATTTCCGATGGGCGTGGCCACAAGATAGAGACCCGGCGCGAGCGACCGAGCTGCAATGACCTGGCCGTCGAGGACATAGTGGCGCGGTCTGAGATGACGCGACTCCCGGAAACGCAAGCTCATCGTCATGGGCTCAACTGTAGCGGCCCTGCCCGCGAATGCCATGCCGGCTCGATGCAAAAGGGCGGGCTTTGCATCCGGTTAACCATACTTTTCGGCTAAAAGGTCGATTGCAGGAATGCACCGGCGGTGACATCATCGGCCGCCATCGAGGAGACCGGTGATGTTTCGAGTATTTGAGGCCTCCCGAGCGCTCGCGTGTTTGCCCCGCTCCGTTGCGGGCATGCTGCTCGCAGCCATGCTGGGAGCGTGTTCCGGCAACAATTTCTCGCTCGGCGATCTGCTGAGCAGCTCGTCCTCTCCGAAACCCGCCGCCCAGGGCGCTTCCGCGAACATTGGCAACGGCCAGGTGAAGGTCGGGCTCATCCTGCCGCTTTCCGGAGCAGGAAATGCGTTCGTGGCCGGCCAGTCCATGCGCAATGCGGCCGAGCTCGCGATTGCGGAATTCAACAGCCCCGACGTTCAGCTCCTGGTGAAGGACGACGGCGGCAATGCTTCCGGCGCGCAGCAAGCGGCGCAACAGGCGCTCGACGAAGGGGCCGAAATCATTCTCGGACCCCTTTTCGCGCTCACCGTTGGCCCGGTCGGTCAGCTCGCGAAAAGCCGCAACATTCCGGTCATTGCATTCTCCACGGATGCCAATGTGGCGACGCGCGGCGTGTATCTCCTGAGCTTCCTCCCCGAGTCGGATGTGGACCGCATCATCAGCTATGCGGTGGGCCAGGGACGTCGTTCCATTGCGGCGCTTGTGCCGGACAATGCCTACGGCACGGTGGTCGAGGCTGCGTTCAAGCAGGTGACGGCGCGCCGCGGCGCGCGCGTTGTTGCGCTCGAGCGCTACCCTCTCGACAAGGCCGCCATGCAGACACCGGTGCGCAACGTCGGCCAGGCAGCCGCCCGCGCAGACGCCATGTTCATTCCCGACGGCGCGGACGCGGTCGCCACGGTCGTGCAGATGCTGGCATCGAGTGGCATTGATACGAAGCGCGTGCAGCTCCTCGGCACCGGCTTGTGGGAGGACAGCCACGTGTTCTCGAACCCGCAGCTCGACGGCGCCTGGTATGCGGGGCCGGATTCCACGGGCTTCCGCAGTTTCTCCGGCCGTTACCGCGCCCGCTTCGGCCAGGATCCGGTGCGAACGGCCTCGCTCGCCTACGACGCCGTGGCGCTAGTCGCCGCGCTCGTGAAAACGCAAGGCAAGCAGCGCTTTGCCGAAGATGTGCTGACAAATTCATCGGGGTTCACCGGCATCGACGGACTTTTCCGCTTCCGGCCGGATGGCACGAACCAGCGCGGACTGGCGGTCTTGCGCGTCTCGCCGAGTGGAGGCCAGGTCATCAGTCCGCCTCCCAAATCGTTCGGCGCATCCGCGAGCTAATCTAGACTACTTCATCTCTCACGCCGTCATCCTGAGGCGCGAGCGAGCGCAGTGAGCGAGCCTCGAAGGATGCGGCCCCGGTTCTCTTGCCGGTCCTTCGAGGCTCGGCGCGTTGCGCCGAGCACCTCAGGACGACGGTCTGAGATCGGCGCTCGTCACAACAACGGCTGAACGGCTAAGCCGCGAGATCGGCGACGACGGCGTCGAGCACCGGAAAACCCGCGCGGCTCGCCCGCAGCGTTCCGCGGCTCGTCGCCTCGATCAAGCCCTGCGCGCGCAGGAGCGCGATGCGCTCGGCGTCGAGCGCGCGTCCCGCAAGACGCGCAAAGCGCGCCGGATCGATGCCTTCGACAAGACGCAGGCCCATGAGCAAATATTCGTCCGCGACCTCCTCCTCGGTGAGCGTCTCATCGGTAAGGAGCCCATGCCCGCGCTCCTCGACGCGCGCGAGCCATGCCTCGGGATGCTTCTCGGTTGCGGTGGCATAGCGGGCCGCGCCGATGTCGAGCCGTCCATGCGCGCCCGGGCCGATGCCGGCATATTCATGTCCCTTCCAGTAGATCAAGTTGTGCCGGCACTCGCCCCCGGGGCGCGCGTGATTTGAAACTTCGTAGGCAGGCAGCCCGGCGCGGCTGCAAATCTCCTGCGTGGCATCGAACAGCGCGCGCGCCTGCTCCTCATCCGGAGTGGCCAGCTTTCCGCTCCCGTGCAGGAGCGCAAACGGCGTGCCCTGCTCGATTGTCAGCTGATAGAGCGAGACGTGCTCGCCCGCATGCACGAGCGCACGCGTGAGCTCGTCTCGCCATCCTTCGATTGACTGTTGCGGGCGCGCATAGATGAGGTCGAACGAGTAGCGCTCGAAGAGCGAGTTCGCGACCGCAACGGCGTCGAGCGCCTCTTTCGCCGAATGCAGCCGGCCAAGCTCTCTCAGCGCTGCATCGTCGAGCGCCTGCACGCCGAGAGACACGCGGTTGACGCCCGCTGTCCGATAGCCGCGGAAGCGCGCCGCTTCCACACTGCTCGGATTGGCCTCGAGCGTAACCTCCACGTCCCGCGCGATGGTCCAGTTTTGTGCGACTGCATCCAGAATGGCCGCAACGGTCGCCGGCTGCATGAGCGAAGGCGTGCCGCCGCCGAGAAAGATACTGGACACGGTCCGGCCCGGAATGCGCGCCGCCGTGGTGGCGATCTCGCGGCTGAACGCGCGCGCAAAACGCGCCTCGTCAATCGCGGCATGGCGCACATGGCTGTTGAAGTCGCAATACGGGCACTTGGAGAGGCAGAACGGCCAATGCACATAGATGCCGAGTGTCCTTGCATCGGTGGGCTCAGGGCTTTGCAAGGCATGCCTCCGCAAGCTGCAAAAACGCGCGCGCGCGATGCGACAGCCCCATTCCGTGGGGAGGCAGACCGTGCTTCTCCGTGCTGCTCATCTCACCGAAGGTACGCGCGTGGCCGTCGGGCAGAAACATCGGGTCATAGCCGAAGCCTTTGTCTCCGCGCGGTGGCCATACCAGCGTTCCTTCCACTTGGCCTTCGAATTCCTTGACATGTCCGTCGGGCCAGGCAACGCACAGCGCGCAGACAAAACGTGCCCGCCTTTGCGCGGCCTCGCGCGCGCCGCGCGCCCGCAATTTGTCTTCGACCATGCGCATCGCTTGATCGAAGTCCTTTTCCTTTCCCGCCCACCGCGCCGAATGGATGCCCGGCTCGCCCCCGAGCGCATCAACGCTCAGCCCTGAATCATCGGCGATCGCAGGCAGGCCGTCGCTCGTCGCCGCAACCGCCTTGAGGCGTGCATTGCTGCCGAAGCTCATGCCCGTTTCCTCGGGCTCCTCGAGCCCAAGCTCACGCGCCGAAACTGCATCGATTCCGTACGGCTGCAGCAGCTCGACGAGCTCTCGCAACTTGCCGGGATTGTGCGTTGCCACAACCACACGGCCCGCAATCGGCCGATGCGCGCTCTGCACCGCGCTGCCGGCCGCATCGGAGCTAATCACATCACCGCCAGTTTCTGCAGGTCGACAAGTTTCATCAGGCCGCGCTTTGCGAGCGCAAGCAGATCCAAAAACTGCTGTTCGGTGAACGGAATCTTTTCCGCCGTGCCTTGCACCTCGACCAGCCTGCCGTTTCCCGTCATGACGAAATTGGCGTCGGTTTCCGCGCCGGAATCTTCCGCGTAGTCGAGGTCCAGAATCACCGTGCCGCCGCAGATCCCGCACGAGATCGCCGCCACGTGATCGCGCAGCGGCTCGCCCCGCGTCATGTCGCGCGCCTTCATCCAGGCAATGCAATCGTGCAGCGCAACCCATGCGCCGGTGATGGCCGCAGTGCGCGTTCCGCCATCCGCCTGGATGACGTCGCAATCGACGGTGATCTGGCGCTCGCCAAGAGAGGGCAGGTCGAGCACCGCGCGCAGGCTGCGCCCGATGAGGCGCTGGATCTCGATGGTGCGGCCGGTCTGCTTGCCGGTGGAAGCTTCGCGCCGCGTGCGTTCGGAGGTAGCGCGCGGCAACATCCCGTATTCGGCGGTGACCCAGCCGCGCGCCTGACCCTTGAGCCATGGCGGCAGGCGCTCCTCGAGCGATGCCGTGACCAGCACGTGCGTGTCGCCGAATTTCACGAAGCACGAGCCCTCCGCGTACTTCACGACGCCGCGCTCGAGCGAGACGGCACGCAGCTCATCGGGCTGTCGGCGGCTCGGCCGCATGCTCATGCTCCCGGACCAGGTCCGCTGTAGGGCGGCTCTAGGCGCGGATGCTTTTAGGTGGGAGCGCAAAACCCAACAAGGGTGAGAAGGCTCACTCTGGCTCGATGCCGGCTTCCTTGACCATGCGGGTCCATTTTCCGAGTTGCACCTGGATGAACTTGGCAAGCTCCTCGGGCGTGCTGGAAAAAGCCTCGAACCCGGCCGATGCGAACCGCGCTTGCGCTTCCGGGCTGTTGATGATCCTGCGCAGCTCGGCATTAAGCCTGCCGATGACGGCAGGGGGCGTGCCCGCTGGAGCAACCAGGCCAGCCCACGAGTCCATTTCGAACTCGGTTACGCCGGCCTCGTGCAAAGTGGGGACGTCGGGCAAAAACGTACTCCGCTGCAGTCGGGTCACGCCCAATGGCAGCAACGTGCCGGCTTTCACATGCGGCATTGTGGGGGTGAGGTCGCTCACAATGATCGGCACCCTGCCGGCGAGCACGTCGTTGAGCGCCTGCGGCACGGTCTTGTATGGAACGTGCACAATATCGATGCCGGCGCGTTGCTTCAGCGTAGCGCCGGCCACGATGCCTGACGTGTTGCCGCTGGCGTAGGACAGTTTGCCGGGATTCGCCTTTGCATAGGCAATCAGCTCCTGCACCGATTTGATGTTGAGATCCCGATGCACTCCGACGACGAACGTGTAGCTCCCCACCCGCGAGACCGGCGCAAAGTCGCTGACCGGATCGTAGGACAGTGTCTTGTTGAGCATGGGCGCCGCCGAGAGCGGACTATTCGTGCCCATCAACAGCGTATGTCCGTCAGGCGCTGAGCGAGCCACCTGCATCGCCGCGATCGCCCCGTTCGCGCCGGGCTTGTCCTCGACTATGACGCTCTGCTTAAGGGCGACGCCCAGCGGCTCGGCAATGATACGGGTCACCACGTCGGTACCGCTCCCGGCCCCGAACGGGACCACGATGGTGATGGGCTTGGTGGGAAACTCGGCTTTTGCGCCGCTCCAGGCGAGGAGGGCGAAGGCAAGCACGATCCAGCGCTTCATGAGCAGTTTTCTCCCCGGGTGGCGTCGTTTGTTGGCGATCGTGGCGCGCGCGACCGCGAGCCTTGCACTTCCAATAGTGAATGGACAATTTTCCCGGCGCAACCAAGGAGACCTTTGAGTGTCCCAGGACGTGCCCATTGGCGCAAGTCAGGTGAGCCTCGCCCAGCTCAGCGAGCGCTCGCGGGACATTTTTCGCCACATCGTGGAGAGCTATCTCGCAACCGGAGAGCCGGTCGGGTCGCGCAACATTTCCCGCCTGATCACCATGCCGCTCTCGCCTGCCTCCGTTCGCAACGTGATGTCCGATCTGGAGCAGCTGGGACTCATCTATGCGCCGCATACATCGGCGGGACGGCTCCCGACCGAGCTCGGGCTGCGCTTTTTTGTCGATGCGCTGATGGAGATCGGCGATCTCGGCGAATCCGATCGGCGCGAAATAGAGGCAAAAGTTGCCGCCGCCGGCAAGTCCATGGACGCGGTTCTCAACGAAGCGTCCGGGATGTTGTCGGGACTGACACGCGCGGCCGGCGTGGTAATGGTCGCAAAGTCGAACGTGCGGCTTAAGCACATCGAATTCGTGCGGCTCGATCTCGAGCGCGCTCTCGTCATTCTCGTTGCCGAGGACGGGCAGGTCGAGAACCGCATCATCACTGTGGCGGCGGGGCTGCCGGCCTCCTCCCTCACGGAGGCATCCAATTTTCTCAACGCCCATGTGCGCGGGCACACGCTCGATGAGGCCAGGGCTGCACTGGAAAAGGCGCTTGCCGCTGGAGAGGCGGAGCTCGATCAGCTCACGAAAAAGATCGTGGCCGCGGGGCTGGCCAGCTGGTCGGGCGGAGAAGACGAAGAACGCAGGCTGATCGTGCGCGGCGCGGCGCACCTGCTCGAAGATCTCAAGGCCGCCGAGGACCTCGAACGCGTGCGCCTGCTGTTCGACGATCTCGAGACAAAACGCGGTGTCGTCGATCTGCTTGGGCGCGCCGAGTTGGCCGAGGGCGCGTGCATATTCATCGGCTCGGAGAACAAGCTGTTTTCGCTGTCCGGCTCATCGACCATCGCCGCGCCGTATCGGGATGCTGCCGGCCGCATTGTCGGCGTAATCGGCGTGATCGGACCCACGCGGCTCAATTACGCGCGCGTTATTCCCATGGTCGACTACACGGCTAAAATGGTGAGCCGGCTGATTGCTCCCTGACGCTCGAACCAATCGCTGTGACGGCGGTTTACGAACCGGCAAGTGGCTTTTGCCGCCTTGATTTTTCGGTTCCGAGCGCTGATATGCCAGCCGACAATTTGCCAATGGGAACAAGCGAATGGCCGAAACGAAGTCCGATCCGCAAGGCATGGATGCGCGCCTAGAGGCTGCTGCCGCGGAAGAGGCTCCTGCTGCTCAACCGTCGGCTCCCGATGCAGAGGCGCTTGCACGTGAAGTTGCCGAGTACAAGGACAAGCTCCTGCGCGCGCTTGCCGACATGGAAAATCTGCGCAGCCGCACGGCACGCGAAATCATGAATGCGCGCAGCTACAGTATTTCGTCCTTTGCCACGGATATTCTGGCGGTCGCCGACAATATGGATCGGGCCCTGCAGGCCCTCGATGCGGAGCTGCGCGAGAAATCCGACGCCGGGGTCAAGGCGCTGCTCGATGGCGTCGAGCTCACCGAGCGCGAGCTGCACAAGGCGCTGGAGAAGCACGGGGTGAAGAAATTCGAGCCGAGGGGCGAGAAATTTGATCCGCATCGCCACCAGGCGATGTTCGAAGTGAACGATCCGTCTCTCCCGGCCGGCACGGTCGCGCGCGTGGAGCAGCCCGGATACATGATCGGCGAACGAGTGCTGCGACCCGCATTGGTCGCGGTCGCCAAGGGCGGACCCAAGGCCGAAATGCCCGCCAATGACAATGCGGGCGCGCCGGCTCAGGACCTGCAGAAAGATCCTCAGCACTCCGCGTGATTTCCTCGATCTGAACGTCGGCGGCGCCGTGCGGCGCTAATCCGTGCTACACACTAGTGTGGCGGTTCATAAGTCCGCACCAGTTTGCGGCGAGTTCGATTGCGGACTTCTGAACCAAAGCCACACTAGACCAATAAGGTGCTGGTGTCCTTCGATTCCGAAGTTCGTAAACACGAGTGCTGCACGATGAAACGAACTTCGGAATCGAGACACCAGTCCATGCTGCGCAGCACGGACCGATTTCTGACCACCCACACCGGCAGCCTGCCGCGACCCGACGACCTCGTGCGCATGATGTTTGCGAAAGAGGAAGGTGTGCCGGTCGACGCGGGCGCGCTTGCCGCGCGCATTCGCTCGGCCGTAGGCGAGGTCGTGGGCAAGCAGATCGCAGCCGGGCTCGACATCGTCAATGACGGCGAAATGTCAAAGCCGAGCTACGCGACGTATATCAAAGACCGCCTGGCCGGATTTGGCGGCAGCGGCAACACCTTCGTTTATCAGGATCTCGCCGAATTCCCCACCCTCGCCAAGCGCGTTTTCGGCGATCCCGGCCGCTCGCGCCGCAAGACGCCAGCGTGCAACGCGCCCATTGCGGTGCGCGAGGCGGATGCCGCCCAGCGAGACGTCGACGATCTCAAGCATGCACTCGCAACTGCAAGTCCCAGAGCCGGTTTCCTGAGCGCCGCCGCGTCCGGCGTGATCTCGCTGTTCTTTCGCAACGAGCATTATCCCAATCAGGAGGCGTATCTGTTCGCCATCGCAGAGGCGATGCGCCACGAGTATGAGACCATCGCGCGCAACGGGATAATTCTGCAGGTCGATTGCCCGGATCTCGCGATGGGACGGCACATCCAGTACGCGGATTTGAGCCTTGCCGAGTTTCGCAAGCGTGCCGCAATGCATGTCCAGGCGCTCAATCACGCGCTGGCGAATATCCCGTCCGAGCAGTGCCGTATGCACGTGTGCTGGGGCAATTACGAAGGCCCGCACCACCATGATGTGGCGTTCGCCGATATCATCGACATCGTTCTGGCGGCGCGTCCGAGCGCGGTCTCGTTCGAGGCGGCAAATCCGCGTCATGCGCACGAATGGACGCTGTTCGAGCGCATCAAGCTGCCCGACGGCAAGGTTCTCATTCCGGGTGTCATCGAATCCAAATCGAATTTTATCGAGCATCCGGAGCTGGTGGCGCAGCGGCTTGCGCGCTTCGCCAAGCTCGTTGGGCGCGAGAACGTGATTGCCGGGAGCGATTGCGGCTACGGCACCTGGGTGGGACAATCGGCCGTTGACCGAGACGTGGTCTGGGCCAAGCTTGCCGCCATGGCCGAAGGGGCGCGGCTCGCCAGCCGCCAGTTCTGGAATTAGAGCATGAGCCCGAAACGTGGGAACCGGTTTTCGGAAAAGATCATGCTCCGCTCAAAAACCCGCTTAGCGCGGTTCAATGCCGTCGCGCACCGCGCGAAAGCGCGGATATGCATCGAGCCATCTCTCCGCCGGCGAAACGCCGATGATCTGCAGATAGGCGCCGCCGCCGAAGCGGAGCCACTGCACCAGCGTCAATGGAAGAATTCCGGAAGAATCCCTTCCCTGGGCCATGATCTGATGGCCGGGATGGCCGACGATGCGCAACGACTCAGAGCCCGTGATGCGCACGTCCCGCACATTGGGCACCGCGGCAAAGACATCGCGCGCGAAGGCTTCGCGTTGAGCACTGTGCTCGGGGCCACCGGGCGCCACGTTGATGAAGATCTGCGCAGGCTGGCCGGCCACTGTCGCGTCCGTGAGCACCACGGCCCGTCCCGGGACGATTCCTTCCACGCGAAAGTCCGCAAGATCGCCCAGCTTGAACGGGAGAAGGGTGAGCTGCTCGTCAAGGGGGACGCTTGTGCGGATGGCGAGCGTCTCAAGGGCGGCACGGATAGCTGTGTCCGGATACTGACTGCGCACCGCCTCCGGCACCTGCACGGTGACGAGCGCGGTAAGACCGGGCGAGGCGCCCACCAGCACCCATTTGCGCACCTTGACATTGTCGATTTCCTGTCGGCCCACCACCAAAAAAGCACGCCCCGTGGGAAGCGACAGCGCTTCTCGCTTCTCCAGGGTGAGGCCCTGCCGCTTGAGCGTGCCGGCATTCATCGTGCCATCGAGAGCGGCGAATGCTTCCGCCGGCAGAGACACGAGTGCAATGGCTGCATTCGTCGCCGGGTCCTCGAAGCCGAAGAAGCTTTTGCTGGTCACCATGCCCGACGGAGGGACGAGGCCGATGCGAGAGCCCGGCGGATAGGAAACTTCCGCTGCGCGCAGCGGCGACGCAGCAACGGCCAGCAAAAAAACCAGGGATGCGAGACGGGGAAAAGCCATACTCGATCCTAACCAGCGATGGGGCGGAAAATACGGCAGACCAGGGCGCGGCGATGGCGCCCGCGCCCGGCGCCTGCACCAGCCGAGATGCCTCATAATGCTCGCGAATTCGGGCGCGGGTGTCTTGCGACCGGAACCGGCCCTCCTATATGGAGCCGAGACGCCGCAGGGGGCGGCATCGAATGTGTATTGAGGGGTCGGCAGCACGGATGCGTGACGCGCAACAGGGTGCCGAAACGGACCCGGCCGGCCTGCTATAGAGGAGAGGAATAAGACATGGGCAAGGTCATCGGCATCGACCTCGGCACCACGAATTCGTGCGTTGCGGTTATGGAAGGCAAGACGCCGAAGGTCATTGAAAACGCCGAGGGTATGCGCACAACGCCTTCGATCGTCGCATTCACGGACGACGGAGAGCGGCTCGTAGGCCAGCCGGCGAAGCGCCAGGCCGTCACCAATCCCGAACGCACCATTTTTGCCGTCAAGCGACTCATCGGCCGCCGCTACGACGACCCCATGGTGGAGAAGGACAAGAAGCTTGTCCCCTACAAGATCGTGCGCGCGTCCAATGGCGATGCCTGGGTGGAGGTGGAAGGCAAGACCTATTCGCCTTCGCAAATCTCCGCCTTCGTGCTGCAGAAAATGAAAGAGACGGCGGAAGCCTATCTCGGCCAGAAGGTCGAGCAGGCGGTAATTACGGTCCCCGCCTATTTCAACGACGCGCAACGCCAGGCTACGAAGGATGCCGGCAAGATTGCCGGCCTCGAAGTGTTGCGCATCATCAACGAGCCGACCGCTGCGGCGCTCGCCTATGGGCTCGACAAGCAGAAAGCCGGCACCATCGCAGTGTACGATCTCGGCGGCGGCACCTTCGACATTTCCATTCTGGAGATCGGCGACGGCGTCTTTGAGGTGAAGTCGACGAACGGCGACACCTTCCTCGGCGGCGAGGATTTCGACATGCGCCTCGTCAATTATCTCGCAGACGAATTTCAGAAAGAGCAGGGCATCGACCTCCGCCGGGACAAGCTGGCGCTGCAGCGACTGAAGGAGTCCGCCGAGAAGGCGAAGATCGAGCTCTCCTCGACGACACAGACCGAGATCAATCTTCCGTTCATCACGGCAGATGCCTCAGGACCGAAGCATCTCACCATGAAGCTCACGCGTGCCAAGTTCGAGGCGCTGGTGGATGATCTCGTGCAAAAGACGGTGGATCCGTGCCGCAAGGCGCTCAAGGACGCCGGGCTCTCCGCCGCAGAGATTAACGAGGTCGTTCTGGTCGGCGGCATGACGCGCATGCCGCGGGTGCAGGACGTCGTCAAGCAGCTTTTCGGCAAAGAGCCGCACAAGGGCGTGAATCCTGACGAGGTGGTCGCGGTGGGCGCCGCGATCCAGGCCGGCGTGCTGCAAGGCGACGTGAAGGATGTGCTGCTGCTCGACGTGACGCCGCTCTCTCTCGGCATCGAGACCTTGGGTGGCGTGTTCACGCGCCTCATCGACCGCAACACCACCATCCCCACGAAAAAGAGCCAGGTGTTCTCAACCGCGGAGGACAACCAGAGCGCGGTCACAATTCGCGTTTTTCAGGGCGAGCGCGAGATGGCTGCGGATAACAAGCTGCTCGGGCAGTTCGATCTCGTCGGCATCCCGCCGGCGCCGCGCGGCCTGCCGCAGATCGAGGTGACGTTCGACATCGACGCGAACGGGATCGTAAACGTGCATGCCAAGGACAAAGGTACCGGTAAGGAGCAGCAGATCCGCATTCAGGCGTCGGGCGGGCTGAGCGAGGCCGATATCCAGCGCATGGTGAAGGATGCGGAAGCGCACGCCGAGGACGACAAGAAGCGCCGTGCCCAGGTCGAGGCAAAGAACCAGGGCGAGGCCTTGATCCACTCGACCGAGCGAGCCTTGAGCGAGCATGGCTCCAAGATCGGCGACAGCGATCGCCGTGCCATCGAGAATGCGATCGCCGATCTCAAGGAGGCGCTCAAGGGCGATGACGCGGGCGCGATCACGGGCAAGACCAATACGCTGATGCAGGCTTCCATGAAGCTCGGCGAAGCGATGTACAAGCAGACGCAGGAGAGCGGGGCAGGTGGCGGCCCCGGCGCCGGCGGCGCTGCGGGTGGCGGCGGCAAAGAGGATGTCGTCGACGCGGAATTCACCGAGGTCGACGACGACAAGAAGAACAAGAAATCGGCCTGACGAATAGGCGCGCTTGCCATGTCAGCGCTTGCGCCTCGTCAACACCCCCGGCGCCATCCGGGGGTGCAGTTTTTCCGAAAATGTACAGATAGTATCGGGGACGATTCTTGACCGAGACGATGGGATCGAACGCGCGGATGGCAAAGCGCTGCTACTACGAGGTTCTCGAAGTCGGGCGGAACGCCACGGACGCCGAGTTGAAGGCGGCTTTTCGCAAGCTGGCCATGAAATGGCACCCCGACCGTAACCCCGGCGACAAGAATAGCGACGGGCGGTTCAAGGAGATCAATGAGGCTTACGAGATCCTCAAGGATCCGGACCGCCGCGCGGCCTATAATCGCTATGGCCATGCCGCGTTCGAGCATGGCGGTCCCGGCGGGTTCAGCGGCTTTGGCAACGATTTCGGCTCGGCTTTTTCCGATTTGTTCGAAGGCATTTTCGGCATGGGCGGCGGTCGCGGCCGCTCCGGGCGCGAGCGTGGGGCCGATCTGCGCTACAACATGGAAATCAGCCTCGAGGAGGCCTATTCGGGCAAGTCCGCGCAGATACGCATTCCGACCTCGGTTACCTGCGAGGCCTGCTCTGGATCCGGCGCGAAGGCCGGCACCCGCCCAAAGACCTGCGCCACCTGCGCCGGGCAGGGTCGCGTTCGCCACGCCCAGGGTTTTTTCACCCTCGAGCGGACGTGCCCGAGCTGCCACGGCCGCGGTCAGGTCATCGACAGTCCCTGCCCTTCCTGCTCGGGGTCGGGACGCGTCACGCGCGAGCGCACCCAAACCCACAAAAACCCACCAGGGGTCGAGGATGGAACGCGCATCAGACTAGCCGGCGAGGGCGAGGCGGGTACCCGGGCCGGCCCCGCGGGAGACCTCTACATTTTCCTTTCGATCACGGCGCACGCCTTCTTCCAGCGCGAGGGTGCCGATCTGCATTGCCGTGTGCCCATCTCGATGGTCACCGCGGCACTTGGCGGCGAGCTCGAAGTGCCGACCGTCGAGGGCAACAAGACGCGCGTGAAGGTGCCGGAGGGAACGCAATCGGGTCGGCGCTTCCGCATTCACGGCAAGGGCATGCCGGTGCTGCGCTCGAAACAAATGGGCGACATGTACGTTCAGGTGCTGGTCGAGACGCCGCAGAAGCTCACCAAGCGCCAGCGCGAGCTCTTGGCTGAATTTGAACGCCTGTCGTCGAAGGATACCCAACCCGAAGCGGCGGGCTTTTTTGGCAAAGTGAAGGAATTCCTCGGCCGTTCCGGTGCGGCCTAGGCAATGGCGCTTGACGCTCCCTGAAGCCGCCTTTACCGATAGGTTGGTGGCACGGCCGGCCATTGCGTTGTAATTGTTTGGTCAGAAATGCCGAATCCCCCTCTGCAGCTCCTGGAAAGAAAATTCGAAAGGCAGAGACGCGTTTTCGAGTTCAAGCGGGACGCGCTGGAAAAGCGGCTCGAAATGCACCTGCAGCGCCTCGAAGCTCGAAAGGACGAATTCGAGCGCAAGATCGAGCATCATTTTGAGGAAAAAAAACAAAAGATTGAAAAGAGCCTGCAATCGCAGAAGAAAAAATTCAAAAGTCGGCTGCGCAGCTTTGAGCAAAAAAACGGGATCAGACTAGACGATGAGGTGCGTTTCATACGTACCTGGCTGGGCAAGCCGTTTTCCACCGGCGCCGTCACTCCGTCCGGGCGCGCGCTCGCCCGTATCATGGCTGCCTATGTGGACCCGCAAAGCCGCGGCGCCGTTGTGGAGCTTGGGGCGGGCACCGGAGCAGTAACGCAGGCGCTCGTCGACCGCGGCATCGATCCCGCCCGGCTTGTACTTGTCGAGTCCGACGCAACATTCTGCCGCATGCTGCAGGCGCGCTATCCGGCGGCGCGCATTGTGCATGGCGACGCCTACGGCCTGGGGCGCATGCTCGGGAGTCTTCTCAGTGAGCCCGCCGCGGCGGTGGTCTCAGGTCTTCCGCTCTTTACCAAGCCCATGCGCACGCGCTTGCGCCTGCTGTTTGAGGCCTTTGGTCTCATGGCGCCGGCAGCGCCCTTCATCCAGTTCACCTACAACGCCGTCGCCCCCATCCCGCGCCGGCTTACGCGGGTGCGGGTCGAGGCATCCGAGCGGGTGTGGAGGAATATCCCGCCGGCTCGCGTCTGGGTCTATCGACGCGATTGAAAATCCTCGTCATTCCCGGCTCGCTGCGGGCAAAATCGTATAATGTCCGCCTGGCTGCGCTTGCGGCCAAGGAGCTGATGCTCGCAGACGCGGAGGTGACGCGCATCTCGCTCGGCGACTACCCGCTTCCGCTCTATGACGCCGAGCAGGCGGAGGAGGCGGGACCGCCCGAGAACGCCATGCGGTTGAAGCAGATGATGTCTGCGCATCAGGGCGTCTTTATCGCCAGCCCCGAATACAACGCCTCGGTCACACCGCTGCTCAAGAACGCGATCGACTGGATCTCTGCCGTGCGCGCGCAGGGGGAGCCGGCTCTCGCTGCGTACCAGAACCGGGTTTTTGCTATTGCCGGCGCCTCGCCCGGGCGCTCCGGCGCGCGGCAATCGCTCCTCGCGCTGCGGCAGATCCTCGCGGTCGGCTGCCGCGCTCTGGTCATTGCCGAGCAGGTGAGCGTCCCCCACGCGGAGCAAGCATTCGACGACATGGACCAACTCAGGGACAACCGTGCAGCGGGCGAGCTCAAGACGCTGGTGCGCAAGCTCGTCGAAACGGCAAGGCTCCTTGCGGGAAAATAGCCGGCCGATGAACCAAACCGACATTGCCGAGGATGCCAAGCTCAGAGCGCGCGAGCGTCTGATCGTAGCCCTGGATCTGCCGTCCGTGACGGAAGCGGAAGCCGTCGTCGCGCGTCTCGGCGAGTCCGTCTCGTTCTACAAGATCGGCTCTCAGCTCGCCTTTGCGGGCGGCATCGACTTTGCGCGCGCGCTGGCGGGCGCGGGCAAGCGCATCTTTCTCGATCTGAAGCTGCACGACATCGGCCATACTGTGGCGAAAGGCGTCGAGAGCGTGGCCCGGCTCGGCGCCGCATTTCTGAGCGTGCATGCCTATCCGCAAACCATGCACGCAGCCGTCGACGCGTGCGCGGGCACGGACTTGCGTCTCCTCGGCATCACCGTGCTCACTTCCTACAGCGATGCGGATCTCGCCGCCGCTGGCTACGATTTCACCGTCACCGAGCTCGCCCGCGAGCGCGCCGAGCAAGCCCGCGATATCGGCCTTGATGGGCTCGTGTGTTCGGGACACGAAGTTTCGGTGCTCCGCCCCGTCGTGGGTGACAAAATGGTGCTGGTGACCCCGGGCATTCGGCCGGCTGACGCAGACGCGGGGGACCAGAAGCGCGTCATGACGCCCGCCGCTGCGATTTCCGCCGGCGCCGATCATCTTGTCGTCGGGCGGCCAATCCTTGCTGCGCCGGATCCAAAGGCGGCGGCTGAGGCAATCGTCGCCGAGATCACGGCAACGCTGCCGTAAAATCGCTCTGCAAGCCGAGGAGAAAAGACGTATGCCGAAAGGCTATTGGATTGCCAATGTGGATGTGACGAACCCCGAGGAATACAAGGCCTATGTGGCAGCGAATGCCGAGCCGCTTCGCAAGTACGGCGCAAAGTTCCTGGTGCGCGCCGGCAAATCCGAATGCATGGAGGGCAAATTCCGCTCCCGCATGGTGGTGATCGAGTTTCCGGACTATGCGACGGCACTCGCGTGCTACCGCTCGCCGGAATACGAGAAGGCGCTGCGCCTGCGCGTGGGCAGGAGCGACGCCGATCTGCTCGTCGTCGAAGGCTATGACGGCCCGCAGCCATGAACGCTCTGTCATTCCGGGGCGCCGCGTAGCGGAGCGGAGCGGCGAGCCCGGAATCCATAACCACGGGCCTGGGGTTATGGATTCCGGCCCTCGGTCCTTTGGACTTTGGCGGGAATGACGACGCGTCTGGGATGAAAGTGGCGACTTTAGCCGCGGAGCCTGCGATGAAGGCAATCTTCCCACATCATGTCGAGAATGAGCTGAAGGAGGCGTTCTTCGGCCGCGCGTCGCGCGGCTTTTTCCTCGATATAGGCGCCAACGATCCGCAGCTCGCCTCGCAAAGCTGGCATTTGGAGCAGCTCGGCTGGGACGGCATTCTGATCGAGCCGCAGCCCGATCTCGCCGAGGAGCTGCGCCGGCGCCGGCGCGCCAGAGTGTATGCCGTCGCATGCTCGTCACCCGTGAACGCCGGCAAGTCCTTGCCGTTGCACGTTGCCGGCTCCCCGCACATGAGCGGCATTCATGCCTCCTTCGATCCGAGTTTTGCCGTCCCCGACATGCGCCGCGTGGGCGTGATCGAAGTGCCGGTAAAAACGGTTGATCAAATTCTGACCGACGCCAGGGCGCCTGCGCCGCTCGACTTCGTCTCCATTGATGTGGAGACGCACGAGATCGAGGTGCTCGAAGGCTTCGATCTCGCCAAATGGAAGCCGCGCCTCATGCTCATCGAGGATCTCGCGCTGGATCTGCGCCTGCATCGATACGTGACGGGGAGAGGATACAAATGGGTGCGCCGTACCGGCCTCAACAGTTGGTACGTTCCGGCTGATGATCCCATGCCGGTTAGCTTGTTCGGCCGACTTCAGTTCTTGCGCAAGCATTACCTCGGCACGCCGTTTCGCCGTCTGCGCGAGCGCTCGCGCCGCTGGCGCCGGAAAATCTGAGCGCCTGGGCCAGTGAGACGAAATCCTAGCCCGCATGAGCGTCAGCGACATGCGGGAAAAAAGGCGCCGGATTTCGCTGCGCTCATCCGGGCTACGCCCCTGCCAGCTTTCCTTGCCATGCCCGCATCGATATACCCGCGCGTCCGGAGACCAAGGTCATGTCCGACATGCGACTTATCGTGGCGGGCGCCGGCGGGCGCATGGGCCGCACGCTCATCCATGCGATTGCCGCGACCAAAGGCGTCATTCTGGCTGGCGCAGTGGAAGCGGGGGACTCGGCGGTGATCGGCCGCGATGCAGGCGAGCTCGCCGGGCTCGGCAGCAACGGTGTGCCGGTCGGCCGGGATCTGGCGCCGCTCCTTGCCGAGGCCGATGGGCTCCTCGACTTCACCATTCCGGCCGCGACCATGGCCTTTGTCGAGCTCACGGCGCGCGCCGGCGCCGTGCACGTGATCGGCACGACCGGCATTTCTGCCGAGAACGAGAAGCTCATTGCAGAGGCAGGCAAGCGCGCGATTATCGTCAAATCCGGCAATATGAGCATGGGGGTCAATTTGCTTGCCGCGCTCGTCGAGCGCGTTGCGCAAACGCTCGATGATGATTTCGATATCGAAATTCTGGAAATGCATCACAACCGGAAGATCGATGCCCCCTCGGGTACTGCGCTGATGCTTGGCCGCGCGGCGGCTGCGGGCCGCGGCGTCGATCTCGAGCGTCACGCCGTGCGCGCGCGCGACGGCGAGGTCGGCGCGCGCTGCCGCGGCGAGATAGGCTTTGCCGCGCTGCGCGGCGGCTCGGTCGTCGGCGAGCACAGTGTGATTTTCGCCGGTCCGGCCGAGCGCATCGAGCTCACCCACCGCGCGGAGGACCGCATGATTTTCGCGCGCGGGGCGCTGCGCGCGGCGCTGTGGGGGCGCGCGCAGAAGCCGGGACTCTACACGATGGCCGACGTGCTCAATCTCAATTGAATCGGAAATGCAAAGCGGCGCCGCATCAGCAAATCATCTGCTCGTCCTCGTCCGCCACGGCGAGAGCGAGTGGAATCTCAAGAATCTCTTCACCGGATGGAGAGATGTCGACCTGAGCGAGAAGGGCATCGCCGAGGCGCGGAGCGCGGGAGAGAAACTGAAGGCGCAAGGCCTGCATTTCCATGTGGCATTCACGTCTGCGCTGATCCGCGCGCAACGCACGCTCACGCTGATGCTGGATGAGCTGCGGCAAACGGACATTCCCGTTTTCAAGGATCAGGCGCTCAATGAGCGCGACTACGGCGATCTTGTCGGTCTCAACAAGGATGACGCGCGCAAGAAATGGGGCGCCGACCAGGTGCTCCTCTGGCGTCGCTCCTATGATCAGCCGCCGCCGGGAGGCGAGAGCCTCAAGGACACTGCCGCGCGTGTGCTCCCCTATTATCTGCAGGAAATCCTGCCGATGGTCTTGCGCGGCACGCGCGTGCTCGTCTCCGCGCATGGCAACTCGCTGCGCGCGCTGGTCATGGTGCTCGACCGCCTCTCGCCGGCCGAAATCGTCAAGCGCGAGATCGGCACGGGCGTGCCTCTGATCTATCGGCTAAACGCCGACTCGACCGTGGCTTCCAGGCTCGAGCTCAACTGAAAACGCTGCGCGTCGGACCGCGCTTCGCCTCCCCCAACGCTGCCAGCAGCGCATGCGCGAAGCTTTCCTTTTCCTCCGGCCCGAGAAAGGCCGCGATCGCCAGCCGTCGCCCCTGTGACACGAGGAACAGGCGCTCGATCCCGAATTCCTCATGCACGACTTTGTCGAGCCGCACCCAGAGCGGATTGAGCGTCCATTCGCGAACCCGGCCGCGGTGGCTTACCTGCCGCACCGTAAGCTCGGAAGGAGTCACCGTGACCTGCTCGTAGGCTTTGGCGCGCTGGTAGCTGAGCTCGAACGCGCCGTAGAGCAGCAGCACGTCGAGCCCGAAAAATCCGAATACCGGCCACGCGCCTGCCAGCACGAATACCATTCCGCTGGCGAAGCTGATGGCGGCGAGCACGATCATCAGCCATTTGAAGCCGTGCCGGCTGAGCGAACGGTGCGGCGTAAGCACCGCGGAAAAAATCGCCGGTTCGTGGACGGGCTCGTTGTCGCTCGCCATGATGCTCATTATACAAAAACCATGCCGCGCAAGATACCTCTCCGCAAGTCGGGGCGCGGCGGTAAACCGGCACGTGCACTGCGTCCGTCCGTCCGTCACGCCCGCGCTGGCACCGCCGCGCAGCTCAAGCCGGCGCGCAAACGTTTGGCCGCAGACCATCGCGCGGCGCAAGGCGATTTGCCACAGTGGATAACGGCCGAGGTGGAAGAAGCGTTCCGGCGCTTTGCCGCGGCCAATCCGTTGCCCAAGGGAGAGCTGCAGCACATTAACCCGTTCACACTGCTTGTTGCAGTGGTGCTTTCCGCCCAGGCAACCGATGCCGGGGTGAACAAGGCGACGCCCGCCTTGTTCGCAATTGCCGATACGCCCGCCAAAATGCTCGCTCTCGGCGAAACGCGCCTGCAGAGCTTCATCAAGACGATCGGACTCTTCCGCACAAAGGCCAAGAACCTCATTGCGCTATCGAGGAAGCTCGTCGAGGAGCATGGCGGCCAGGTACCCCCCAGCCGCGAAGCGCTGGAAGCCTTGCCCGGCGTGGGGCGCAAGACCGCAAACGTGGTGCTCAACGTCGCTTTCGGGGAGCCGACGATTGCGGTGGACACCCACATCTTTCGTGTCGCGAACCGCACCGGTCTTGCGACCGGCAAGACGCCGCTCGAAGTCGAGATGAAGCTCGAAACGGTTGTACCCTCGAAATACAAGCTGCATGCCCATCATTGGCTCATTCTGCACGGACGCTATGTCTGCGTTGCCCGGCGGCCGTCCTGCGAGAAATGCATCATCGCTGATCTCTGCAAGTGGCCCGGCAAGACGGCTCTGACTGCCTCCCTCACGACATGATCGCTAGCCTAGATAAGGCAAACGGGGGCGCCATCACGGATCAGGCGCATGCGGTTCTCCTGGAAAACGGCTGCGATCGGAGCGGGGATCGCTCTGGTTGCATTTTTTGCAGTCCTTTGGGGCCTGGAGTTCTTTGGGCGGTCCGCGCACCGGCCGGCGGTGAGCTCGGTGCCGCCGCTTGCGCCAGTCACGCGCAGTTCCGTTGTGGTGACCCCGGTTGCGATTACGCTCAGTGCCATTCGGGAGAGTCTTGAGGCCAATGCTCCGCGTGAATTCGCCGGGAAGGCCGAAATGCCGCCCATCCCCGTGCTCGGTAAGGCGGATTTCGGCTGGTCGGTTAATCGCGGCGCAGTGGCGATTGCGGGAGCGCCCGAGAGGCTCTCGGTCTCGTCTCCCCTGAGCGGTTCGTTTCGCGCTTCCGGGCAGTTCGGCACCGGAGACATGCGCGATCTCTCGAGCGGGATATCCAATCTGATCAGCGGGTTCCTGGGCGGCAATTCTGCGCCACGCCCCAGTGAGCCGGGACGGCAGCCGGAAAATCTCGAGCAACGCGCGGACATCCGCGGCAGCGCCACGGTGAATGCCCGGCCGCAGCTCATGGGCGGCTGGAGGATCGATCCAAATCTGGACGCCCAGGTGACGCTCGACAATGCGTCGCTGTCAGTCATGGGCATGCAGCTCAGCATCCCCGACGCGGTAAAACCGATGATCGAGCGGGCGCTCAACGAGCAGGTTGCGCTTTTGCAATCGCGTCTGATCTCTGATCCATTCATCGAGCTTGCGGCGCGACGAGAATGGGCGCGCGCCTGCCGCTCCATATCCCTCGGCGCTGCCGCTCCCGGCATGCCCAATCTGTGGCTCGAAGTGCGGCCGGTGCGGGCGTTTGCCGCGCAACCCCGCATCGGTGAATCCGCGGTCACGCTGACACTGGGCATGCAGGCGGAAACGCGCATCCTCCCCAGTGAGACAAAGCCCGATTGCCCCTTCCCCGAGCAACTGGAGATCGTTCGCGAGGTCGACGAAGGTCGGTTCAGCCTTGCCGTGCCGATCGATGTTCCTTTCACTGAAGCAAGCCGCACGCTCACGTCCCAGCTCCAGGGCAAGGTCTTCCCTGACGACAGGACGAGTGCGTTCACTGCGACGGTGAAGAACGTGGAGATCGCGGCGTCGGGAGACCGCCTGTTGATCGCCGTAGGCCTGCGCGCGAACGAGAACAAGAGCTGGTTCGGCTTTGGGGCAAACGCAACGATTTATCTGTGGGGCAGGCCGGCGCTCGATCCCGAGCGCCAGGTGCTCCGCCTAAATGACATCAAGCTCGATGTGCAGTCGGAGGCGGTGTTCGGGATGCTGGGAATCGCCGCACGCGCGGCCGTGCCCTATCTGGAAAAGCTCCTGGCGGAGAATGCCGCCATCGAGATCGCACCTATCGCGACCATCGCGCGCCAGAGTATTGATGCAGCGGTGAGCGAATTCCGCCAGCGCAACGACGGTATCCGCGTCGATGCGCGTGTAAACGACCTGCGCCTTGCCGACCTCGAATATGATGCGAAGACGTTGCGGGTCATTGCTGAGGCGAACGGCACCGTGCGCGCCGAGATCGCCAAAATCCCGCAGAAATAACGCTCAACCAGCTCAAGCGCGTCGCATCACGTTTTTATGCACGTGCACCATCAGCGCCATGGCGAACAGCGGGGTTGCGAGATTGACGAGAGGAATGGACACGAAGGCGGCAATGAACAGTCCGGCGACGAACACCATGCTTCGATTCGCCCGGCGCAGCGCCTTTGCTTGGCCGATCGGGTGGAAACGCATTGCCGCGAGCTCGAAATATTCGCGGCCGAGCAGATAGGCGCTGGCGATGAAGAAGATCACCGCGCCGAGGCCGGCAAAAAGCAGGAAAGGAAGCGCGACGATATAGACGAGTACGGAGAGAAGCGCGGTCTTGCTGCCCTGCATCATCGCCGGAACGAAAGGGAGCGCTCGTCCCGCCGGCTCGGCGGGATAGTGCTCTCGCTCCACTTGCAGCGCGATCTCGTCGACAAAGAAGCTGCCCACGAGCGCGGTGACCGCCGGCATCAGCAGGACCGAGCCGACCAGGATGCCAAGGCCGGCCGCTATGGAAAAAATCCAGGCGAGAACGACCACAAACGTATGCGCGCTCGTCCCCAGCGCTGTATCCATCCAATGCTCGCCGAAGGAAGCGAGCCAGACGAGGAGCCGATGCGCGCCGACGCCGAGAAGGACAATCAGGAGCAATGCCAGCGCCACGGATTTCGTCAGCACGGCACGAAACGGCGGCGACAGCATCTGCCCGAGCGCGAGCGCAACGGCCTTCACCATATGAGCATGATCCAGCTTGCCTTCGGGCTTTGACCCGGGGGTGGGCACCGGTTTTCGGAAAGGATCATGCTCCACCAGATGCACGCCGCCGCGCGTGCCGTTCAGCTGGCATTAGGGCAGGCCTCGCTGCTAATACGGTGAAAACAACACTGGTGTGATGAGACGGTTCAGCCGCCGATCCCTGCTTGTCGGTTCCGCGGCGCTCGCGGGTGGATCGGCATGGGCGGCACCGCGCCCCGCGCCCGAGGTGCCGCGCTCCGGCAATGTCGATGTCGTGATCGTCGGCGCCGGAGCCGCCGGCATTGCGGCTGCGCGCAAGCTCGTGACGGCCGGCCGCCGCGTTGCCGTCCTCGAAGCCGCTGAACAGATCGGCGGACGCTGCATTACCGACACCAGCACCTTCGCTGTTCCTTATGACCGCGGCGCGCACTGGCTCTATCTGGCCGATATCAATCCCGTGCCCAAGCTCGCCGCGCAGGCGGCCCTCGATGTATATCCGGCTCCGCCGGGGCAGCGCATGCGCATTGGCCGTCGTTACGCGCGCGAAGGCGAGATGGAAGATTTTCTGGCGCAGCTTGTGCGGGCCAATACCGCCATCGCGGATGTCGCGCGCAAAAGCGACGTCGCATGCGCGCAGGTGCTGCCGAAGGAGCTCGGCGATTGGCGCCCGACAGTCGATTTCGTGCTTGGAGCCTATGCGTGCGGTCGGGATCTTGCGGAGGTTTCCACGGTCGATCTCGCCCGATCGGCCGAGCGCGACAATGCGGTGTTCTGCCGCCAGGGCCTCGGCGCCCTGTTGGCAAAGCTCGCACCCGTAGGGCCCGTGCAGCCCGCCACGCCGGTGACCCGGATCGTCTGGGGCAGAGGCAATGTGGATGTGGAAACGGCCAAGGGGCAGTTCCATGGGGCGGCCGCCATTGTCACCGTCTCCATGGGTGTGCTTGCCAGCGGAAACATAAAGTTTGTTCCCGATCTGCCGAAGCGGCAACTCGATGCCGCGGCAAAGCTCAGGCTCGGGAGCCATGATCGCGTGGCGCTGGAATTTGCGGGAAATCCACTCGGATTGCGCGCCGACGATCTGGTATTCGAGAAGACGGAGAGCCGGCAGACGGCAGCAATCTTTGCCAATGCCTCGGGCTCGACGCTGTGCATGGTCGATATTTGCGGAAGTTTCGGGCGCGAGCTTTCCGGCAAGGGCACAGCCGCAATGATCGATTTCGCGATCGAATGGCTGTCCGGCCTCTACGGGGCCGAGGTGAAGAGCAGCATCAAGCGCCGGCACGCAACGCGCTGGAATCACGAGCCGTGGGCGCTCGGGGCCGCGTCGGCCGCCGTGCCGGGGGGACAATCCGCGCGCAAGGTGCTGCTGGAGCCGCTTGCCGGCCGCCTGTTCTTCGCCGGCGAAGCGGCGCACGAGACGCTCTGGGGCACTGTGGGGGGGGCCTGGGATTCGGGAGAGCGCGCGGCGGACGCGGTGCTGAAAATGTTCGGTGGGGGCGCCCGCGGGCGGTGAAATCGTAGCCCGCACGAGCGGCAGCGATATGCGGGACAGAAGCCCCGGATGTCGCTCATCCGGGCTACTACGCGCGGAAGTCCTCGCCAAGATAAAGCCGCCGCACCTCCGGATCGTTGATGATGTCGTCCTTGCGGCCTTCCATAAGCACCTGGCCCGAATAAATGATGTACGAGCGATCGGTGAGATCCAGAGTTTCGCGCACGTTGTGATCCGTGATCAGCACGCCGATGCCGCGCCGCGTAAGCCGGCGCACCAGCTTCTGGATCTCCACCACGGCCTTTGGATCGATGCCGGCGAAAGGCTCGTCAAGCAGCATGTAGTTAGGCCTGCTGGCAAGCGCGCGCGCGATTTCGACGCGCCGGCGCTCGCCTCCTGACAGGGCTATGGACGGCGTTTTGCGGTGACGCGCGATCTCGAACTCGTCGAGCAATGATTTGAGATCGGCCTCGCGACGGCGTCGATTAGGCTCCACCACTTCGAGCACGGCGCGAATATTTTCCTCAACGTTGAGGCCGCGGAAAATCGATGCTTCCTGCGGCAAATATCCAATGCCCAGGCGCGCGCGCTGATACATCGGAAGATGCGTGACCACCTTGCCATCGAGCTCGATCTGCCCGTGGTCAGGCTTGATCAGCCCCGTGATGGTGTAGAACGCCGTGGTTTTGCCGGCCCCGTTCGGCCCAAGGAGGCCAACCGCCTCGCCGCGGCGAACGTAAAGGCTTACGCCATTGACGACCTTGCGGCCGCCATAGCTTTTTTCAAGGCCATGCGCGGCGAGGTAGCCCTGCTGCGGCTCGCGGCGAGCCGCCGGGCGCTCGCGCTGGCGTATGACCGGGGCGCCCGTTTCTGCCGGGGCCGCGCTGCGCGCCCCAGGCTCCTGCCATTTCCCATTGCCGGAACGGCGTGCGCGCCGAGGAGGAGGGCGGCGGTTTCGCCACAGGCCAAGAAAGTTGAGCACGCCCTCGCCTCGATACCGAGTTGGATCGCCGTCACGCCCAGTGTGGCGGTTCAGAAGTCCGCATCATTCTTGCGGCGATCCCGATTGCGGACTTCTGAACCAAAGCCACACTAGACTCAAAGCTTTGCCAGTGTCCTTCGATTCCGAAATTCGTATATGAGTTGCCGCACAATGAAACGAATTTCGGAATCGGGACACTAGGCGGTTATTTCTTCTCTTGGTTGCGAGACCCCGCCTGGAAAAGTCCTTCGACACGCCCCTGATCCATTTTGGAGACGCCGCTGGTGAGGTCGACCACGAGCCGATGACCGCGCAGGACATCCTGCCCCCGCGTGACAATGACATTGCCGACGAGAGTCACCGTGTTCTCCTTCATGTTGAAATACGCGGTGTCGCCCTGCGCGTGCTGATCCTTCTGCACCACGACCACGCCGCCCTTGGCCTCGATGCGGCTGATTTCCTGCTGCCCGCGCGGGCCGGGATCGGCGGCTTTGAGCGTGTTTTTGCCTGCGCCTTCTTCGTAAAAAACGACCAGCGACCTGCAGCGCATCTCGGTATCGCCCTGGAACACCTGCACGTCCCCGCTGAAGGTCGCCATTTTGTCCTTCTCGCGCACTTCGAGCGAGGCGGCCTGGATCTTCACCGGCTTGTCGCGGTTTTGCGAAAAACCCTGCAGCGCGTTGGGAGGACCTTGGTTCTTCTGCGCGGCCGCGTGGGCGGCGCCGAGCGCAACCGCGGCGGCCAGCGCCAGACCAATGGCCGGGCCGCGCAGCAATGGCCGAAATGTTGCCGGCGCGCTCATCGCTTGCGTGGCTCGGCACTGCTGACCGGCGCGGCGCTTTCGGGCACCAGCACGACCGTGACGCCACGCTCGAAGCGCATCAGATCTCCGCCTTCGAGCACTTCCAGCCGGTTGCCCTTGATGCTCATGGTTGCGGTCGTGACCTCGACGGCTTTTTCGGAGACAATGTGCCCGGCTTTGACGTCGAGCACCGCCTCGCTCAGCAAGGCGCGATAGCCGTTGCCCGAAGTGACGACGATGTTGTCGCTGAGCGTGAGCTGTTCCGTTTTGGTGTTGTACAAGCCGGTCCGAGCCGTCGTATCAAACTGGCCGCTGTCCTTAGTCTCCATCGTGGCGTGAATGCCTTGCAGCTCCACGAGGTCGGGTTTTGTCAGATCCTGTCCGGCGGCCTGGGCGGTGAGATCGTAGCGGCGGTTGTCCTTGGTGAAGCCGGCGACGCGCGGCTGCTGCATCATGATTTTCGTGCCGGAGACGACCACGGAGCCGATATCCACGGGGAGCTTGGCGAGCATGCGCAGGGGGTTGAGAAGACTGGTGATGACGGTCGCTATGACCAGGCCGGCGACGATTGCGACCGGGATGGCAAGGCGCAAGAACCGCACGCGCCGGCTATGACGGAGCGCGGCGCGAAATGCCCGCTCCTGGTCCGAACGCCCGGAACGAATGAACGCGCGCGCGTCTCGCGGGTCGATATCCCCAATGACGGTCAACAGCCGATCCCCCAGCCGATCGCCTGCAAGAATCAGGCGAAGGCGCGCATACTAGCTTTTCGAGGCTTGATAGTCCTCCCCAAATATGGCCCGGGCGCGGCATGGGGAACCGTTGGTGTGCGGCAAAAACCTGCAAAATGCAATAGGTTAGGCGCGATGCGGTCTTGATCCTCTCATTCCCCCGCAAGCGGACTGGGTCCGCGCTTCCGCGGGGACGAGGGGGTGAGGGGGCGAACTGGTCTATATCATGCGTTTCGGCCGGCTCCAGACAGCGCTACGAGTGAGCGAAGATGTCTTCGGCGGCCCAGCCGGCCAGGTCGAGCCGTGCGCGATCGGGCAGGAACCGAAAGCAAGCCTGCGCGAGCGATGCGCGGCCCTCGCGCACCAGCATCGCATCGAGCTTCTCCTTCAGTGCGTGCAGGTGCACGACGTCGGAAGCCGCGTAGGCAATCTGGGCATCGCTCAGCGTTTCGGCGCCCCAATCGGAAAGTTGCTGTTGCTTTGACAGGTCGATGCCGAGGAGCTCACGCACGAGATCCTTAAGCCCATGCTTGTCGGTATACGTCCGGGCAATACGCGAAGCGATTTTTGTGCAGTAGACGGGCGCCGGCATCACCCCGAGCCCTTGCTGCAGCGAACCGAGATCAAAACGCGCGAAGTGAAAAATCTTGAGGATCGACGCATCCACCAGCAACTTCGTAACATTTGGTGGCGCGCCCGCACCGGGCACGATCTGCACCACATCCGCAGAGCCGTCCCCGGGCGACAGCTGCACGACGCAAAGCCGGTCGCGGTGCGGCTCGAGGCCCATGGCCTCGGTATCGACCGCTACGCTGGAAACGGCGTAGCGGGACAAATTCGGCAGGTCCCCGCGATGCACGCGAAAATTCATCGCCGCTCCGGCTCGAAATGATTCGCGTGCAGACTTTGCCCCGGTTTGCGCCTCGGCTCAATGCGCTGGGCACGCGCGGCAATCTCAGTCGGATTCCCTCTCCCGTAGGGAGAGGGTCAGCGTGAGGGGCTACACTCTCTCAGTACTACTTGTGACCCCCTCACCCCAACCCTCTCCCCTGCGGGGAGAGGGAGCGCACCGCGTTTCTTCACGGCTTGTCGAACACCATGACCTTCGAGATGAAGGCGTTCACTGCGCGAACAGGTTTCAGCCCGCAGTTTCTCGCCAGCTCGGAAAAATTTTCTCGCACATAGCTGCGGTAATAAGGCTCGTGAAAGCTCTGCGGAAAGAGATCGAGCATGCCGTCGTAGCGCGGCTCGTCGCCAAGCTGCAGCGAATCGACGATCACCATCCGCGCGCCGCGCTTGAGCACGCGCGCGCTTTCGCGCATGACCGCTCGCCGCACCTCGGGCGGCAGCTCGTGAAAGACAAAGATGCTGGTCACGGCATCCTCGCTTGCATCGGGGAGCGGAATGGCTTCGCCATTGCCGACCAGGAGATTCGTCCAGCACCAGCGGTGCAAATGCGCCTTCGCCTCCACAATGTAGGCTTCCGACATGTCGAGCCCGACCACCGGCAGACGCGGCCAGCTTTGCTTGACGAAATCCAGAAAGCGGCCGGTGCCGCAACCGACATCGAGGAGCCGCAGGCGGCGCTGGTCGCGTCCGGCGAACAGTTCGTGCAACGGCGGCAGCGCCTGTCGCCGAATGACATTCGCGCTTCCTTTGAACAGCACCTCGACCTGGGTGTCGTAGCGGCGGGCGGAATCCCTGGTCATCCAGCCGCCGGACTGGAAGTGAAAGTTCTGCAGGTAATAGTCGGGCCGCTTCCGCTCGGGGGCCTCGCCCACCACCTCGCGATAGTCGCCGCGTTCGCGCCGGCGGTGAACGCGGGAAAGATCGGAGAAGAAGAGGCGGGAGCGGTCGAGGAGGATCGGCAAGGAACCATCGTGATCCGCGGGGAGCGGATAGATGCCGGCTTCGACATTGGACAGGTCCTGCCAAAAAAGCCGCGCCATGTCGGCGTAAAGCTCCCGGCGGTCCGGCACCGGCCTGTCGGTTTGGGCCTGCGGGCGTCGCGTCCGAGGTCGGGATTGCTGCGCCCGCGACAGACGCCGCATGACCAGGTCATGTCCGACATACCAAGCCACCCGGGGTAATTGCGTTGCTCCGTAGGCAAAGCGGGTGGCGAAACGTGCAACGGGATCGGCCATGCTGTTTCCGGTGCGGGCCACGAGGAAGCGCAGACAGTATTCGGATATGGGTGTATCCGGCGCGTTTACCAGCGCGGACGTTTTCCGTGCACTGTGGCATGCCGATCACAGCCAGCGCCCCGGTTTCTTGATTTAATTGACCAAAGACAAAAGGCTTGGCGGGGGGCGTCCTCATGCATTTGGCTCGAGTGTTGCCTTGGCAGCGCTTCGCAGTTGCGGGTCTCGTGGCCCTTTTTGCGCTCGCAGCCGCCGCCCACGACGCGGCACTTGCGCGGCCGCACAAAGGCGAGAAGCACAAGCGCGCCATCCACGGCCCGAACTACCATCCCCCCTATGCGGCGATCGTGATCGACGACAAGACGGGCCAGGTGCTGCACGAATCCAACGCGGACGCGCCGCGCCATCCGGCCTCGCTCACCAAGATCATGACCCTCTACCTGCTGTTCGAGCAGATCGAGGCAGGCAGGTTCAAGCTCAACAATCAGCTCGATGTCTCGATTCATGCTGCGGTTCAGAACCCGACCAAGCTGGGACTGAAGGCCGGCGGCAAGATCACCGTCGAGGATGCCATCAAGGGTCT
>JBKPOZ010000235.1:0-29848 GCA_046733355.1 Pseudomonadota bacterium | reverse complement strand
CCCACAACCAGGGCACGGTGCAATTGGGCGACGGCGCCCCGGTATTCGCGCCGCGGTCGGTTCGTCGCGGCGACAAGGTCGAGCGCGATGCCGCGACCCACAACCAGGGCACGGTGCAACTGGGCGACGGCGCCCCGGTATTCGCGCGCCGCTAGCACACAGCGGCTGCCCGCGTTGTACCGGAGCGTGATGCGCTCCGCGGGCCGATATTTCCCGTAGGCCCATATTAATGTTTAATGGCCGGCGCGCTGCCCCAAGAGTGACTCCGGATGATGGCCGCTGCAGAGCCGACCGATAGCCCGCTTGTCGAATTTTTTCAGCTGGTGCCGAACGGACGCCCGCCCCAAAGGGCAGACCGCGCGGTCGGTGGCGTCATTCCGGCGCGTGCCTTGCGCTACTGCGAGGCTATTACCAGCGCCTCGGCATTCGGCTGGTACGTGTTCCTCCCGATCAGCTTCAAAGTGGTGTGGGATGGGCACGACATGCTTTGGTCGTATGACGGGGTCGACGAATGGCTGCCGCTGACCCGCGACGCGGTGCAATACCCGCATTTTAGCGACCAATTCAATCAGGTCGCGCCGCCGAACGTGCGCGGATTTTCGCCGCCGTTCCTTACGCCGTCCATTCAACCGGGCGGATTACAGGTATGGACCGGCTGTATCGCAAAAACTGCGCCGGGCTGGAGTCTGCTGGTTCGCGGCGTGGCCAATCTTTCGCGCAGCGTCTCGTATCAGATGCTTGAAGGTATCATCGAGACCGACAGCTGGTTCGGCCCCTTGTTTGACAACGTGCGGATTGTCAAAACCGACGTCCCGATTGAATTCCGCAGCGATGTTCCCTTCCTCCAGGTTCAGCCGGTCCACAAGGACGTTTATGCCGACAAGTTTTTGCAGAATTATACCGTGAAGGATTTAGGGGAGTTGTCCCCGGAGAATTGGGAGGCGTTCCATCACACGGTCGTCGTGCCAAATGTCGTTCCTGAAAGGAAACCTGGGAGATACGCCGTATCGGTGCGAAAAAGAGCGCACCGTTCCGCGCATGCATTCTCAGGCAATAATCATAACAGGTAGGGGCCCGGTCAGGCGTTCAATCCCATCGCTGCCAGGCAAAGCCAATCGAGATTGGTCCTTTAAGGCTTATCCTCTCCCGCGATCGGTGAGATCAGGGATGAGGCGGTAAAGACCTAACCAGGTCAAAAATTCAGCGCTCGCCGATTTTGCCGATATCGTTCGGACTTTTTTGGCTAGCACGCTTCGAACCCAGCCGACGGCCCAAAACGAGAACTTTACAAGAGTACTTTCGGATGAGCTGGGCCAATACTTATAACTGACATATTGATACCTTGGCACGATGTTCAACACCGCATCGGGGTGTCAGGCTCCATGGGCGAGGGGCTGTGCATATAGGGGTTTGAGGAATATGAAGAACTGTTTCGGTACGGAGCGTCATGTGAGAAGAGTTCTAGTTGGCAGCGCAAGGAGGCGACCCATGCTTCGTAGCAGCATCACGACGGGCGCAATGGCGGCCGCGCTTGCGGTAGCAGCAATGAGTAGCGCACAAGCTATACCGATCATCGCCGAGTTCAACTTTGTACCGTTCGGCACCTTGACGGCTAACACGGGCGACGTGACTACAGCCACCACCATTACACCGGGCGCACCAGACAATGTCACCAGCATTCTCGCAAACAACATTGGGTTGGTGACCGGTCAAACTATTACCCTAACCAGCCCCACGCCGGTTACTCTCGCTTCTACTTTCACGAAGTCGTTTACGACGACGTTAAACGGACAGAATCTGTCCTTCGTTGAAAATCTGACGGTTACTGGGGTCACGATAGGACCGGATTCCCGCGGCATTACGGCCAGCGGCACAATTACGCAAACCGTGGGAACCGGATTTGACCCGACGCCGGTTTTCTACTCCGCGGCCTACACGCAGAATGCGGGACCAGGCAGCCAGATCAATGCCTCATTTAACGACTCCACTGTCGCTATTCCCGGCCCGATCGTTGGTGCTGGCCTGCCGGGCCTGATCGTGGCTTGCGGCGGCTTGCTCGCCCTCGCCCGACGTCGGCGGCAAAAAACAGCCTGAGGCCAAGACAACTACACTGCATCAGCAAGACAAGATAAGACGGTGCGCGGCGGCCCCTGGGTCGCCGCGCCAGTGTCCGGACTGCCGCGATGGGCGACCACGCGCTTGCATAGCGCCTCTTGACGCATGATATCGTGCCATGGCTAATACCCCCGCGCACGCAACGGTGTCTCGGGCCACCGTGCGCGGGGGTCTGGAAACCGGGGTAACCGTCCTGACGTAGCCCCCAATGCGTGCTGGTTATGGCCCAGCTGATCGAGCGTTACTGCGCAGCCAGGGTCGTAGTTTCAGTACGTGGTTCCGCTGTGTGGCGCCGCGGGTGCCATGACCTTCGTGCGTCGTGCTGCCCGCGCATAAAACGTCACCGCGCGCGACAGGACGAAACATCGACGCTGTCAGCATGGCCACGGATGCCCCGTTCAGCATGGCTATGCGCGCCGGGCGGCCGCGTTCCAGGGAGGGGAATGTCACTCGCAGCCCCCCACACGAATTCTTCCACTTATCGGGTGCTTCAGGACGCGCTGGCATGGTTGGCGCGGTCGGCCCCGGTAACTGCCGCGCAGATCGGCCACCTGGCGACGCAGCTGCGCGATGTTGGTCGTCACGTACGCGGATCGCCTGCTGGGCGGCGGCGGAACCCGTTATCTTTATAACAGGACTTTTGGATGAGCTGCGCCAATACTTATAACTAGCTCATTGATACCTCTGGACGATTTTCGATCCCGCATCGCTTGCGTTAAGAGGGAGAGCATCCTTAGGGGCCCTCTCCCCAACGGATTTAGCCTGTCCCCGCCTTAAGGGCGGGGCATTTTTTTCCGCCGGCTTGTATGGAAATGGCGACACCCTTTCTTGGGCAAGCGTTCTTTAAGACGGCCGTGAACAAGTTCTAAGCGACTGAGCGAGAGTCGACGACCACCCCGCCGGGAACTGCACTGAGCGTGCGGGTGCTTAAGTCAATGTCGTGTGAACGGTGAGTGAAACACCGGGCATCACGACCCGGTCAGCACGCGCCTGTTGCAGAGGGCGGCCTGCAGAGGGACGGAGGGAGCGTACTCTCCGGCGCGTCTCAGAACCGAGGCCATCGGAGGCCATCAAAAGAGTGCCGTACTGTGTCCTCGAGGACACGTGGCCTGGACTGAGCCGAGCGGCTGAGGCTACCTTACCTAGAAGTTGTCGATGAACTGTTTACTGCTATGCGGGGCCTGTGGCTATGAGCGGCCTGCCCGCCGTATCACCTAAGAAGAATCAGGGAGTCGTGATCAACCCCTTGCTAGTGGCCACAATCCAGCGGTTTCCCCACAGCACCACAGACTCGACCTTTCCCAGTACCGGCACAGTATCCCCACGTGCGACTTTCCATGTACCCTCGGGGCCATCTAACGTTGCAATCCCATTAACAACATTGCGCACTGTCCAGCCTGGTATACTAGTCGGTCTAGTCTCGGTAACCGGCGCGAGATTACGCCTGGCCTTCGCTGGGTCCTTTTTTGTTGCGCTGTGCGATGGGGCGGACACGTGCTGTGTAACCGCGGGCGGCAAGCTGTGTTCTTGAGAAACGTTTTTGACGCCCGCTGATACGACATTACTGACCATTTTTTCCTCTGGACGTGGCACCACCGTAGCCACAGGTGTATTTGTTTTTTCAGAATCCACTACAGGACTCAAAGGTCTGGCGTTTTGCTCCAGAACCGGAATGCGGCCGAGAAAATACAATGAGCCCGCGCCAGCGCAGCCGAGTGCCAGTGACAGCGTAGCTGTAATGAATCGAACGCGGTTTGTTTGGAGAGCACGCTGTGAAGCTGAGGCAGAAATTCTGTCCCCATCATCTATCCTGATCTCATCCTGCCATGTTGACGTCGTTGGAGACATGATGGGAGCAGCGTCCGCCCGGTCCGCTCCTCTCCGCGTCTCCCTTCGCTCTTGCTCAACTCTGCCTCCGGCAATGTTTATGATCTGAGGTTCTTGACTGCTTGCGTGGATTTTTTGTGCGTCTGTTTGCAAGTGTTGTTTGCAGTAATTTCGTGCAAGATACAAATATAGCAAATTCAGCTCTCCATCCCCGACGTGCCATTCACCCGAACCGTCCTTCGTCGCAGTGATGTGACCATCTTCAATGGCCTTGAGAATAATGGACTGTTCGACGGCCATTGCCTTCGCAGCCTGCGCAATAGTGTACAACATGCGTTTACCTCAAGCGATTTCATAGACGCATCAGATGTGGGCCCAAATCGTTATTGGAATGTTAACTGGCTCTTTACGCCGTCACGGTTACGGCGCATTCCCTCGCCATGCGGAGCGCGTCGATCGCATGCAAATTGAACCGATGCTGCGTACTGATGTCCTTGTTGCGCTCGCCACGTCATTGTGGGCTGCTCGTCGTTGCCGACAACCGGCTGACCATCTTTGCGGATCCAGCGAAATACCAGTGTTCGACTTGCGACGGCCTCGGCAGACAACGCCAGGGCTGGATGAATAAAGAGCAGGAGCTCAACAGTTGATGGATAGAGCCGAGCAAAGCCCGGGAGGGCAGTCGTCAATGTGCTCGCTTACGAGGGCGATCACGTACCAGCTCTCGAGGAGCTGCAGCTCATTGAGGACGCTGCGCGCACAAAGAAGTGTGACGGCGGCGCAAGAAGGCCAAGCAGCTCTGCGATTCAGTGAGCCACAACGTCGGATTAACCGAAGCGGTCACTATCCCACGAACTGCAAGCCGCCTGTCAACTTGTCGCTCGGCTATTCGGAGGCAAGCGCTTATCTTCAGCAGCCCAGAGATTGGGTCCATGGCGGTCTTGCAATGGCCACGCTTCGAGGGGCGGCCGCTGACGAAAGGGCCATAGTGGAAGCTCCCTCCTGCCCAATGACGGCTTCTGTTTGGGCGACGACAGAGGCGGGCGAGACACAATTTGGATTTACTTTTGCGGCAGGGTGCCCAACGGGCACAGTTTCCGGCGGGGGGGTAGGACAGTGCAGTCGGAGCAGTTCGAATCATCTAGGCGCTTTCCGACTTTGGACTCCCTTGATCGAGAGTTCGTGCGCGACCAGGATGAGTATCCGCAAGCTGCGAATGCTAGTCAGCCGAATCGGTTCCCTTTGCCGCTGGCGGCCGGCAGACCTAAAAGCATTCGTACAGAACAGCTACCATCTTGGGTAGCAAAACGTAGGAAATAGTTCAGGTCCCGTTCTGGCTGGAGTTCCGGTCGCATGGCGCGTGTCGCGGTGCTGGCAATTGCAGCGACTGTTCTCGCATCATGCGCGGAGGTCAGCCACACCGTCGTGGACTCAATACCACATTGGGCGGGTGGCCTGCCAAATAACGTGCCGCCTCGGCCCGGTACCCCGGAATACGAGGCCTGGCAACAGCAACGGCAAGTCGAAGCCGCCCGGGATAAGAGCAAAGATCCTCCGAAGCCAAAGACCGAGGACGAGAACAAAGCCCCGCCCGATGGTTAGTCTTTTCTGATCCTAAAACCCGGAGAGTGCTGGCGCGCGCTCGTCCATATGGCCGCAGCTCGGCCAGAATTGAAAATCGGTGAGTGGTTCTCCTCGTCTGGCGATCTCGTGCTGTTGAGACCGGTGCAGACTATTCGATCGCATTTAGAACGATCCGCAGATGGTCTGCGGTTTGCGTACCTTCGCGTTGATCAATTTCTTCCAGCACGCGCTGGCGACACCAATCGCGACATCTCTGGGCAGCCTCTTCCTTTTTGTCCTCCTGCACCTCTTCGGCGCGGAACATGTCTTCGTAGGTCGCCAGGTAACGGCGCGTATTCTCGCGGACGATGTCCGACTTTTTTTCCTCGTCCTCGAGCACGTCTAACAAGAAAGCCTCGATGCGTTCATCCATACGTCCACCTTGAGTTCGCTCGGCATGTGCGTGGCCGCTCAATATGTGAGTCGCATGCTAGGCTTATCGCTTGCATGTCGCGGTGTGCTGCGCAGTGGGGCCGCAGCCGGCGCTAGCAATGCAAAAAATACCGTGTTTTGTCGGGCGGGAATAGGCGGCAGGGCAGATGTCAAGGCCCGGCGCTCATTTCGTAAGCCAGCCTGTAATGGCTGGCTCTGCGATCGGCCAGCGGCGATGCAGGCGGCAACCATCGCGACGAGCGCGGCGTCGCCGCGGAATCCCCGCACCAATCGGGTAGACCTTCTCCGGCGAACACTGCGGAGTTCCGACCCGAGCTGCTCCGCCGCCGCAAAAGAGCCGCCATTACGTCATGAGGTAGGATGGATGCGAGGAACTACAGGAGAAAACGCGCGCTCCTCAGGAACCTCGTAACGCATAAACGGGGAAGGGCATCATGATAAAATGGAACGAAGCTGCGAACGAAAGAGCTGACGAAGACCAAATGCTTCGAAACAATCGGGCTCAGGATGACGCTTTCTGTCGGGCGCTGCGAGGAGCGCTCTGGGCAGGGAAGGAGTCTTGCACGGAAGGTGTGAGGACGGAACCGAGTACGAAGAAGCCGGTCCGAAAGTCGTGATATTGAGATTCTCAAGAGTCTAAGCCGCTCGGCTCACCACGGGCGGCTTTTCCTTTCGAGCCTGATTGATCAAGGAATCACTTCGCGGCAGCATTTCACAGCTGGCCTATAAAGGAGTCGCGCTCGTTGATCATGCGGCAAGCCGGTCCATAGTCCGGGAGGGAGGCAGCCATCCGCGAATACCGTGGCAACGACCACAGCCGTTGGCGAATACCTGCTGAGTAAGGTTGCCCGTCAGCTTCGACACCCTGCGCCGGGAGCGTTCGCGCGCCGTCGCGCAACACCTCCGTCAGCGGATCGATAAAACTTCCTGGCTGGCAAAGTTGGAAAACGTTAGTCTCGCTCACACGGCGTATCACTCCTTTGCTGGAGAAGTCGAGGCATTGAACACGCCCGTTACGTCTTCACGCCGTCACCAACTTTCGCCCATAGCTCGGGCCCTCGAGCGCTCAATTTCTCTCTCTCACATCCAAGCAAAATCCTTCCTCTCAACATTGGCGCCTGATTGCTAATCTTGGATGCTCGAAGGCGGCGGGCTGATGCGCTTGATCACTGCGCCCGGGCGCACGAGTAAAAGATCAAGCGGGCCGAATTGCCGATTTTGTTGACCGGAGAAAGTAGCTTTCGATTTCCACTGGCCCGGAATTTTTGTTCGCTTAATCCAGCGCCTCCAGCTCCCTGATCATCCGCTCAATCACCTCAAGCCCGTGCTGCCAGAATGCGGGATTGCGGGCATCGAGCCCGAATGGGGCGAGGAGCTGGGAATGATGCTTGCTACCACCGGCCGCGAGCATTTCGAGATAGCTCTGTGCGAAGCCCTCATTGGTGCGCTCGTAAACGGCATAGAGCGAATTCACCAGGCACTCGCCGAAAGCATAGGCATAGACATAGAACGGTGAACGCACGAAGTGAGGAATATACGCCCAGAAGGTCTCGGAGCCTGGCCGCAAATCGATGGCCGGCCCTAGGCTTTCCTGCTGCACCTCCAGCCAAAACGCATTGAGCTGATCGGTCGTGAGTTCGCCGCTCCGTGCGTGGACTTTGCGTTCGAAAGTGTAGAATGCGATTTGGCGCACCACCGTGTTGATCATGTCCTCGACCTTGGCGGCGAGCATTGCCTTGCGCTGCTCGTTGTCGACGTTCGCGAGCAATTTGCGAAATGTCAGCATTTCCCCGAATACACTTGCGGTTTCAGAGAGCGTCAGCGGCGTCGGTGCCATGAGGGCTCCGTTCGGGGCCGCCAGCACCTGATGCACGCCATGGCCGAGCTCGTGGGCAAGCGTCATCACGTCGCGCGGCTTCCCCTGATAATTGAGCAGCACGTAAGGATGCGCCGACGGCACAGTCGGGTGCGAGAAGGCCCCGGGCAACTTTCCCGGTCGCACCGGGGCATCAATCCAGTTGTTGTTGAAGAACTTTTCGGCGATTGCCGCCATTTCCGACGAGAAGGCGGCATAGGCGGTGAGCACCGTGGCCTTGGCCTCGCTCCAGCCGATGGTGCGGGTTTCGAGCTTCGGCAGCGGAGCGTTGCGGTCCCAATGGGGCAGTCGCTTCTTGCCGAACCAGCGCGCCTTGAGCGCGTAATAGCGGTGGGAAATCCGCGGATAGGCCGCGCGCACCGCCTCGACGAGTGCCGCGACCACTTCCGGCTCCACTCTGTTCGAGAGGTGCCTTGCATCGGCGACATCGGCAAAGCCGCGCCAGCGATCCGAGATTTCCTTGTCCTTGGCAAGGATGTTGGTGATTAGCCCAAAAGTTCTCAAGTTCTGTGTGAAGGTTTTGGCGAGGGCCTGTGCCGCATTCTTGCGCATCTTCTCGCTCGGGTCTTGCAACAAATTCAGCGTCGGTTCGATTGCAAGCCATTTCTTGCCGACCTTAAATCTCAGCTTGGCAACAGTTTCCTCGAACAGGCGTACCCAGGCTGAATAAGCCGTCACGGACTTTTCTTGAAACAGCTGCTCGATGCGATCCTCGAGCTGGTAGGGCTTCTCTTTGCAAATATCTTTTAGCCACGGCCGGTAATGTGCGAGCGTTGGATCGTACATGGCAGCTTCGAGCTGCGCATCTTCCAGGCGGTTGAGCTCGAGTGTGAAAAATACAAGGTGAGTCGAAGCAGCTGTGAGGCGCTCCCGTACATCGCCGTAGAACTTCGCGCGCTGTGGATCGAGTGTGTTGCCCGCATGAACAAGTCTGGCATAAGAAAGCAACCGGCCGACTAGGTCGTTGATCGCCTCGTAGCGCTTTAGTGCCTGTCCGAGCGTATTCCCGGCATCGGCCCCGCTGGCAAGCGTCGCAAGCTTGCCTTGGTAGGCCTGTTCGAAGCTGAAACATTCGGCAGCGGCGCGGTCGAGATCACGTTTTACGGCGGGATCCTCTGTGCCGAGATAAAGATCGGCCAGATTCCATTCTGGCAGTAGGCCGAGAGCGGCTTGAGAGTGGGAATTAGCGGGGCGAATTAGGCGTTGTTTAGGAGGCATGAGATTGCGCCAGTGGCTTGTATTTTCTGAGTCGGCAACGTCACTGGTCTACGGAGCCGGCCCTTCAATTGATCCAGGACGAATTGGCGTCTGGCTGCTAGGAGAGCCAGAGGATGGAACGGAGTTCGCAAAGACGATCATTGCGATGGGAAAAGAGTACGAGGCTGGAGTGACGAGTGCCGGGATCCGCGGCGCCTTTACATTCGCGCTCAATGGCGCGACCATGCCTAGTCCGAACAACACCCTGCACATAGACCGGGCTCGTGATCTACATGCGCCGCCGACGTCTGATCCTGTCCAGTCACCAGCACGTCATTGCAAGTGAATCCGAGTTGTCACCAAGGCCATGCCGGGTGGAACCGATAGTTAACTCCAGCCAGTAATAAGTTTGCGTTCTGGCGGATATTAATCGGGAAGACACCTCCGGCCGCGAACTGGGGAAATGGCACGCCTGGAACACGTGTGCTCAATTCCAGGCTCTGAGTGCTCACTGGCGTGAATGAAACGGTTTTAGTTGCAAAGTCGGCATAACTGTATTCGGCAAACAATGACCAGTTTGGTGCAAACCCCCATTCGAATCCGACTCCGACGGTCCAACCGCTGCGCGTCGGGTCGGCAGTGAACAATGGCTGCCCGGCAGGAGTTTCCACGGTGTGAGCATCGCGGACCCATGCCCCACCGGCGCGGAGATACCACAGCAGTGCGGGCGTTGGTGCAAATCCGAGCCGGAACGTTAGCGTCGAAAGCCAACGAACTCTCGTCGTGTTGACCGCGACCGGAACGGGCCAGATGTTGTGGCTAGTTGCGGGCGTTCCATCAAACATCCCCTGGACACCAAAGATGGCCCAACCAAATTGATAATCGCAGCCGACTTGTCCGCCCCCGAATAGGCCGGCTGCCGTATTATTGGTTCCTAACGTAGCCAGTGTGGTTGCGTCCTTGAAGGTCGTGCCCGACCATCCGCCGCCGAGATTGGGCCCGATAAAACAACCAGTCCAGTCGTACAATGGCAAAACAGCAGCTGCACGTGGCGCGTATGGAGGCACGCTAACTGGGAGATCGGCCGCCACAGCCGAACCGAAGAAAAATAGGGCCAGCGCCGCCCCGGTTGGTAAGGTACGCATGACATTGGCTCCGGCTGGGGTCCCGACCCCGCCGACTGACCATAATACTCTCGCTCCAAAGAATCTGTTGCATGCTGGCCACATCCTGTCGGAATCGCACTGAGGTGGGCAGAGATCCCGAGGAAAATCGGAGGTGGGGTGTGAGCTGCTGAACCGACTCCGGGGGATGACGCCGCCCCGCTCTGTCGGCACTTTGCCATTGAGCGCCACATTCATGCTGCGACCGAGGACCGAGGAAGTCCAGACGATCTGCAGCTGCGCAGTCCACGACGTGTAGGAAGCGCTGACTTCCAAATTCAAGCTGAGCCGGGGCCCGGTTGCGCATCTAACGCTCCGGTTTGGGGTATCACAGGAGGACTAAGCTCTGGGGTAGCGTCAGCCATGCCGGATCGAATTTAGACGCAACAGCATCGCGCATTCTGGCCCGGAATTCGCGTTCTGGGCCTGGCCTTGAGGGGCCTGCCAAAAGGTCAAGCCATTTGTACGCGAGAAAGATTTGCGGGACACCTCGGCCGGTTGCAACCTAAAGGCGAGACGAGTACCGAAAAAAGCGCAAGACATAAAGCGGGAAGCAGATATCGTGACGCAAAATCTCAAAAACAGGATTCGCGATCAGTTTCTGCGTTGTGTCTCGCGTTCCGGTATAAAGTTATCCACGCACAAGACCGCGTCGCCATGTTCGAGGAGTCCTTGGCACAAGTGTGCGCCGATAAATCCCGCTCCACCGCTAACGAGAACACGTGGTTCCGTTGCATGAGCTGCGTTTTATCACATCGGTAACAGCAGCTAGCTACCATGCACCATCGAGCATGAGGGCAGGCTCCAGTTCGTCTCACTTAACGAAGAATTTCTTCCGGGCACGGATCGCCGCCGGCTAACGCGATCCGAAAGATTACTCGATCATGTGTACGCGTCTGAATCATCTACGAAGTACCTTGCAGCCCACCAGAAAATCGGTGGGTGAGGGGTCGCGCCCCTATTTGAGGTATGCCTACCCCTTCAGCGCGCCAAATGGCTACCCAGGTTCTGTCAAGGTGGCTTATGAAGAGAAGCGGGTGGGTGCGAGCTCAACCGGCGATATCGCCAGATTGCTTTCGAGTAGCAGTTCCCATTTGGCAAGTCCGCCGCATGCCAGTTGCAATCACGGCCTGCAGCTTTGTGCTTGCGATGCTCGTCCCGCAATGTGGACAATGCGATTGAACGAGCCGTGCGCTTATGTCCGGGCGACTTGTAGGCAAAAACCTGTCCCAAATAAGGACAAGTCGTGAAGTGCGTGCGACTTGCTGTGGCGAACTCGCAACGTGCTCTCACAAACAGGGTACGTGGACGGGGTCCATTTGCATGGATGCCTCGATTTCATCGCTATAATCACGTCTAATCAGCCCAACCTGGGACCATTGCGATGCGTATCGTTCGCAGCTTCTTGTTAACCTTGCCTCTGCTGATCATGCTGGCGGGCTGCGGAATCCTTCCAGCGAACGGCCCGTCGAGCTGGGATATATGGGCGTGGCGAGAAAACCAAAATTTCCCTTACGCCTTTGTTCCCGTCACTCCAGATGTGGTTGCAATTTTAGCGAAGAATAAGCTGAGGCTTGTCAACGCGTTTACCGATCGGCGCCCGCCGACCAATATTCGCTTCGGGATCGGCGATCTTCTCAGTGTGACCATTTTTGAAGCAAGCTCCGGCGGCCTGTTTATTCCCGCCGAGGCCGGTGTTCGCCCCGGTAACTTTATTACCATCCCTAACCAAGCCGTAGATGTCAACGGCAATATCTCTGTTCCATACGCGGGTACAATCCGAGCACGAGGTCGAACCCAAACCGAGCTCCAGCAGGCGATTGTTGATGCTCTCAAGAATCGCGCTATTGAGCCGCAGGTGGTGGTCTCGACCGTGGACCAACGAACGTCCCTTGTCACTGTGCTTGGCGATGTACTACGGCCAGGCCGGTTGCCGGCCACGGTGGCACCGGAGCGTCTTTTAGATACAATCGCCAGGGCCGGAGGAACCCAGGCGCTCGGCGTGGTCGGGTCAGGATCGGGACAAGATAGTTGGGTGATCTTGGAGCGGCAGGGGAAAATAGCGATAGCTCCCTTTGGGGCGCTTCTCTATGAGCCCGCTAATAATATCTGGACCCATCCTGATGATCTTATATTTATTTACCGCGAGCCGCAAACATTTCTGGCGTTCGGGGCGACAGGCTCTCAGCAACAGTTTCCTTTCGCAGCCTGGCGGCTATCAGTTGCGGAGGCACTCGCCAGGGCTGGTGGTCTGGTTGATGTTCAGGCCGACCCAGCCGCCATTTTCCTTTATCGCGGCGAAACGCGGGAAGTAGCGGAGGCTCTGGGTGTCGACTGCTCCAGATTTGAAGGGCCGGTCATCCCGGTTATCTACAACTTCAATTTCCGAGGCGCCGCCGGGTATTTTCTTGCGACCACATTTGAGATGCGGAACAAGGACGTGATCTATGCCTCGAATTCGGTTTCGGTCGAGGCAACGAAATTTATGAATTATATCCGCACTGTAAACGGCACTATCAATGACCCGCTTAATACGGCTATCACTGCGGTGACGTTGCGAAACCTTCTCGCCGGAGCCACAGCCAACACTGCAATTCTTACCGCCTCGCCGGCACCTGTGGCCACGCGCTAGTAGGGCGGCAACTTGCGCTGATCTGGTAGGGCGTTCCGAAAGGGGGAGGCAATTATGCGAAAATGGACAGCTTTGGCGGTGGGCCTTGCCACATTGTTAGCACCGTGCGCCAGCTGGGGTGACGAGCAAGCGCTGTTCGCGCCGCGCCGCCACGTGGCAGTGAAAACAGAGATTGTTTCAAGCTGCCGGGTTGCCTGGAGATGCGGGCGGTTTGGCTGCGAATGGCACAAGGTGTGTCCACGCCGCTGCCCGGAGAGATACCTTTGTCATTCCCTCTATGGTGCGTACGGCCCGTATGGCGGGGTTGGCTATTGGAGCCGCTATACGGGAGGGTGGCCGTATCGGTGACACCGTGGGTCACGCCAAAGTTCCTGCGATACATTAAGCAGGCTCGAGGCGCCCCACTGCCGGGAAGCAGACGGCGCGAACTCCATAACAATAATAAACAGCCTACCGCTCTCAGTTGACCTGAAACAACTCGGCTGAATGGCGTTGCAAGCGCAAAGGTGGTGCTTTCGCGGGCCGTAGCAAGATAGCTTAGCTTCTCGCGTCATGAGCGAGCGCATTATGCACTCTGAGCGACTTTTCTCCTGGTCTTCAACGAACTATAGACTTGCTCGATGCATTGCAATCTCATGGCGTCCTGCGATGCCGCCAACAATTGCAAGCAGCGGTCGCCCGGTTGCTACCTTGATGCAGACGGTTGCGGCTTTACCGAAGCTCCCTGAAATACGGCTGCTGGTGGACGTCGGGAAGCAGAGAAGATCATTCCCGGGGGTTACCTGCCACGGGTTGTGCCTTGCATGTTGCGGCAAATCCGCCATCCAGTGCCTTGTGATGGAAATGGTGTTTCCGAGATTGCCAGAAGTAAGATGGAGCGTGCTTAGTAAGTCACAGATCCAGCAATTTTGTGGATGATGGCTTGTGTCGCCTAAGTCGTACCAGATTTCCGTGGCTTAAGTTCTGCTCCTGGAAATGCAGCACTGTGCCGGGGTTATTGCATGTGGATCATTGTGTTTGCAGTTGCTCCTGCCCTGTGAAATTTAATGCTTATTCGAGAGTTACGCCTTTGGGTGTCTATCTGAATTTTCAATCAGTTCGGAAGCGGGGCAAACGTGGCGAGTTGGATAGATAAGACCGAGCTCAGTCTCCGAACTGACCCGGAGGCTCAACACGCTTTGTTAGAACATCCGCTTCATAATCCCGCTATTGATTTTGCTCTAGTTCTCGCTCGGACCATCGATTCTACTAAGAGCGATCCAGCGCAATTGCGGCATATTGTATACGAGCTAGCGCGAACTAAGTTGCTCGTGTTCGCTTTGGAGCAAAAATCTCAGCTCAGTATGCCGGAATTGGATCGCTTAAGGCTGTCGTTCGATACGGCGGTCCAACACGTTGAGAAGTATGCCTCGCGCGAGGACGGATTGCACTCTTTGCGCGCGCTCACTGACCTGGTGAGTTCGGCGCATGTTGCGAGTGGCCGGGAAGATTGCGATGGTCCAGCTCTCATCCTCGATGAGACGGGTACGGCGAGTGAGGCTCCTGGCGATCGGAATAGCTTTACGTCTGCGGATCGCTTTGCACGAACCCGAAAGCACGAGCTGAGCTGCCCTCGTCCGGCAGTGCTGCTTAGAATCGGTTTTGCCGCTGTTGCGATTGTGGTGGCGGCTTGCGTGATTGGTGGCAAATATGTCGCGCCATTCCGGTCTCATGTTCCGGCGGCAGTGGAGACTTTCACAAACGAAAATCGGACATCCGATCCAGTGCCGTTAATGGTCACATCTTCGGCTCACAATCAAATCGCTGGCGAACAACAATCGGCAGCATTGCCCCTTCCGACGGTGTACGGCATTTACGCCGTTAGCAACGGCGAGCTGCATGAGCTCGAAGCACTGCCTGGGCGAGTGCCGGATTCGAGAGTCTTCATGTCGACGCCAGTGAAGGCAGCGAGCCGGACCATGCTTCCTAATGGCCGCATTTCATTCATCGTATTTCGGCGCGATATGACCGCAAGCGCGCCCGACCGTATCGCAGTTAGGGTGATCGCAAGGATCATCCGCGGCATGACATTCGATGCGGGGGGCCAGGCCAGCACCGCAACCTTAGAAAATGAATGGACCATCCGCAGCACCTCTTACGATTTAAGGGTGGCGCCGCTGAACGATAACGCGGAGATGCTGTTGCTTCGCCCCGAGAACGACTTTGCGTTCCCCCCTGGGCGCTATGGACTTGTGCTTAAAGGGCAGGCGTACGATTTCAGCGTTGCCGGTCCGATCACGGAACCCGTGCAATGCCTTGAACGTGTTGCCGCAGCGAACGGAAATTTTTATTCGGAATGTCGGCGGCCTCAGCAGGCACCGGGTTGAATCCGCGTGGGTTCATGGTAGGGCGTTTAGACAGTGTGTTGTGCGGTGCCTGAGAATGAGGTGCCGGACGCGACAGTGATTGGAAATTAGAAGCGATAAATTCCCACTTGATGGTAATGCACGCCCTGACCTTAACAACGCGCACCTTGGCAATGCTCGGTGCTTTGCAGTGGCGCCTTGATCCCAGCGTCGTCCCGCCAACCGCTGCATTTGAACTGAGAGTTGAGGACGCCAGACGAATCGTTCAGATGCAGAACCCTGATCATCAATCAGCGCCACCTCGACCTCCAGCCGATCATCCGAACCGAGCTGGTTCTGCATCTTCTTTTGACAGTATTTGCGAAACGCTTGAATCAGCGGCCCGTGCAAACGAGTTACCGCTTGAGTTCTTCACTCGGCTGATCTGGCAAGAGAGTAGGTTCGATCCCCAAGCGGTCAGTAGAGCCGGAGCGCAAGGTGTTGCTCAGTTTATGCCGAGCACAGCAGTTTTGCGTGGATTGGCGAATCCGTTTGATCCCATAGAAGCCATCGTCAAATCCGCAGAACTGTTGCGTGACTTAAGGAAGGACTTTGGAAATCTCGGCTTGGCCGCGGCAGCCTATAACGCCGGTGCCAAGCGCGTCCAGGAGTGGCTAGCTGGCCGGCGCAACCTGCCGCAGGAGACGCAGGATTATGTATTGATCATAACCGGGCACTCGGCCAATGAGTGGAGGAGGGCCGAACCTCGGCTTGAGGCAGCTGTTCCGCAAGGCGTGCCCTGTCCGGAGCTCGACAAGCTGATCAGCGCTAGTCGATCGCGTAGCCGACCGGTAGCAGCAAACGTTCATGAAACGGCCAAGCTGGAATGGGGCGTGCAGCTCGTTGGAAACTCGTCGGAGGCGAGTGCGCTCGCTGATTTTCGTAGCCTGCAGAAGAAGTATCCATCTATATTGGCGATGCAGGAGCATCTGACAATCAAAACCAAAACTGGCTCAGCCGGTTCCTGGTATCGGATTCGGGTCGGCGTGACTAGTCGGCAAAGCGCTGAAAAACTCTGTTCAACCCTGCGTGCCGCGGGGGGAACTTGTCTGGTGCAAAGGAATTGACCGACTGGTGCTGCAGCCAAATTTTTCCGCCCGGAAAAGAAAACTTTAGTTCGACCAGAGTTTTCGTCCCCGAAGACTGGCCCGAGCAATAGACCACCATGAGGACCGAGAAGGCGCCAGACGGCGCCAGACGATGCTGCGGCTGCCCGGAATTCCCCCGTTTCCGATCACGTCGAACATGCTCTAAGTGCACGGTCGTTGGCCGCCCTCTTTGACTAAATCAAACGGCACTTTCAGGTACTTGGGATCCGCCCGCACGCTACTGCGACGCGCGATAAATATGTTGCCGAGTATCAATGCATCCATTCTTGTCCTGAGGAAACAATCTAGCGCCTCCTCCGGCTTGCACACCACGGGTTCGTTCTCATTGAATGATGTGTTGAGTACCATGGGTATGCCTGTGAGAGCGCGAAAGCTTTCGATCAACCTGTGATATCTCGGATTGGTGGAGAGCGATACTGTTTGCAGGCGTCCGGAGCCATCGACATGGGTAACGGCGGGAATCAGCTTTCGCTTCTCTTCGCGAACTTGGAACACCTGCATCATGAAGGGGACCGCATCGTCCTCCTCGAACCACTCGGCAACAGCCTCCTCCATCACCGAAGGTGCAAACGGACGAAATGATTCCCGTCTCTTAATCTTGTCGTTGAGCATAGCCTTCATATCCGGGCGACGCGGGTCGCAGAGAATAGAGCGGTTGCCGAGAGCCCGCGGTCCCCATTCCATTCGCCCTTGAAACCAACCGACAACGTTCCCGTTGGCAATTGCGTCTGCGGTGCGTTGGCATAGCGCGGTCTCATCGCCAATACTCTCTATGGTGCACCTGGAAGCGGCGATATCAAATCCGTGTGCGGACACGACGTTGGCGATCTCTTGGGCGTCGAACGCCGGTCCCCAATAGGCATGGTCCATCACGAAGTTGCGTTTGCCCCCGAGCTTGTGCCAGACAGCAAAAGCTGAACCGATGGAGCCACCCGCATCGCCCGCCGCTGACTGCACGTACACCCGTCGGAACGGCGTCCTCCGTCGTACTTTGCCGTTGGCGACGGAATTCATGGCACAACCACCGGCCAGCGCGATATCAGTCAATCCGCAGTGTTGTTGCAGATGGCCGAGGAGGTGAAAAAAAGCCTCCTCATACATCGCCTGAGCTGAGCGGGCGATATCATTATGACGCTCTTCGAGCTGAGCATTCGGCGCTCGGCGCGGCCCCAGCAAATCCTCGAGCGCGGGCGAAAACAAATCACCGAACTCGGGAGACCCGTTCATCCACTGATATGCGATGTTCTCGCGATGATGGCGGAAAAACTTGAGTTCGAGCTGGAAACCGCCCCCTGGGAGTAGGCGGACAATTTTCCGCATCTTGTCCAGAAATGTAGGACTGCCGTAGGGGGCAAGACCCATCACCTTGTACTCATCCCCATAATGGGGGAAGCCCAGGTATTGCGTAATTGCTTGGTAGAAGATGCCAAGCGAGTGCGGAAAATACACCCGACCGTAGGTCGAGATGTCAGACCCCGCGGCAACGCCCCAAGCGGCACTTGAGAAATCGCCGAAACCGTCGACCGAAACTACGGCAGCTTCTTCAAAGGGGCAGACGTGAAATGCTGAGGAGAGGTGGGCTAAATGGTGCTCGACCGGGTGGATTGTGGCACGAATGTTTTCGTCGGGGAACGTTTGCTCAAGAAGCGCGGGAACCCCTGCCCTCGAGCGTCGATTCCGCAGCCGCTGGAGCACCAGATTGAAGTTCGGGAGATTTAGAATCGTGTACTGTATCTTCCGCAGTAGATTGGCGCGGCTGTCCTGATTAAAGGCGATGTGGTCTATATCTGAAAGCCTAATGCCTGCTTCACTCAAGCAGTAAGCGATGGCCTGCGAAGGAAATCCCGCCCAATGCTTTGTGCGACGGAACCTTTCCTCCTCGGCGGCAGCAATGAGTTTGCCGTCTCGTACCAAAGCGGCTGAAGAATCGGCATGGAACGCGTTTAAGCCAAGAATATTCATTACACTCCGGATCTTCCGTCTGATGTGGTTGCAATGCCCACTCAGCCGGGAGGGGCTGAGTGGTTGGAAGGTGTTACCCTGAGCCGGCATTCTAGACAAGGAACAGTCCGCCTCCCCAAGCGGGATTGGGTGTGGTCGGCCGAGGGAGAAGGTACTCCGAAGAGAGTGGTTACCCTTAGTCGCAATTGGGCTAGCACCGCTTAGATTAATTTTAAAATGAAGCGGCGATGTTTTCGAACGCATTCGAATCGCTGAACGCCACGCCTGTAGTAGGACGTTGCACCTGCAAGAGCCGGTGTTGCGAAGGTGGGTTCGAGTGTCGGAAGACCAACGCCCTTTGCGGGACCGCCAGGAAATGTGGCCGGGCATGGCTGTCGAAGAAAGCACATTGAGCCGCGACCCCGTCATCCGCGTCGCGGCGGGTGCAATCCCACTGCGATTTGCGGCCTAGCTTAGCCTAGCGTAGCTTCCGTGTAGGCGCCGGGTGCCGGCACCTAGACTTGCACGGATGCACTGGGTGCGACCCACACTGGTTTAGACGGAGCCGGCTTTTTTCTTCTCCTGCGAACGGTGGATATTTCTGAGGTCAACCATAACGGAGCACCTGCAGGTGGCGGCTGATGCTATTGTACGGCGTCACTTCATCAGCACCTGTTCTCCAAGCTCGGTCGGTAGAAACTTGTGAATTTCGCTCGCCGGAACAAAATATTTTGCGATGTCCGCGCCGGCTACGGTGAATTTTCGGCTCATGATGCCGAGCAAGCACTCATGCTCAGGGTCAAACACACCTGCCCCAGAATTGCCCGTGGTGGTAACGTCCGCAATTAATGTGGAGAACTTCCGCCTGTGCGCAGCCGGCAAGATTACCGATGAAATAACGTGAGATCGGCTCATCCATCCCCGATCCACGACGATTACCCGATCTCCCGGCCAGGCATGCGTCCGACATAATGAAGCTTGAGCTTCTTGAATGTTTGCTGAGAGTTTTTGCTGATCAATCGAAAAAACGGCCAGATCTACATCTTCGAACTTGCCCTGTTTTACGAGCGCAGCAGGCAAGTTGTCACCAGCAATGTGGACTTGGAGATCTCCCGTCCAACCGGCTGTCACATGAGCGGCCGTGATGACCAAGCCCGGCGTCAAATATATGCCAGAGCCGGCGTATGTCCCATTTGTGATCGTTGCGGCAACAGCCCACTTGGGCGTTTCAGTTTGTTCGGCGCGCGCGCAATTGAATGTCAACTGAGCCCACACGACGGCTGAACACAAAGCTACCAGCAGCTTCTTCGGGCTGGGACGCGCGCGGAACGCCGTGGCGGGAGGGAGCGGCAGATCAGGCATGGTAAAGGTTGATACCGGCGTCGATGCGTTAGCCCGGCGAATATCGGTACCCCGCTTCGTTGATTGAAACGGCACTCCACAACGGCGCGGTATGAAAGGACGATTGGTTGATGCCGGCATAAGATAATGTTTGGCAATCTAGATCGCCCCGGTGTGCGCCGGCACGACGGCGAGGACGGCTCCGCGGGCGAGTGCCGCCGCCAGCGTGGCTTACACCTTCCGCGAGCGCGTCTTCGGCCCGATAGTCCCATCGCCTCGATGCACCGCAGCTCCAGCCACCATGGCAGCGCCTCTTGCCTGAGAGTTCGGCGCCAGCGCGCCGGATCGTGCCGCAAAATAACCGACCAAACATCAGAGCTCAAGCTCGCCGGCAGATAGCAAAGCGCAGCTACCAGGAATGGCGTACGCTTATAAACTCCAGTGATCGGTCACGAGACACTGCTGGGATCGGAGCGTATTGCGGTGATACCGACCTGCACTTTCACGCCTCACCCCTGTTAAAGTGTGTTCGTCACCTTCTGATCTCCTTTAGCGCCGTCTCGCAGCCGCCCTCGCCTACTGGTGAGTCGAAGGCACGTGCGCTCAAAAGCGGTAGAAAGTCAGCGCAGGGCGACGCAGCGCTGCAGATGACCCGAAAGCCGGTTTCCGACACGATGTCTGCCGCCGAAAGCCGGCAGTTAACGGGCTGGGTAATGGCGCCCGGCGAAGAACTGAGTGATGGCGGTGCCATTATCATCGGTGACGTAGAATGTGTTTGTCGTCGGTCGTGCCACAGCATCGTCGGTGCCACCCCACCCCGGGGAACGCCGCGTTCCGGATCATGCTCGTTGGTCGCGCGGGCGGCGCCCTTCGCCTGAGAGCTCCGGACAAGTTCCAATTGTGGCGCTGCGGCAACAATCATGAAGAGTTTGGAGGAAGCCACACTCTCGGACCGATTGCCGGGCCGGATGGGGCAGTAGTCACGCGAGTAGTGGGGGGTGTTCATGACCAGCTTGGCATCGAATGCAGCAGATGTCGCTGTGAGCGATCAAGTCGATAGAGAGATACGTGCGCGCATCGCGGAGTATGTTGGCGTCGGTGTAAAGGATATCAGGGATGACGCAGAGCTCAACGAGGATCTTGGGCTCGACTTGCTTGAGGTCTCGGAACTGATCGTTGTGTTAGAAGAGATGTTTGTAGGCAGAACGTTCATAAATGAACCCGATCGGATAGAGTCCGTCGGCGATCTTATCGGCCACATAGAAAGACATCGCTAGTGGATTGAACCTGACACTTGGTGCCCTCGCCGGAGAGCGGCGATGATCTCGTCGCGGTTTTTGGTCCATAGGTTGGGGGGACTTTCGGCAAGCGAGAAGGCCACCGCCCGCTGCTATGAGGTCGGGCAGGCCATCACCGGCGACCGGTCGGGACGCTGTCCTGTGCCCATTTCATTCGCCATATGAGTGGCGGCTACGCGGCTCTAGAATCCTCTCGGCCTAGCGCTCAGCCGGCATGCGGACATGCAGCCACGGCGAGGGCATTCCATGGCTCACCCCGCAGCCATACCACTCGCATCATGTCCGCCGTCGTCACCAGGCTATCCGCAATCCACAGATGGCGGATCGTGCGCTAGCTTTGTCTGCGTAGCCAGCACCGCTGGGAATAAATTGCCCTCGGTCGGAGGGCTTATGGGTGGGTCCGCGAGCGTGTGCGCTGCATCCATCGGCCCACTCATAATGGCAATCGCCATCGCAGCGCCGGATAGCATCTGATTTCTCAGTCGGGTGCTAAATTTTGGAAACTCACAGCCTGGGTCATAAGCGGCGGTTCACCCGAACAAGCGAACTACCAGCACGTTCGACAGATCGGGGCAGATCAGATCGCAGGCTTCGTGCAGACAACGGCATTCCGGTTCGGGATAGTCGCCCCGTTGGCTTCCGGAACCGTCGCTCGCTGTCCAAAAAATAGCACTGCTCGCGCCATTGACGGCGCATTGGAAGATGGAATTATCGCCTTGTGGCGTAATCAAAGAATAGTCCGCAAGTGGCTCTGCACAAAACCAGTTCAGCCAGCTGCGTAACGCCTTCTCGAAGAGGTACTGGATCACAATGAATACGAGTACCCGCTACAACAGAGGTCACAACATCTTTAATACGGTAATGGTGCTGAGTGACGATAATCTGGTCCGCACGGTCATCGTGCAGCTCCTTCGGGAGTGCGGGTATCGCATCGTTCAAGCGGTTGATACAGACGAGGCTCTTACGATCCTACAAACGTCAGACGTTCCGATCGATGTGGTGTTGAGCGGGATCGACGTGCCGGGTTCTAGGAACGGGTTTGGCCTGGCGCAATGGGCTCGTTTAGCCCGACCCGAAGCGAAGATAATGCTGGCAGGCACGCTAGAGCGAATGGCTCGCAATGCGGCAGAGCTGTCGGAGGTCGGGCCGTTGCGGAAGAGGACCTATGAGCAGGCGCTCGTATGGGAGCAACTAAAAAGGCTTTAGCACCGGGAGAGCTTGGGAGTGTTCCAAATATTGGCTCCATGAGCGCTTTTTCTAACCGGGCGCCTCACGGGCTTACAGTAACTATCGAGGCACTTTACAAGCATATACTTTTTTCAAAGACGCACGAGCGCAAATTTTCATCTTTTGATTTGGTTGATGTCAACCTTTGGACAAAAGCCATTTCCGGTCACGGCTGAGGCCATGTGCTGACGGGTAGGCAAATTGCTCACACAGCTCGACGGCGATGATGGCCTGAAGAAATACCGCAAGTATCGCAAGCGGAACCGTACCGCCATGATCACAATGGAAACCATTATCGAAAACGGCGCCCCACTTCGGATCTTGCAGTAGCCGCAAGTCCTCGGGGCGTGTTTTGTGGTCTACAACTACTCCGAACCGGCTGGAGCCAGGTACATAGAGAGATGCTCCATTTCTAAGTGCGCAATAACCGCAATTCCACCACCAGCCCGGCAGCTCAGTTTCGATGAGTCGTACCGCGGCATCAATCGAGCAGGTCACATTGGGGGGGGCCGAATGAAACGCTTTAACAAAATCGCTGTCAAGCTTAGGCGAGCCGGCGGGAGCGGTCTCGACCTCTTTAAGAAGTTTCCTTAGATTCCTCAGGTCCACTTTAACGCAGCAAATCCCTTGAGCGCCACGGACCATGAATGGAGATCATGGACACGCTTTCTGCTAACATACCGGCTAAGTTTTAGCTGACATGCCGGGTTATGCCAACGTTATTTTTGTTGAACGTGGGCAGTGGCCCAAAAAGGGACAGAGCATTAACCATATGCGCTCGCACGGCTGCCGTGACCTACTGATCTATTGCGAGGCCACGAACCGCCACCACAGGACCATCATGAACGCGGATCATTTGCCGGCCGGGTGCGTGCCGAGGCTGTTCCGTACTAAAGTAAACTCAGCAATCGGGAAGTTGGGACAATGCATCAAACGTGAGGCCGTATCGCCCGCCAGACCAACCACCCCAACAATCCCCACCACGCGAGCGTCACGGCCCCAAAAACTAGAGCGGCCGCGGGGGCGAATAAGCGAGCCCAACTTAAAGGTAAAGTCGGGATCATGCCCGCAAACATGAGCGCAAGTCCGAGTTCTGCTTCCAGGTTGGGAACGAAACTGGAAATCCACCACGGCGTGGCCGCGGCCCAGTCAAAAAGTGGAGCGTGGCCTGGGCTGAAGTAGCCAAAAAGCCAAATCGTAAAGCCCGCTACGTAAATCGCCCAGCCAACGCTTTTCGCATTTGCGATTTTATTCCACAGCGTCGATGTTGTCAGAAGATGCGGCAAAGCTCGATGCCGTTAATGGGCTGGCGCGCACGACTGCCGCGCCAAACCGCGCCAAGCCAAACGCCGGCAGACGCCAAAGTTTTCTCCTCCGGGGGAGGGGGGAGTCCTTCGGGGCTCAGGTCTGTCTACCGGCTTTAGGCCAACGCCGCGAGCGTAACCACGTTCCTCTAGGCGCGCGTCAAGGAAATCGCTATTGTTTGGGGTGCTCTGCCCAGAGCCAGTCTGGCTGCGGCCCGGCAAGATCTCGCTATAGCGGCGAGTTTCTGGGCGACGTGAAGGCAACCAGCCGCGAGGCAGCCGAGAGCGAGGCAGCAAGGCTGTTCAGCCTGTCGGACTTTCACCGCAGGCGGCTGCTGCGAGAGCGGGTTTAGCTAGTATCGGCGGCGTCATGTGCGGCGGGGACAGATACTTCGCCCAAGAATGCATACGGCTGGCGGATAAGACCAACAACCTACAACACAGAGCAAAGCTTCTGGACATGGCGCAGGAGTGATTCAAGCTCGCAATTGGGGCCGAAGCTGAGGGCGGAAACGGCCATCAGTAGCCGCAAAATCACAATACAAAAAGAAAGTTCCTTGTGCCTCGTTACCATTTTGATATTCGCAACACCGGCCCGTTCGACGAGCATGGCGTAATGCTCCCTGGTGATCTGACCGCACGTGAGCACGCTATGCAAATCGTGAATGAATTGCACAAAGGCGATGAGGAAAGCCTGGATACGTAATGGAGGTGATGCGACAGGGGTCGGGTTGTATGGCGGATCCCATTCAACCGCCCTTCGCTCGCAGCAGGGTAACAGCACCTAGCCGAGCACACCGCATGCTCACCGGCACCGTCCCGCAATTTCTGCGCTCCTGGTGACGAGTGGCCGGTTAACTTGACACGCGGCGAGTGAGCCGATTCCTACGTGATCGAATTTTGCGCCAGGTGTTCAATTTCAAATTGCAGCGTTACGCGACACACAGGCTTTCTTGCTTCGTCGCTAACTTCGACGGAAAATTCGTAGCTGCTGGTTTTCTCGAAAGCATCCTTGGCCAAATCAAGCAAGACCTTACCTGCGGTGTGACAGGCAGCTTGCTCATCCCGACACTCGACGCCCTCCTTGTCCGAAGAGACAGTCTGCCCATCCCAGTAATCAAAGTAGTAACGCGGCATGTTTGCTCCGGCCCATCACCAAACAGTTGCGGACGCCTGCTGTTCCTTAGTCGCGAATGTGACTGAGAGCACACCGCAAACAAGGACTATGGACGCCACAATTACGTCCCTGGAGCGGTTGGATGGTTTGCCCTAGGGCGCAGGCGCTGCGACCCAACCAGGGCCTCGGCAGTTTGCGCCTATGATGGTGGGGCCTGGTCTTCCACAAAAATGTTCCCGACGCTCGGACAAATTGTCTTGTGGCGACTCGCCGAGTACCGAGGTAGGGTGTTCCCGATCAACGCAGACCTCGAATGCGTAGGACATCCGCCGGGGTTAGGGCCTGCAAGGGAGACTAGCCGGGCTCTCCCTTTCCAAGCTCGCCATGCGGAAGGACGGGTGTCGGGCGGGGGTCTCGGGTTGCCGAAGCATGCAAAGTGCGAGGTTGATCGTATTCGCTGGCGGCCTCATGAGGCGCGAAGATCTGACGTGAGGCGCGTGGTTCCACACGGTGAGCGGCTTGCGTTCTACTATTCTAGATGATTTGAGGCCGAGGTGCTGCCGTATTTTCAGAACCGTTCGAGGACCTGGCCAAGGGGCCATTTGATCCACGAGTAGGCGTTCAATGAGGCGGTGAGAGGTTGCAGGTGGCTTGACCGCTACGCCGCTTCGATCTCAGCATTCGCTGTTCAGATCGACGATCCCATTTGCCGAGATTTGCATTCGGACAAGCAGTTCTCTGGCCCACTTAGATGCACGCGCTTAAGTGCGCCTCTTCCCGATAGCCGCCGTTATGATTGCTCCGGTATGTGAATAGCGAGGGGGAAGGCTCAGCATGAACCCTCGAGCGTAAGCCGGACAGGATCGGAGGCCGTTTCGAGACGACTGGAATGAGAGCGGTGCCAGACTGCTGCGACGGCTCTGACCGGCGTCTCAGCCCTCCAGCCCGGTGGGAATTCAGCACTTAATCGTGCTCTGCCTTGATTCCCCCCTGGTGCTGCTAAGCGAGCGGCTGACCAGGCGGGAACAGCATAGGAAAACTGGAGATTACGCCTCTTCAATTTTCAACCATTTCCGCCACGGCACCGCCATTCAAAAGTAAATTGCTGTGATAGCGCAGCGTAAGAGCCGTTCGGTTCCGCACGTCTGCCTTGTGATAAATACTGTGCAAGTGCGCTTTAACCGTGCCTTCCGTAACGCCCAGTCGGCGTGCGATCTCTTTGTTGCTTAGAGCCGCACTGGCGAGAGTAGCGATCTCATATTCGCGCGGTGTCAGCGTGCAGGCCAGCCGAGCTGGAGCGGGTTCATTGTCACCTAATGTAGCCGGATCTAGAATGGCCATATCGCGAAGCTCCTTTCGCGGCCTAAGTGTTTCGACGTGCGCGAAGACGTCGGGCTGAAGCTCCAGAGAGGTAATCCCTCTGGGCTATCTCTTGTTTGCGCAAACCCGGCGCTCCGCACCATGCCGAAAGTTTGCAGGTATTTGCGGGAGCCAGAAATGTGCGCGAGCGATGCAAGAAATCGGCAAGAGAGCGATGCAAGAATGGGCAAGGATGAGGCAAGAAACGCGAAGAAGAACGTGCGCTGGCGTATTGCGAACCCGGAGCAGGGGCACACCCAAGGCCAACGGTTGAGGTACTACCGTGACACCGTGCATCGAATATCGCAGGAGGAACTTGGAAATCGCATAGGAATAAGCGGGAGTCAGATCTCCAGATACGAGAATGACGAAGACTGGCCCCGTGGCGAAACCTTGGAGAAAATTGCGGCTGAGCTAAATGTCGAAGTACAGCAGATCACGCGAGGTGAGCAGGGCTTGGGGAGAGATGAAAAGCCGGCCCGGCTCCGAGCCTCGGACCACCAGAACTCAGAAGAGCGGGGCGCCGAAATTGGGCCACGCCGAGGCGCACCGCAGCAGGTAATCACTTTCGCAAAAGTAGAGCACGCGTACCATCACATGGCCGATCTGGTTCGAACGCGCGGTGCAGAGAACGTGGATCTTCTGCAATTCAGCGGCGACTCAGTCCGTCCACTGCTCGAGGCCGTAGCTGAAACATCCCCGGCAGCAAAAATTCGTCTGCTCCTGTATGCACCAGTCATGGCGCGCCAGTACGACGCAGATCACGCGATCGATCACAGGGGAAGGATTGTTACTACGATTGGCGAGGTGCGATTACTGGAAACCGAAAACAAGCTCGAGCACCCGGTAGAAATCTATCACTACCGGACGCCTGCCAGTGTTTCAACCGCAATCATTGATGATGAGATCATATCCCTCAGCTGGTACCGAGCATTCAGGGAGCCTAATTCGAAAGCAGTCCGCCTTAGAGGACATGATTCGGCGGCCCTCGTTATTTTGGACGCGCGCGAGAGTATCCTCCAACAATTCGCGAGGACGCACTTCGATCGGATCCTTGCAACTGCAAGCCGGAGAGCAGATGAACCCAGCCACTCGTCGCATCGAAATAGACCAAAACGACAACCCACGGTCTGACATCTGATATGACGTGAGCGCCCCTGACCGCCCACAGCTTGATTGACCGAAGGCGGCATTCTGCTCTCCGCGCTATCCCGGCCACTCCGGGCCAACAGGCGGCCGCTTGGCTGATATGGGAGGCATGGCGGGATGAAACCCCACTGGGTGGGAACACAGCAACTCGCGCGAGCTTCAACTTTGGGGCTACCCCGCCCCCTCTGGCGATGCAACATGAAGCAGCGCGCCCAATCTCTGCGGGCTCGCGGTCTCGCAAGCGTTCTCATCCTTCCTGGGAACGCGCAGCAAAGGCGAAGGCGGAAGCGGAGCGTAGCTGCCCCGACGCGAAGGCCGCTTATAAGCGTGCTGCACATCTCCGGGCTCTGGCTCGCATTCGCCCGTTCCATAATCAGGAGCGAAGCCATCGCGGAGTTCTGCCGTCGCATCCGATCAGATCAAATCCCGTTCTGATGGGGGCAATGCCATGACAAGCAAGAGGCACTATATCGCCGTAGCTCGCGAGATCAGCGAGCTTCTGAAAGACTTGGAACGCAATAACGCGGCTCGCCATGCACTCGGGCTGCTCGCGTCTCGGCTCGCCTATGTCTTCAAGGACGACAATCGGGCCTTTGATCGGGAGCGGTTCATGCGAGCTTGTGGGTTCTGAGAATGAGCCTAAGCGAATCGAAGCAAAGCAAAGCAAAGCAAAGCAAAGCAAAGCAAAGCAAAGCAAAGAAAGCAAAGCAAAGCAATGGGCTCTGGCAATCTGCCAATTCGATTGCCCTGGCATGTTGCACAATCTCGCGCTTCACCATGCAAGGAAGGAGATGGAGCGCGAGATCAGGGCAACGGGTGAGAAGGTAGGGGACTACACTGCTGGGCAGATCAGCGCGGGAGCTAGGGACTATCTGGAAGCTCACCCGGAGTTATTGATCCGCGAAGCGCAAGCTATTCGCATAGTGCCAGAGCCAAGGCGATTAGCGGAGCGGGAACACAAGCAACGGGCGACGGAATGCAGAACGTCGCCCTTCAGAAATGTCAAGTCATGCACAACGACAAGGCCCTTGGAATGTCGGGCTATTCACTGTGCGTAATTCAGGTGCGAAATAGGAGGGCTGGGAATGACGACTATAGGCTACGCAAGGGTTCTCGACTGATGGTCAAACTCTCGATGCACAACAAGCGGCGTTGACGAATGCTGGTGCTGAGCGGGTCTACAGCGAGTATCAGATCAGCAAAGCTCTCCGCAGGGGGCAAGCAGGGGAGCCGTTGGTTTATATTGGTCGGTCCTACGGCGTAAGCCACTCCACAATCAGCCGGCTGGCCTAGTGGCGCAGCTCGTTCGGTCCTGGCGGATCGGCAGACAGATGCGGAGGCTCCGAGGGTAGCACTAGGGAAGCCTCCGCGTTGTCGTCTGGGGCAGGGGCGATCTTCGGCTCCGGGTCCTGCCCCAAGGCGAATAGACCTGCCAGTAGAAAACCTGCGCAAGTGCCGAAGCTGGCGGTCACGATGGCCAAGCCGATGGCTGTGGCGGAGCAACTCATGAGAACCGCCCAGCTCCATAGCCGATGCGACGCCCAGCAAGGACGGCGAGGCGCTTTCTCATTGGGCGCGCCTCGCCGTCCAATAATTCGCCGCTGACAAACCTGATTTTGTTGATATGACTCGCAATCGGCTGCACGCTCGTTCTGGCGGGTGTGCTGCAAGTCCCCCGGCGCGTCGCACCACGGCGTGTCGGGGGCGCTGCTAGGTGCAGCGTCTATTCAGTCCGTACAGTCCGTATAGTCAGTATAGAATCTCGGCAGGTCAAGCTGCGTTCTGCGAATAAACGCTAAGCCCGGCTTGGCGGAACATAATATTGTATATTTGTCTTTATATATTTGTATATATAACTTTCGGTATAGGGAGGATATGCACGCCCGCTCTCGGGCGGGCTTCCCAGATGGGCTAAGCTCGCCGCAGAAGCTTCTGCTGAACATGCGAAACCTGCGTCGGCTGAACCTGTTTCTGCGCTATTCGGTTCAACCTTGCTTCAAGCAAGCTCGCTATATCCCCTCTCTCAAGCACAGCACTCACCGCAAGCTTTGGCTCTCGAAGGGGAGCGCGATTGCTGCCGCGTGCATTCTTGTATGGAGCGGCATCATGGGGTTGCGGTACACCGCTTGTAGAAGATCTAACGCCCTCGCCTCAGGCCCTACGGCGATCCGGTCCTCCAATAACAATAGCTCTTCCTTCCTGTTCATTAGTTGTTCTATTATAGTTTGATAGGTTTGATATGTTTGATAAGTTTGATACCTCTAACTGCAATATGGCTAGGAGACTATTGGTATCACTGCCATCAAGCAAACGGGACGACATTGGCCGCTAATAGTTTCCTAGGTTGAGCATGCTTAACACCTTAGGGCAGCTGCTCGCTCGCGCGCTTGGGTAAGATTGGGAGGTGGAGAACCCGCCGGCTGGGCGGGAGCTGGGGCATGTTGAATGATTTCCTCGAAAACCCAGAGGCATGCAAGCCACATGACAGCGCTCGTCCCGGAGGCGCCGCACGGGCCAGCCGACGAACATCTGGTCGAGGAGATCGCCGGCATGATGTGGCGTAAGCGCAGGCTGCGCCTGGCCAAGGCCCGCCGCCTACGGTCACGCCAAGCGCCTTAGTTGATGTTGATCAGCGAATTTGGCCGACTGCAGGCCTGGCAGATCGGCAGGCTCTTGAATCAGGCCTTGCGGCAAAAGTAAGAAGTTGGCCGTTAAAAAGCCGATTTGACGGCCAGCCGGATCGCAAAGCCATCGAGCAGCGCACAAAGGATGGCGCGCAAAATGATCCTCAAC
>JBKPOZ010000234.1:0-15806 GCA_046733355.1 Pseudomonadota bacterium | reverse complement strand
TTTCTCCCGTTGAAAGCGAGAATCTAATCAAACGGCTCGCCAGGATATATGATCAGGCAAGCATACCTATTCGCCTGTATTCGCATGCAGCCGGCTACTTACTGAAATACCGGTCCAGGATGGCGCGGTACACGGATGCGAGTGTGACAAGATCGGCCAAGGGCGTGCGCTCGTCAACCTGATGCATGGTCTGGCCGACCAGTCCGAATTCAAGCACCGGGCAGTAGTCCTTTATGAAGCGCGCATCCGAGGTGCCGCCACTCGTCGAGAGACGTGGCTTGCGGCCGGTCACGTCGGCAACGGCGCTCGTGACCAGGTCAGTGAAAGGACCTGGATGGGTGAGAAACGCATCGGCGTTGGACGGCTGCCATTCGATGTGCCAGCGGACGCGCTCGCCCGCGGCTTCGTCTGCAAGACGCTCGATAAGCCGGCGCACGGCGGCCTGGTCATGGCAATCGTTGAAACGGATGTTGAACCGCGCCTGCGCCTGCGCGGGAATGAGATTCACCACGGGGTTGCCGACATCCACGGACGTGAATTCGAGATGCGAGGGGTCGAAAAATGGAGTGCCGGAATCGAGCGTCGCGCCCATGAATGCATGCATCAGCGCAACAAGGCCGCGCACCGGATTGTCGGCAAGCTGCGGATAGGCCACGTGGCCTTGTCTGCCGGTCACCACCAGCGTGCCGTTGAGCGAGCCGCGGCGGCCCACCTTGATCATGTCGCCCACCGCAGCGCTGTTGCTCGGCTCCCCCAGCACGCAATGGTCAAAGCGGTGCCCCCGCCCGGCCGCCCATTTGAGAAGCTTGACCGTTCCGTTGACGGCAATGCCTTCCTCGTCGCCGGTGATCAGGAACGAGATGGAGCCGTTTGGCTTTCCGCCATGCGCCTCGACATGGTCGAGGGCTGCTGCCAGCGCGCATGCAAGCGCCCCCTTCATGTCCACGGCGCCGCGTCCGTAGAGCGTTGCATCGGCAATCTCGCCGGCAAAAGGCGGATGTATCCATTTCGCTGCGTCTCCGGGAGGCACGACATCGGTGTGCCCGGCGAAGGCGAAATGGGGCGGGTTGCTGCCGATCCGCGCGAACAGATTCTCCACCGGCGCCGTGCCGGGCTCCTCGAATGTGACGCGATGCACCTCAAATCCCTTCGCCTGCAGCACGGCTGCGATGAACGAGAGTGCGCCGCCCTCGGCCGGAGTCACGGAGGGGCAGCGGAGAAGATCGGCTGCAAGAGCTACGGGATCGGCCGGCATCAATCGCGCAGCAGCTCGTTGATGGAAGTCTTCGCCCGCGTTTTCTCGTCCACCCTTTTGACAATCACGGCGCAGTAGAGGCTCGGGCGCACGCCCCCGTCCTTGCCGGGCTTGCCTGGCAGGGTGCCCGGCACGAGCACGGAATAGGAGGGCACTTCGCCCTGAAAGATCTCTCCGCTCTCGCGATCGACGATGCGCGTCGAGGCGCCGATGAATACGCCCATTGACAGCACCGAGCCTTCGCGCACGATCACGCCCTCGGCGACTTCCGAGCGCGCGCCGACAAAGCAGTTGTCCTCGATGATCACCGGTCCGGCTTGTAGCGGCTCGAGCACGCCGCCGATGCCCGCGCCACCCGAGATGTGGCAGTTTTTTCCGATTTGCGCGCAGGAGCCGACAGTAGCCCAGGTGTCGATCATGCTGCCGCTGTCCACGTAGGCGCCGAGATTGACGAAGCTCGGCATCAGCACCACGCCCGGCGCGATATAGGCCGACCGCCGCACGACGCAGTTAGGCACCGCCCGAAAACCAGCAGCGCGGAACCGGGCCTCTTCCCAGCCGTCGAATTTCGATGCCACCTTGTCCCACCACACGGCGTTGCCCGGCCCATTGTCAATTACGCTCATGTCGTTGAGGCGAAAGGAGAGCAGCACTGCTTTCTTGAGCCACTGATTGACGAGCCAGTACCCGTTCGGCGACCTTTCGGCTACGCGCGCTTCGCCTCGATCAAGAAGCTCGAGCGCTGCATCGACTGCGTCGCGCACGGCTCCGCTTGTCCCGGGCGTGATGCTATCGCGCTGCTCGAATGCCGTATCGATGATCTTCGCCAGCTCGTCCTGCACCATGGTCCGCAACTCAGCCGTAGGCTGTAGGGTGGGCTAAGGCGCGCTCGCGTATCCATCCGCGTGGGCAAAATCGACGCAGACAAGTTTACGCAGTCTGCGCAAGCTTGACGGCGTTGCGCCGAGCCCACCTTCACGAACACGGGCCGATTTTGCCCACGCTACGACCGGCCGGTATAGCTTAGCCCGCGCGGATGCGCTTGAGAAAGCCGACGAGGTCGTCGGTGACGTGGTCAACGTGCGGCGCGTCCCGTCCTTCGAGCTCCCATTCCTCGCGAAACACTTCGCGCGAGTGCTCCGGCACGACGAGCACCGTCCGCATTCCCAGCGCATGCGGAATGACGAGATTGCGCGCGAGATCCTCAAACATCGCAGCCGCGGTCGCGTCGACGCGGTGCGCCTTGAGAAAACGATCGTAGGTCTGCGCCGAGGGTTTTGGCTCGAGCTCGGCGGCTACGATATCGAACACGTCGTCAAAATGACGGTCGAGCGCGAGGCGGGAAAGGACGGCCTCAGCGTGCCGCCGCGTCCCGTTGGTAAGCACCAGTTTGCGCCCGGGCAGCGCTTCGATGGCAAACCCCAGCGCCGGGTTGGGCTCGAGCGGGGAGTGATCGATCTGATGCACGAAATCGAGGAAATCGTCGGGCGCCATGCCGTGCAGGGTCATCAACCCTCGCATCGAGGTGCCAAAGCGCTTGTAGTAATCTTTTTGCAGCCGGAACGCCTCCTCGCGCGACACCTGCAGGAATCTCATGATGTAGTCGCGGATGCGCTCGTCCACCTGTTGCCACAGGTTAAGGTGATGCGGATAAAGCGTGTTATCGAGATCGAATACCCAGGTGTCGACATGCCCAAACACGCGCGGCGCGGCGGCGGAACCTGTCATGCGCGCACTAGCTCATTCGCCGAGCATCGAGCGCAACGGCTTGTTGAGCAGGAGAATGACGATGCCAGCGACCGCGGCAATGCCCGCGATCATCAGAAAGAACACCGGTTTCTCCATGCGGCTCCAGAAGCTGCCTAGCCACCCGGTCATAACATTGCCGACGAAGCTCGTCGTGAGCCAGAGTCCCATGAGCATTGACACCATGCGCGCCGGAGCAAGCTTGGAGACGAGGGAGAGGCCGATCGGCGAAATGTAAAGCTCCCCAAGCGTAATGATCACGAAATATCCAAGGAGCCAGAGCCAGCTTGCCTCGTCGCCGCCCGCCCGCCAGGCGGCGACCACCATCACGAGGTTCGCCAGGGTCACGCCGAAACAGCCGATGCCCATCTTCACCACGGTGGAGGGCTCTGTTCCCCGCCGCGCTTGCTTCCTCCACAGCCCAATGACGAGCGGGGTGAAGGCGAAGATCAGGAATGGGTTGAATGCCTGAAACCACGTGACCGGAATCTCCCCATGCCACACCAGCAGATTGACAAAGCGGTCGGTGTGATCGTCCGCCCAAAGCGGGATGGTGTTGCCTTGCTGCTCGTAGGTGGCCCAGAAAAATGCCGTCGGCACGGACAAGGCGAGAAGCCCAAAAATGGCGCGCCACTCTTCCCTCGCGAGCGGTTTGTTCTGCGTGCCTTCCAGCTGGGCGGTGTGCAGCTCATCGAGCGGCAGCGACGGCAACCCGCAGACGTACACTACAAGCGCAATCGTCATGCCGACGCCGGCGGCAGCAAATCCGTAATGCCAGCCCACCTCTTCGCCGAGCGTGCCGCAGACGAGCGGGGCGAGGAAGGCGCCGATATTGATCCCCACATAGAAAATGGAATAGGCGCGGTCGCGGCGCGCATCGCCGGGCGCGTAGAGGGTGCCGACCTGGGCCGAGATATTCGGCTTGAAAGCGCCGTTTCCGAGTATGAGCAGGAGGAGAGCGAAAAGGAACAGGCGCTCGAATGCCATCATGAAATGGCCGACCGCCATGAGCGCCGCGCCGAGTAGAACGGTGCGATGCTGACCCAGCACGCGATCGGCAAGAAGGCCGCCAAAGAACGGTGTCAGATAGAGGAGCCCGGTATAAAGTCCGTAGATGTGGGACGAGAGCGGTTGCACTCCCAAGGGGCCCAACATCGATTCCAGGAACTGCTTCAGAGAGGCGATGCCGATGACGTGCTCGATCTGTCCCTGATGCAGGAGGTATTTCACCATGTAGAGGACGAGGAGGGCGCGCATTCCATAATATGAAAAGCGCTCCCACATTTCGGTGGTGAACAGAAAGCCCAAAGCGCGGGGATGGCCAAACAGATCGTCCGCCCGGGTGCGAACGGAAGCCGTGGATGTTGCGGTCATCATCGATTGCGTTGGCACGCGCGCCGATTCGCGGCAGGATCGTTGCGGCTGGATGCGTCCTTAGCCGCGAAGTCGAGGCGTGCGCAACAGTTTCGCCAAAATGAGCACAGGTTTCCTCGCATGAGACGGGTGGTTGCGCGCGCGCATGTCCTCGTCCGCAAGGCGATAGCAGTCGCCCTCGTCAGCGTCGCGACGGCTGGACTGCTGCGGGCACAGGAGGGTGCAGATGCTTATCCAACGCGGCCCATCCGCATCATCGTCGGGTTTGCTGCGGGTGGCGGCAACGACCTGTTCGCGCGCCTGATCGGGCAAAAGCTTTCGGAACGATTCGGGCACCCCGTTGTGGTCGAGAACAAGCCCGGAGCCGGTGGCAGGCTTGCGGCCGAATATGCCGCGTCGCAGCCCGCGGACGGCTACACGCTCGCGCTCGGCGCGAGCGGGACCATGGCGGTTGCGCCGGCGATTTACCCAAGGCTGCCCTATCACCCGACGCGGACATTCCGTCCGCTCACCATGGTTGCGTCATTTCCCTTGATCCTCGCAGCGGCAAGGAACGATACAATTACGTCTGTGCGCTCGCTTGTGGCGTGGGCAAGAGCCAATCCGGAGAAATCCAATTACGGCACCTCATCGCCCGCCTTCACCATCACAACCGAGCTGTTCAAGCTCAAGACCGGAATGCCCGCGCAGGCCATTCCCTACAAGAGCAGCAATGAAAGCATGCTCAGCGTCGCGGGTGGGCAAAGCTTGTTCGCGATCGCCGACGGACCACCCACGGTGCCGCTTGCGCAGGCCGGAAAAATTCACGCCCTTGCAGTGACGGGAAACGCGCGCACATCGCAATTTCCCGAGGTGCCGAGCATGGCCGAGGCCGGGCTGCCCGAAGTAGACGTCAGGCTTTGGGCGGGCTTCTTCGTGCCTGCGCGCACGCCTCCCGTAATCGCAACCAGACTTGAATCCGAGCTGCGCCGGATTCTTGCCGATGCGGGCGTGCGCGAGAGGCTCAGGAGCATGGCGGTAGACCCGGAGGGCGGGACGGGCGAGGATTTCCGCCAGGCAATCGAGCGCGACATCGCGCGTTTCGGCGAGATCGTGCAGGCCGCAAACCTGAAATTTGAGGAGTGATAATCCGTCGCGACGGGCGGGGCCGCCGCAGGTCGGCTATGTCAGCAAACCGCGGTTCCGTGATTTACATCACATCACGATGGCAAGGACCGGCGGATAATCTCCGACGACTACCAACAACAATGCCGAAGCCCGCAGGGGCTTCGCATGATCAGGAGATAATCGCCGTGAGCATGACCATGGAATCGATGCAGCAGTCCGACTCGGCCCAGCCCATCGCCTTGCCAACGCCCGCCCTCCACACCGACGGTCCGCAGGTGGTTACGAAACGCCTGAGGACTTTGTCGCGCAAAAAGCGGGCGCGTGTCTATGTGCTGATGAACCAGCACGGCAATGGCGAGGCGGGCGCAACCAACGAGCGGAGCGCAGTCAATTTGCTGGCCGCGGCCGGTTTACGCGCCGACGCCGGAAGCTTTGTGCCAGGAGAGGGGCGGGGCAGGAAGATGGCGCGCCGCGCCGTCGACTCCGGCAAGTATGACGCGCTCGTCATGTTCGGCGGTGACGGCAGCGTCAATAAGGGGGTCCAGGCCGTGGTGCATGCGAGTGAGGTGTCGCTCGGCGTCATCTGCGGCGGCACGGTGAATCATGTGTCGCGCATGTTCTATGGCAACCGCGACTCCAATCAGTGGTGGGTGAATGTGCTGCGCCTGATGCAGTCGGCCCGTACTTCGGTAGACGTCGGGACCATTGAGCCGCATTCGGTGAAACTGGCCACGGGTGAAACGAAGCGCGTTCCCAAGGCGCTGCGCAAGAGGGCCTATTTCATGCTCTCCGCCTCGCTTGGTGCCGAGGCGACCATCGTTGAGCTCGCGCCACAACGGCTAAAGTACATGGCCGACCACCTGCTCCCGGACGGTGGCACGCTGGTGCTCCTGGAAACGGCGCTGACGCACTTGCGCGACCTGAGGCCGTTTCCGGCAGGCATCAGCAACGACAATCCGGCCGACGGCTGGACGGGCAATGCGCGCGCGCTCATTGTCGCCAACGCGAGCTATCCCTGGTGTGCGGACGCGCGCATCGACGATGGCAAGCTGGCCGCCACGGGCGTTGCCGGACTGGCGGAGCTGCTGAAAGGCGAAGCCGATCAGGCGAGCTTGAAAGGCAAAGATTTATTCGCCACGGTGCCATACGGCACCTATCTGGAAGTCGACGGAAGCCTGATCGATCTCGCGGGCCGCATCGGCAAGAAGCTCGGCCCGATCGAGTCGATCACCTACCGCTACGGCACCAGGAAGATTGCGATGCTGTTGCCGTACACGATCGGCCAGCCGCTGCTTACAAATCGCGTGGTGGCACCTCCCGCGCCCGCGGATGTGGCTCCCCTGGCGAGCGACACCTTCTTCGCCGGCGCGCAGCCGATTGCCGTCACCGTCATGGGCACGGCGTGGCTACGTCGATCGCGGTGGGTGATTTATGGTCAGGCGGAAGGCGGAACGCTGGCCATTCGCGTTACCAGGAAGTCCGATGTGGCGCGCAGCGGCCCCGCCAGCCCGAACGGCCTTGGCGAACTCAAGCAGGGATCGACGATCCAGCTCACCGGCAAGAGCAAGCGCTGGGGCATCAAGGCGCGCAAAGTCCTTATATGACGCGCGAAGCTGAACGAGCGGGCAGGGAGCAGTCCTGCGGCTTCCCTGCCCGAGAGCGCCCGGCACGGGGATAGGGGGCAGAGTCAAGGGCTGATACTGCGCCAGCCTTTGCAGGCTCGCCATATCGGTCAGCTCGACTTTTCGCGAGCGGGTGCTGATCAGTTCATCCGCGCGCAACTGCTGCATTACACGATTGAGATGCGGTACGCTCAGCCCCAGCACGTCCGCCATGATTTCTTGCGAGAACGGCAGGTCGAAGCTCCCCTTTTCCGCTCGTCCGACGGGGAGTAACCGGCCATGGACTCCTGGAACGCTATCTTGGCGTTTAGAGCATGTCCCGAAAAGTGGGAACCGGTTTTCGGAAAAGATCATGCTCCACCAAATAGCTAGAGCGGGATGGCGATTCGAAGAAAAGTCATCCCGCTCTAGTGCGCACCAGGGCTGGTGGCGGGTGCTGGATCAACTATAAGAAAGGCGCTGCGCGGCGACGACTACGCGGAACCGCGCGAAATTATCAGCCGGTCACGTCCGTATCGTGAGCACGCATGCATAACGCGTTGCGAGCATCCGCTGCGCTCTGCTGCCTCCTTGCGAGCGCGCAGGCTGTCTCGCTCCAGTCTGCATCGTGTGAAGAGTGGCCACGGCGGCAGATTCGCATCATCATCTCGTTCGGACCGGGCGGAGGCGCCGACATCATCGGCCGCATTCTTGCCGAAGGTATGCAGGATCGCTTGGGCAAGCCCGTCATTGTCGAGAACAAGCCGGGCGCCGGTGGAATCATCGGCAATGAAGCGGTCGCGAAAGCAGCACCCGACGGTTACACGCTCGGCATCATGACCGCGGGGCAGATCATAGCGGCGGTGGCGCGCAAAAGCATGCCGTACGCGACCGAGGTGCTGACGCCGGTGGCGCGCATCGCCGATGCCAGCCTGATCATCGCCACGCGTCCGGACTTCCCGGCCAGTGACGTCAACGAGCTGGTCCGGCTTGCGAAGGCCGATCCGGGAAAGATCGTGTTTGCCAGCCCCGGCTTCGCCGCCACGCAGCATTTTGCCGGCGAGCTTTTCAAGCAAATCGCGGGCGTGAACCTGCTGCACGTTCCCTACCGCACCACGCCGGAAGCCGTCGCTGCCGTGCTCGGCAAGCAGGCGGACATCCTGTTCGACACGGTCTCGGCGCTGATTGGCCAAGTCCAATCCAGAAGCCTCAAGGCCCTCGCGGTCACCGGAAAGGAGCGCTTTCCCGCTGTGCCGGATGTCCCCGCCGCGATCGAGTCAGGCGTGCTCCCAGGCTACGATGTCACGACCTGGTATGGCGTGTTCGGCCCTCGAGGCGTCTCGGACGCGATCGTTGCCAAGCTCAACCAGACCATCAATGAGCTCATCGCGGAGGAGAAACTGCGCCAGCGCCTTACTGCGGTCGGGGTCGTCGTGCGCGGCTCTTCGGCCGAAGAATTCGGCACGTTCATGGGGGCCGAATTAAAGCGGTGGAATGCCGTGCGCGAGGCGGCGGGCATTGCGCAGCAGTGAGGGTGCGCGGGCGAGCTCCCTCTGACGAAAGGAGTTGCAATGATACGAATCGCCATTCTGGCCTTAGGCCTTATCGCTATGGGCGGTACCGCGCGAGCGCAGGATGTTGCTGGGATAGAGGACTGCACGAAAACGAGCGGGCTGGACAGGCGGACCGGTTGCCTGCAGAGCAACGTCAACTTTCTGCAAAGCCTCGTGAACAAGAATGCCCTCGAGACTGCACAAAAGCTCAAGGCGGCCGAGGCCGAGATCGCGGCGCTCAAAAGCGCCGTGACCAGCCTGCAAAAAGCTGTCGAGCAAATCCGGGCCGCGCAGAAAGGGGCCGGCGAGAAGAAGCCGGAAAGCAAGTAGCGGGTGCCTGCTGTCGGCGGTGCAAAGCGGGGATGATCGCCCTCTTCGCTGGACTTCGCGTAACGTGAAGTTATGCTTTGCTTGCTCGGGTGAGCACGTGGCAAAGAGCAGGGCTACAGAGTGCAAGACCTGCCGCGCCGCCTATGATGCGCCTCTGATTGTGCCGCCCGAGCGCTTTTTCCGACGCCGCGCGCGCAATGCCGCGGCGTTTACACGTCCAGCATCTCCTCGTCGGCGAACTCGGCGCGCTCCTGGATGAAAGCGAAGCGCCCTTCCGGCTTGTTGCCCATCAAGCGCTCGACGGAGCTGTCGGTCTTCTTCTTCTCGTCATCCACCACGACGACGCGCAGGAGCGTGCGCTTCCGCGGGTCCATCGTGGTTTCCTTGAGCTGACTCGCCAGCATCTCGCCCAGGCCCTTGAACCTGCCGATCTCCACATTGGCGTTGTGGTGGAATTCCTTTTTGATCAAGACGTCGCGGTGCTTGTCGTCACGCGCGTAGAAGATCTTGCCCCCGTGGCTGAGGCGGTACAGCGGAGGCACCGCCAGATAGAGATGCCCGTTCTCGATCAGCTGGGGCATCTGCCGATAGAAGAACGTGATCAGGAGCGAGGCGATGTGGGCGCCGTCGACATCCGCATCCGTCATCACGATCACCTTCTCGTAGCGCAGATCCTCCTCGCGGTAATGCGTGCCGCTGCCTGCCCCGAGCGCTTGCATGAGGTCGGCAAGCTGCTGGTTCTGGGAAAGCTTGTCCTTGCCCGCCGATGCGACGTTGAGAATCTTGCCGCGCAGCGGCAGCACTGCCTGCGAAGCGCGGTCACGCGCCTGCTTGGCGGAGCCGCCTGCCGAATCCCCTTCGACGATGAAGATTTCCGAGCCTTGGGCGGCGGTGTTGGTGCAGTCGGCGAGCTTGCCCGGCAGCCGCAGCTTGCGGGCTGCATTCTTGCGCGAGATCTCCTTTTCCTGGCGGCGCCGGATGCGCTCCTCGGCGCGGTCGATGACGAAGTCGAGGAGCTTGTTTGCCTGCAGAGGATTGCCGGCGAGCCAGTGGTCGAACGGATCCCGGATCGCGTTCTCAACGAGGCGGCTCGCTTCGGCAGTGGCAAGCCGGTCCTTGGTCTGCCCCTGGAATTCCGGCTCGCGAAGGAACACCGAAACCATGCAGGCGGCGCCGTTCAGTGCGTCGTCGGCACCGATGACGGCGGCGCGCTTGCCCTGCCCGATGCGCTCCGCGTGGTCCTTAATGCCTTTGACCAGGGCGCTGCGCAGCCCCGCTTCGTGCGTGCCGCCGTCGGGAGTGGGAATCGTGTTGCAATAGGAAGAGAGAAATCCGTCCGCATCGGCGGTCCACGCGACCGCCCATTGCACGCCGCCGTGCGAGCCGATCTTGCCGGTGCTCCCGGTAAATATGTCCGGATGCACCAGGGTCGCGTTGTTGATCGCGGCGGACAGATACTGTTTGAGGCCGTCGGCGAAATGAAACGTGGCTTCCTCGGGCACGTCGGCAACGCCGGCGAGGAGCTCCTTGGCGCAGGACCATCTGATCTCAACGCCGCCGAAAAGGTAGGCCTTGGAGCGCGTCATCTTGAACACGCGTTCCGGCTTGAAGCGGGCATGCGCGCCGAAAATTTGCGGATCGGGGCGAAATCGCACCTTCGTGCCGCGGCGGTTGCTGACACGGCCGAGGCGCTCGAGCCTGGTCTTGGGCTTGCCTCGCTCGAACACCATGCGGTGGAGCATCTGCTCGCGCGCGACCTCGACCTCCATGCGCTCGGACAGCGCATTGGCCACCGACACGCCCACTCCGTGCAGGCCGCCCGAGGTCTCGTAGACCTTGGAATCGAACTTCCCCCCCGCGTGCAGCGTGCACATGATCACTTCAAGCGCGGATTTTTTCGGAAATTTCGGGTGCGGGTCGACCGGAATGCCGCGCCCGTTGTCGCTCACGGTGACAAAGCCGTCCGCTTCGAGCGTGACCTCGATGAACGAGGCATGCCCGGCAAGGGCCTCGTCCATGGCATTGTCGATGACCTCGGCAAAGAGGTGATGCAGCGCCCTTTCGTCGGTGCCCCCGATATACATGCCAGGGCGGCGGCGCACGGGCTCGAGACCTTCGAGCACCTCGATGTGGCGCGCGGTGTAGCCTGCCTCCCGTGCGCCGGTTGGCGCACGGCTTGCTTTGGGGAACTGCCTACCTTCCGCCATCCCCGAGAACAGGTCGGGGGCTTTCTTCAGCGCGGTCCGAGCGGCTCCTTTGACCGGTTTGCTCATTGTGTTGCGTGCCTGAGCTTTTGGGGAAATCGAATCACTGCGCAGACTATGCCATGACCCTGGCGCCTCGCTTAACGGCGGGGCTGCCGAACAGACGTGGTTGGCTGAATTCCGATTCCCGACCGTCGCATATAGGCGCTGCGGGCGATCACTTCAAATTGATGTGTTCGACGGGCCCAGGCTCCGCCAGATATTCGCCCAATCCGGTTATCAAAATTGGCCATCCAGGGTCCGGCGGGGCGTGGCGGGGCGTAATGAACTGCTTTCGCAAGAGGAGCCTCCAATGTCCTATTTCCAGAGCCTGTTCAGCGGATTCTCATGGCGCGTGCAGCCTCCCATCGCGCAGTTCGAGCGCATGCTCGATTGGAAGCTGTTGCGCGGCAGCCACGAATTCCCCGGACCTGATGGTGGCACCTGCGTGAACGAGGCGGCCCTGGTCGCCGCGGGGTATCCGTACCGCGCGGTCTACTCCGTGCAGGACCTGCCTGCCTCCTTCTCGCGCCCGATTGCCATGCTGGCGCTCTGCCTCAACGACACGGTGGAGGACGAGCAGCGGCAGAAGCTTCTGCTTCCATTCGTCACCCGGCTCTCCGGCTCTGCCGACAGTGCTGCGGTCGAAATGCAGCGTGCGCAGGCCATTCTCGAACGCACCATTCGCCACGTGCTGCTGCCAGCGCTGAAGCAAGCGGGGCACGACGATTCTCTGGAATACGACTGCCTGAGCGAGAAGGGCTGGAGCGCAGCCGCGCTCGCCACGGCGCTGCGCAGGTTGCGCGGCTCGCTGATCCGCCGCTCGCTGATCTCCGCGTGCGACCACGCGTACAACGCAGCAGTTCAACTCGAAGCGGCGCGTCCGACCGAGGTGGTGTTTTGCGCATTCCTCACCACGCGTGAGATTGCCGGCTTTGAAGGCTCGCGCGGCAGCGCGATCTATGAGCACGCAGCCGAGATCCTGAAAGCGGCGCTTGCGATCGGAAAGCAGCCGACCGAGGAGCCGGAAGGAATCGTGGACAAACGTCTGCAGGAAGCGCGGCGCAAACCTCTTCCCCGCCGCCGCGCCGCGCGCACGCTGCAACTGATTTCTTAACCCGAGACACACTCGAATGCCCTCCCTCTCCCCAGCCTAAGTCGGATTATCCGACTTAGGCCGACGCAAAGTGCCGAACTCGGGTGAACCCGAGTTCGGTGGGGAGAGGATTGGGGTGAGGGTCACAACCTCATTGAGAGACTTTAACCCCTCACCCCATCCCTCTCCCAAAGGGAGAGGGAGCAGACCTGAGCTCGTGGCTACTCCCGCAGCTTGCGCAGAAGGGCGCCGAAAATATCCGAGTAGTCGTCGCTCCACATGCGCCGTTTTGCATTGGATCCAATCGGTTGCCATTCGGGAGTTTCGCCAAGCGGGCCAAAATCGTCTCTTTCCCTGACGCTAGCCGCAACCGTGCCCCCGAACCTGTAGGGAGTGGCACTCTCGTCGACCTCCGCACCGTCGCTCACCAGGGTGAGCAGTCCATTCGCGGATGCGATTCCCGCCGCCACGGACGCAAGCTCTAGATGCCGGTTGGAAACGTGCGTGACCACCATCCCGTGCACGTCGAGCTTGCGCAGATAGAGGGCCATCGCCTCGCGCGTAAGCAGGTGGACGGGGATGGCATCGGAGGAGAATGCATCGACAATAATTAAGGTCATAGCTCGCATCCGGGGCGTCGACGAGCGTGAGCCGTGCATCGCCGAGCTTGATGGGCACATCGGACCGGCACACGGAGATGAAACTGAACAGCGTCGGATCACGTGCAATACGGCCGATGACCGGATCAATTTCATAGTAGTCAACGGTGTCCTCCGGCCCGGCGCGGCAGGCCAGCGTCCCTGCGCCGAGCCCGATTACGGCGTAACGAATGGGGCCCGAGACGCGCGCGCGCACCGCATCAAAGGCCTGGGAAATCCCCGACCCATACCAGTAATAGAGCAGCGGCTCCGGCAAGCCGTTTGACGGCTCGCCGTTCTCATCGCGAATGCGCTGCGCGCCATGCAGCGTCGTTCCATGCGCCAGCAAGCGAAATTGATGGTCGGCACTCTCCAGCACGCGCGTCACGCCGAAGAAGCTGCGGAACGAAAGCGCTCCCGCCTGCTCAAACAGCATGTGATGGGCGAACAGAACAGAAGCGACAATGCCGGCGGCGAGCGGCGGCGCTCGCCAGAGCAGCACGGCGATGCCCAGGAGCACGGCCGCTGTTTTGCCGAACGTGCTCTCTTCAAACAGCCCGGGCGAGAGCAGCGCAATCGCGGGAAGAGATGCAGCCAGCCCGAGGGCCGCAACGAGCAGCAGCGGCGTGTGCTTTCGCATTTGTTCTGCAAGCGGGTGGCAGAGCAAGGCGAGCGCCAGCAGGATGGGATATTCCGCGACCCAGTTGAATGCCTGTGGAGCGGCCAAGCCGGCCGCAAGCCCGCCGAGGGCGCCGCCCGCAGCGATGCACAGATAAAACGCGGTGAGGTGGCGTGGCGATGGGCGCGTCCGTGCGAGCTCGCCATGGCACATGAGCGCGCTGACGAAAAAAACAGCGAGATGAATGCCGATGAGCCATAGCATTGTTTTCATCGGCTCCAGAATGATCACCGCGACGAGAGCCAGGACAAACAATGGCTGCGCCGCGAGCACGAGCCTGTGCGGAATGAGGGGATGGCGCTGAAATGCGATGACGAAGCTCAGGAGATAGAGGGCGAGCGGCACGACCCAGAGCAGTGGAGCCGCTGCAATATCGGTCGTGATATGAGCGGTCACAGCGAGGAGCAGGCCCGACGGAACGGCGGCAAGCGCAATCCAGCACGCCGCGGTCCTCCAATCGGACGCTGCCTCCGACGCGAGAGGGACAAGCGCACGCTCTTCCGGCGAGCGGCACAGCGTCGTCCCGCATGCGCCAATGAGCGCGATCAGGCCGACAAAAGCGAAAGACCAGAAGCGGGATTGATCGCCAAGCATGACGAACGGCTCGAGCAAAACCGGATAGGAGACGAGTGCAAGAAAGCTGCCAAGATTACTGGCGACGTACAGAAAATAGGGGTCCTCGGCCGCCGGCTGTCCGCTGCGCGCGAGCCATGCTTGCAACAGCGGCGCATTGGCTGCGAGTGCAAAAAACGGGAGCCCGACCGACGCGGCGAACAGGGCTATGAGGTAGAACGATTCGCCGGTCTCCGGTGGGCGACTCCAATACGGCGCAATGGAGAGTGGGAGCGCGAGCGCCGCGAGACCCATCAGCGCGAGGTGCAGGAGGACCGAAATGCGTGCCGGCGCGCGCGCGAGCCAGTGCGCGTAGGCGTAGCCTGCGAGCAGCGCCGACTGGAAGAAGACGAGCGCCAGCGACCACACCGCAGGTGTGCCGCCGAAGCGCGGCAACACCATTTTGGTGAACATCGGCTGCACCAGGAACAGCAGGCCGGCGCTGAGAAAGGTCGCGCCGATGAAGATCGATGGTAATGCACGACGCCGTATCGCCTCTGGCACTCTCGCGCGCACGGCGCGCTGAAGGTAGAACGAGGACATGGCAATCGATAGCAAAAAGCGCATCGCCGTGCTCGGGGCCTCCGGCTATACCGGCGCCGAGCTCGTGCGGCTGCTGCTGCGCCATCCTCTCGTCGATATCGTGCTGCTCACAGCCGAGCGGCGTGCCGGCGAGGAGATGCGGCGCGTGTTTCCGCAATTCGCGCCCTATCCGCTGCCGCGTCTTCACGCGCTCGACGAGGTCAAGTGGAAAAGTGTCGCCCCCGACCTGGTCTTCTGCGCGCTGCCCCACGGCACAACGCAGAAGGTGATCACGGCTCTGCTCGCCGAGATGCCAGATGTCCGGGTGGTCGATCTGTCGGCGGACTTTCGGCTTTCTGACACAGACGCGTATGCGCGATGGTACGGACACGAGCACTATGCGCCCGAGCTGCAGCGTGAGGCGGTCTATGGGTTGGTCGAGCTCTATCGGGACAAGATCAAGACCGCACGCCTCGTCGCCAATCCCGGCTGCTATACCACGTGCGCGCAGCTCGCGCTCATTCCGTTGCTGCAGGCGGGAGCCGTGGATGCCGACGAGATCGTCATTGACGCGAAATCGGGCATGACCGGAGCAGGCAGAGCGGCGAAAGAGGAAATGCTCTTCGCAGAGGTGACGGAAGGCATCCACGCCTACGGCGTCGGACATCATCGACACATGGCGGAGCTCGACCAGGAACTCTCCCGCGCTGCGGGTCGCAAGGTGGTGGTCACCTTTACGCCGCATCTCGCGCCAATGAGCCGCGGCATTCTTTCGACCATTTACGTGCGCGGCCCCGCCGGCGCCGACCAGATTCATTCAGTTCTGGCAAACGCTTATGCGAAGGAGCCTTTCGTGCATGTGCTCCCGGCGGGCGAGATGCCGCAGACGCGGCACGTGCGCGGGTCGAATCTCACGTTCATTGGTGTGGCCAATGATCGTGCTCCGGGCCGCAGCATCATCGGCTCTGCGCTCGACAATCTCACCAAGGGCGCGTCGGGGCAGGCGGTGCAGAACATGAATGTGATGTTCGGCTTTCCCGAGCACCTCGC
>JBKPOZ010000233.1:0-6071 GCA_046733355.1 Pseudomonadota bacterium | reverse complement strand
CAAGCCGGCATCGAAGAGGGTTTCATGACCTCCGTCGCACCGGCCAGTTTCGCCCGCGGAGAGGATCTGTATTACAAAACCGAGGAAGACTTTGTGGCGGCCGCAGCTGAGGCCATGCGTGAAGAATATCAGGCCATCACCGACGCGGGCCTCGTTCTTCAGATCGATGATCCGAGTCTTCCCGACAATTGGGACATGATCAACCCCGAGCCGCCCTTGGAAGAATTCAAGAAGTTTTCGCGCGTGCGCATCGAGGCGTTGAATTACGCGCTTCGCGGCCTACCTGAGGACCGCATTCGCTATCACATCTGCTGGGGGAGCTGGCACGGTCCGCACACCACTGATATCGCGCTCGCGGATATTGTCGATCTCGTGCTCACAGTTCGCGCGCAGGCCTACTCGGTCGAAGCCGCTAACGTGCGGCACGAACACGAGTGGCGCGTGTGGCAGGACGTCAAGCTTGCGGACGGCAAGATCGTCGTTCCAGGGGTCGTCAGTCACGCCACCAACGTGGTCGAACATCCGCGCCTGGTGGCCGACAGGATCATCCGCTTTGCCAAGATCGTTGGCCGCGAAAACGTCATCGCCAGCACCGACTGCGGGCTCGGCGGCCGGATTCATCCCCAGATTGCTTGGGCAAAGCTTCAAGCTCTCGCAGAGGGCGCAAAACTCGCGACCGGCGAGCTCTGGCGATAGCGACATCTACGGAGACAAACAAGATGAAGCGCAGCACCGGGCGAGTTTTGACCACGCACGTCGGCAGCCTGCCGCGTCCGGACGACCTGATGGCGCTCTATCGGGATAATGCGTCCGACGAGAGCCTTCAGCTGCGACTGCGCTCCGCGATCGGCGACGTCGTACGCCGCCAGGTGGAGAGCGGCATCGATGTCGTCAACGACGGCGAATTCGGTAAGGCGATGCGCAGCGCGATGGACTTCGGCGCGTGGTGGTCCTACGTCTATCCTCGCCTTGCCGGCTATGAGCTGCGCGAGGAGCAGGCGAAGAAAGGTCGCGCCGCCTGGACCTTCGGCAGCAAGGAGCGCAAGGAGTTCGCCGAGTTCTACGCCGCCGAAGCCAGCGCGGCTGCCACCGCGTCGCAGGGTGGCACCAGCACCGCGCGGCTGTATGGCCTCACCTGCACGGCGCCGGTCAAATATGTCGGCCACGCCGCCATCAAGCGCGACACCGAAAACCTGACCGCGGCCGTGCGCGCCAACCGCCCCGAGGATGCGTTCATGACCGCCGTGTCGCCGGCGACGCTGCAAATCCTTCCCAACGAATACTATGAGAGCCGCGAGGACTACACCTTCGCTTTGGCCGAAGCGATTCGAGAGGAATACAAAGCAATCGTCGACGCGGGCTTCATTCTGCAAATCGACGATCCGGCGCTAGTCGACATCTACGACTGGTGGTTCTCGATGAACGACGATCTCGCCGGCTATCGCAAGTGGGCTGAATTCCAGGTCGAGGCCGTGAACCACGCGTTGCAGGGCATCCCCGAGGATCGCGTCCGCTTTCACATCTGTTGGGGAAGCTGGCACGGCCCGCATAAAGGCGACGTCGAGCTCAAGGACGTGGTTGACCTGCTGCTCAAGGTGAAAGCGCAAGGCTACTCGGTCGAAGCCGGCAACGTGCGTCACGAGCACGAATGGAAAGTCTGGCAAAACACCAAACTGCCGGACGGCAAGCTCGTCGTTCCCGGCGTGGTCAGCCACGCCACCAACGTGCTGGAGCATCCGGAGTTGGTGGCCGACCGCATCGTCCGCTTCGCCAAGGCGGTTGGCCGCGAGAACGTCATCGCCTCGACCGATTGCGGGTTGGGCGGTCGCGTGCATCCGCAGCTTGCCTGGGCGAAGCTCCAAGCTCTCACCGAAGGCGCTAGGCTTGCGACAAAGCAGCTTTGGCCTTGAGCAAGCGACGCCTCCCCGGAATAAAGAAGGACATCAGGGCGGTAGAACGTGCGCACAGCCCGGATGTCGCGAAGCGACGTCGGGGACGTCTCCGTATGTCCCTCTAGCGCGTTCAAGACGCGCGCTAACGCGCGTGTGGCCAGTGCGGACCACCCAGCCCCCCGCCTGCGGGGGCGCCCCTTAGAAAAACGCCAGCGTGCGGATTTCGATGCTCTCGCGCGGCCGCGCGTTGGACGGCGAGGTCGGATCGTCGAATGCGGTGTGGGCAGACCAGCGGGCGCGGCCGTCCTTCTCCGAATCGTAGACCTTGAACACCAGCGCCTCCTCGCGCCGCATGCGCGGCAGCCAGTACCAGCGGTGCGCGGGATTGTAGGTCACGGCGTAGGTTTGCCCGATCCGGTTGGGATAGCGCCGCTCGCTGATCAGAAAATCGTCGGGCGAGATGCTGCGCGCGTCGCAGATGCCGAGCGGGAAGCTCTCGACCGGGTGGCGGATCGGCCGCCATACCTGCACGATGGCGAAACGGCGTTGCAGCAGCGCGTCGGCCTCTTGCGGCAGCAGGTCGCGCACGCGCTGCGGGCCGGACCATTCGGTGTAATCGTTGTGCGCGCGGCGCACGACCTCACGAATCTTGCGCGCCTCGCGCTGCTCGTCGTTGGCGGTGCGCAAGGTATGATCGAAGACAACGACGCGCGAGGCGCCGCTCTCGGCCTTCACCAGCGCCTCCATCTCCGGATAATAGACGCGGCGGATCTCGTCGTCGTTGAAGAAGTCGGTGACCTTGGTGTCGTGGCGAACGAAACGGAAGCCGTGGCGATCGAGCTCAAACGGCTCGCTACTGCGCCGCGCGTTGCGGATGGTCACGCGGTGCGGATCGAGCGTGCCGCCGGTGCGGGTATCGGTGGCGCCCGGCGTCGCCGTCTGCGTGAACAGCTTCTCGCCGTTGTCGAGAACGTAGTTGACGGTTGCCTCGATGGTTTCGCCGACCGTTTCCCGTTCGATAACCTCTACCATAGGGAGCTCCTTCGCGTCGCCGGCTGCATCGCTGGGCGCCGCCGCCGGGCCGCAGCGCACTGGCGCCAGATATAGGCCGGCGGGGCAGGCGGGACAATCGCCACGTCTTGGTGGCGCCGCTCTGACATGCCGGCGCAGCAGGGCTGAAACAGCGATTGCTGTTTGCGGCCGAGGTTAAGGAATGTTCTTCTCCGCAATCCGCCGCGGGAGGCATATCTCCAAGGGCCGCAGGGCCGTTCGTACCCCGGCGGCGCCTGCTTGACGGCCGCCGCGCCGCTTGCCGATGATTGCGACGATAAATGCCAGCCCTTCCAGGGGAGAGTCCCATGAAGTTCTTCATAGTCCTGGTCGCTCTCGGCTTGATCGCCGCCGCGGCACCCATTGCGAGCCGAGCGCAGGGACAGGGGCCGAGCCCAACGGCCCCGGTGACCGGAATGAAACCCGATCGCACCGTCGCCGATCCGGCCACGCGCAAGGCGATCCGCGAACGGCTGACGACGTTGCGGCAGAAACGCGCCGCGTGCCGAAAGCAGGCGCGCCAACAGAAGATCCCGTTGCTGAAGCGGCGCGCCTACGTCAGAGCCTGCATGTCGCGTTCATGAGGGGAGGCGCAGCGCGCGTCATGCGCTGACCGGCTGCGCCCTCGCCGTCTTGGACCGCCGAACGATCCTTTATCTGACCGGGGAAAATCCCAGCGTCTTGAAGGTCAGCCGGGCGCGCACGAAGTCGCCCGTGGCGCTCAGGTCAAAGTCGCGGACGTGCGCCGGTGTGCAAGCGGGATTGACGCAGAACGCACGCGCCCCGTTGAGGTCGAAGTGTTGATATTCAGCACCGAGAATGACGTCGACCAGCACGCCTTTGTGGATCACATAGTCGAAGCCGCCGCCCGCGTACCAGCCGTTGTTGTTGCTCGAGACGCCGTTCCCGGGGCCGAGCGGGCCGCAAATGTTGGTGATGCTCGAGCAATGCGTGTTCATGAGGTCCGCTCTCGCCCACCCTCCGGTCGCAAACACCAGCAGCCGGTCCCAGGCGTAACCCAGTCGCGGACCCGCCGTGAGCAGATTTTGGATCTTGTGCTCGCCGAACGTATTTTCGTCGAAGCCGAGTGCAACGGGTAGCACATCGCTCCGGCTGCGGCACTCGTGCTCGATGCATGCAGTTCGCGCGACTTCCGCCCCGACGACCCAAGCACCCCACTGCCATTGCGCGCCCGCGTGGAATCCGAAGATGCCGTCGCTGTCGCCGGTCGTGACGTCGGGGGTTCTCGCACCCGGGGTCGGGAAATGATGCGTGACGTCGTACCGCGCTCCGCCGGCGTTGAAGCCGAGGTAAACGCCGGACCAGTCGTAGTATGCCGCGGCAAGGGGAGGCGCTGCCTCCAATGGCAGCTCCGCCGCCCCTGCGGGCGCTGCGATCATCGCCACAACCGCGACGCTGCAACAAAGATTTTTCATGATGGCCCCGCCTTGAGCCAAGCCTGCCAATGCTCGAGCATGGCACGGGTCAGGCCGATTCGGCTGTGATCTTTCGGCAACGCGGAAGCGTATTCGAACCAGCGATGCCCGACGGGCGTGTATTCCGCAGGTGAGCGTCGCGAAGGTAGCGGCTTAGCGTATCGGTCGGCTTCCGCGGGCAAGCTCCCCGAGCTGGAAAAATACGGGGTAAGCCAGCCAGACCGCATTTCGCCGCCTTGGCGGCGGCCCTGCCGAAAATTGTAGGTGCCAACTGCACTTAAGGACCCGGCGCAAAAAACTCTTGACTCATGTAACGAGAATCTTCCAGAAACGCGTATTCACCAAAATTGCGTCAGACACCCGGGCGGGATGACCGCGCCGGGGTTTTTGCTGCGCGGACGCGGGCTTGCGGCCACGCGCGGCGCATTTACTGCGAACAGAAAGGACGAGGTCATGCCGTTCGAGAAAGGCGAGAGTGGAAATCCGGCCGGCCGGCCGCGCGGCGCGCGCAACCGGGCAACGCTGCTGATGCAACATCTGTTGGCGGATGAGGCCGAGGCGATCGGGCGCAAGGCCATCGAGATGGCCATAGCCGGCGACCTGGCGGCCATTCGCCTGTGCATGGACCGCCTTGCGCCGGTGCACAGGGACGAGCCGGTCGCGTTCGGATTGCCGCCGATCGAAAAACCCGCCGACATCGTCGCCGCGACAGCAAGCATCGTCGCCGCGGTTAGCGCCGGCGAGCTCACGCCGTCCCAAGCCGCCGCGGTCTCCAAGGTCATCGATGTCCATGTGCGCGCGATCGAGAGCAAAGACTTCGACGAGCGCCTCACCAAGCTCGAAAGCGCGGTCAAGGAGCCAAAACGGCGATGAGTTCGGAGGGACTGGCGCGCCCGCAAACCTCGTGACGGCTCCCATCGCGACGCATACCGCCGGTTGCAGAAACGAAGCGCGCATTGTTTCCGGATTGTTATTTACAATGAAAATACCTACCAGCGCGTGTAGCGACGGTACTCTGGACTGTCATTGCCGGGCTCGACCCGGCGACCCGTCCACGTTTGCGAAGCTTCTTGCGAAGAAGCTGGATGCGCGGATCAAAAGCGCGTTCACAGCGTCCATGGCGCGTCGAAGAACGGGCGTAAACGCCTTTTAAGACGCGCTTCTATCCGCGCATGACGGCGGGATAAGCGTCTAGGGCATGCGTGCTAAATCGAGCGCGCCGCGCGCCGGGCCGCAGACCCCGCGCCCCTGACGGAGCTTTCCGCATCCTCGCGCGCGCCGGGCGGATTGAGCGCCGCCGCGATTGCGTCGTCCACCCGCTCGAGCCAGACGAAACGCACCTGTTGGCGCGCGGCTTCCGGCACGTCCTCGAGATCCTTGTGGTTGCGCGCAGGCAAGAGCACCGTGGTGATGCCGGCGCGCGCGGCCGCCAATACCTTCTCCTTCACGCCGCCGATCGGAAGCACAAGACCGCGCAGCGAGATCTCGCCGGTCATCGCGGCGTCGTTGCGGGCGGTGCGGCCGGTGAGCAGCGAGGCGAGCGCCACGAACATGGCGACGCCCGCGCTCGGGCCGTCCTTGGGGATGGCGCCCGCCGGCACGTGGATGTGGATGTCGGATTTCTCGAACAGGGTGACGTCGAAACCGAGCTCCGCCGCGCGCGCCTTGGCCAAGGTGAGCGCGGCCTGCGCGC
>JBKPOZ010000232.1:0-22537 GCA_046733355.1 Pseudomonadota bacterium | reverse complement strand
CGCATGTGGGGGAGCGGCTTCCCGAGTACATGGTGCCGTGGCGGTTTGTGGAGCTTGAAAGGCTTCCGCTCACGCCGAACGGCAAGCTTGACCGGCGGGCGCTGCCTGCGCCTGAGCCTGTGGATGGGGGAGAGGGGCGCGCGGCGCGCAATCCTACCGAGGAGGTGCTGTGCGGGCTGTTTGCCGAGGTGCTCGGGGTCTCTGGGGTATCGATTGACGACAATTTCTTTGCGCTGGGAGGCCATTCGCTGCTGGCGACGCGGCTGATCAGCCGGCTGCGTGGCAGCCTTGGAGTAGAGCTGTCGATCCGCAGCCTGTTTGAGGCGCCGACGGTTGCGCTGTTGGAAGAGCATGTGAAGACGCCCAGGAAAACGCGGTCTGACTTTGAGGTCCTGTTACCCATCCGACAACGCGGGGCGCTGCGGCCGCTATTCTGCGTGCACCCTGCGGCAGGGCTGAGTTGGGCTTATGCCAGACTCATTCCGCACATTTCAGCGGGTCACGCCATCTACGGGTTGCAGGCTCCCAATCTAAGCCGAGCAGAGAGCAATCCCGATTCAATCTCCAGCATGGCCGCGGAATATCTCAAAAGCATGCGGACTATTCAGCCGAGCGGCCCGTACAATCTTCTGGGCTGGTCGTTTGGGGGTCTCGTAGCTCATGCAATCGCTACCGAACTTCAGGCACTCAATGAGCAGGTTTCGATGCTCGCGCTTTTGGACAGTTATCCGCCTCAAACAACCGATCCTATCGCCGGCCCGTCCCGGTCGATGTCGGAGGAGCGTGATTTGCAGAGTACACTCGAGAATCTTCGCCGCGAAGGCTATCTGCAATCCTGCACCGAAGACGACCTCGCAATCATCAAGAATGCTTACTGGAACAACGTGCGCATAGTGCCGACGTTCGCGCGCAGACAATTCGACGGCAACGTTCTGCTGTTTGTCTCGAACGCCGGGAATGTACAGCTCCAGGCAGAAGCCTGGAGAAGGTATGTTAAGGGCCGCATCGAGGTGCACGAAATTGACTGCGCCCATGAGGGCATGATGGACGGCGATGCCGCCGCAAGGATCGGTTCAGTGCTCGCGAGGGAGTTGCAGGAGCAGGCGACCGTACCCCAACGACCCCATCCATGGAGAACAAAATGACAAATCCGTTCGAGGACGAAAACGGCACCTTTCATGTTCTGGTCAATGAGGAAGGCCAGCATTCGCTATGGCCTGCATTTATCGATGTCCCGGCAGGCTGGACCATTGTTCATGCCTCCGATACCCGTGCCGCCTGTCTGGACTATGTCAACAAAAACTGGACCGACATGCGTCCGAAAAGCCTGATCAAGCGAATGGAGGAGGCCGGGCTGAGCATCGACGAGTCGCAAACGACCGGCACGCCCAAGCATTGATCGTTTAACTCACGTCTTGCGTTTGCGATGGAGCACGTGACTGTGTTCCAGCGGCCCCGGTAATGCTTGTTCGGCTTCCGCCTCCAGCGCTGCTTCGTGTCGGCGGACGTAGAACAAGAAAATGAGGATCACCACAATCCCTGTTCCGAGCAAGCCGATACCAACTGGTCCTCGCACGTGTAGCACTGCATTGCCGAATAAGTAGGCTGCCAACCCGTAGGCTGCGCTCCAAACGATACCGCCTGCGGCGTTTGCTATAAGAAAGCGCCGCCATTCCATTCCGTTTACGCCCGCCAGGAAGGCGGCGAGCATGCGCAGCACAGCGACAAAGCGGCCAAAGAAAACAACCTTGCCGCCATGTCGCGTAAACAGGTAGTGACCGAGCTTAATCCTTTTCTCCGTGGCTCCGATATATGGCCCAAATCGCAGCAACAGCGCGTACCCAAACGTGCGCCCGATAAAATATCCAACATTGTCGCCTATGATCGCGCCTGCAGCGGCGCTGCCTATTACAGCCCAGATATTCAGATCGTGGTGGGTGCCGGCATAAAGTGCGCCGAGCAGCAGCACTGTCTCTCCCGGCAAGGGCAATCCCATGCTTTCCAGGCCGACGATCACTCCGATCGTCCAAGGGCCGTACTGGTGGATCAGATGCTTGAGAAAATGCTCGGAAAACCAGGACAAGCGCTCTCACCTACTTTGCCGGCGTGAAGCTCTGATTGCTGAAATTGGACTGGGTGGGGCGCTGGATTGCGATGAATGGGCGGCCTGCTGCAGCATGGCAGGAGTTGCACGATTCGGTCAGCTTGTCGAATGAACTGGAGAACTTGGTGGGGTCGCGGGTTGCAATCGCTCCTTCGAGCTCGCCCATCGTGCCGGTCATGATTGCCTCGATCATGTCGCCCACCGCAATATTCTGGTAGCGCGGCACGTAATCCTGGACATCCGAGAACGTTTCCTTCATTTCGCCCAACTCATAGTCCGCGAGTTCCCAATTGCGTGCCTCGCCTGCGAGCCATAGTTTCGCATGCGTCACCTGGATTCTCGCCATGAATTCGCCCAGCCCGGGGAAATAACTCTTCGGCCTTTCCTGGGCGCGCACGGTGAGACTGAGACCGATCAGCGCGCTTAGAGCAGCAATAAAAAGCGTACTTCTCGTCGGCTTCATGAGACCCTTTCCTTTTCGGCGTCGCTATGGACGCGGGCTGACAATAATGCACCGAGAGAATTCCGTGAGTCGTCTCTGCGCATATCTTTTGCTCTCTGTGGTCATGGGGAGCGGCAGCGCCCACGCGCAAGACTATCCGGCGCATTCGGTGACAATCATCGTGCCGTTTTCCGCGGGCGGGCCCGCCGACATTACCGGCCGCATCGTGGCGGAACAGCTGTCGCGCAGTCTCGCCCAGCAGTTCGTGGTCGAGAACGTCGGGGGCGCCGGTGGCACCACGGGAACGACGCGTGCCGCTCGCTCCACCCCTGACGGTTACACCCTCACGGTCGGACATATGGGCACGCACGCCGCTGCGGTCGCGCTGTATCCGAACCTCCCGTACAACCCGGAAACTGACTTCGAGCCGATCGGCCTTGTCGCTGAGCAGCCGGAGCTGCTGGTGGTTCGCAAGAATTTGCCGCCCGCGACGTTGGAAGGGTTCATCGCCTATGCGAAGGCGAACGAGAGCAAGCTGAACGTGGCGCATGCGGGCGTAGGCTCCGTCTCCCATGTCGGTTGCCTGCTGCTCAATGCCGCCATCGGTATCAAGCCGACCATGGTGCCGTTCACCGGCACCGCGCCCGCCGTAAATGCGCTGATTGCCGGCCAAGTAGACTATCTCTGCGATCCTATTCTCGGCTCCATGGCGCATGTGCGCGCCGGCACGGTACGCGCGCTGGCGATCGCCACGACGAGGCGCAATGCGCTTTTGCCTGACGTGCCGACCTCGGCGGAAGCGGGGCTGCCCAGCTTCCAGGCTGCGCCATTTTATGCGCTGTTCGCGCCGCACGGCACGCCCCAAGCCATCATCCAGATTCTGGCGGATGCCCTGAATAAGGGATTGAACGAAGATGTCGCGCGCAAGCGTCTGCTCGATCTCGGCGCTGACGTTCCCGATCCAAGCCGTCGCGGTCCGGCGCCCTTGCGCGCGCTGGTGAAGAGCGAGATCGCGCGGCTCACCCCTATTCTCGCTGTCGCAAACATGAAGTAGCACGCCCTGCCGGTGGCATTGACAAAAGGCCGCAGCGAAGGCGAACAGGAGTCTTGCATGGCGAAAGTCGTGTTCACGGCCAACATCCAGCGCCATGTCGCCTGCCCCGAGGCGCAGGCCCACGGCAGTACCGTCGGTGAGGTTTTGGCGAGAGTGTTTGAGGAAAATCCACAGGCGCGCGGCTATGTCCTCGATGACCAGTCCGCGTTGCGCAAACACGTCACGATTTTTCTCGACGGCAAAATGATCGGGGATCGCATGCACCTGACAGATGCCGTGAGCGACTCCAGCACGATTTATGTTTTTCAAGCGCTCTCGGGAGGGTAACGGTGAGCGACCGTCTTCTCGTTTCCACGCGCAAGGGCCTGTTCACGGTCGAGCGCAACAGCGCCAGCTGGGAGATCACTGGCGTCGATTTTCTGGGCGACAATGTGACTCTGACGTTAAGCGATGGCCGCGACGGCACTGATTATGCGGCGCTCGATCACGGCCACTTCGGCGTAAAGCTTCATCGCCGCGCAGCGGGAGGAGGTTGGGAGGAGATCGCTGCCCCCGTCTATCCGCCCAAGCCCGAGGGTTATGAAGAGCATGACATGTGGGGGCGTCCGATCAATTGGAGCACGGCGCGCATTTGGGCACTGGCAGCCGGCGGCCCGGATGAGCCAGGGGTCGTCTGGTGTGGCACGCTTCCGGGCGGACTGTTTCGTTCCGCCGACCGGGGCCAGAGTTGGGATATGATGCGCGCGCTATGGGATCATCCCAAGCGCAAGCAATGGATGGGGGGAGGCGCTGATCTCCCGGGCATTCATTCGATCTGCGTCGATCCGCGCAATTCCAGGCGCGTGTGGGTCGGCGTCTCGACCGGTGGCATCTGGTTCACGGAAGACGCGGGCGCGAGCTGGACGCTACGGGGCATGGGCATGCGCGCAGAATATGCCCCTCCCGAGCTTACCCACGATCCCGTTGCGCAGGACGTGCATTGTCTGGTGCAGTGTCCTGCGGTCCCGCATCGCATGTGGGTGCAGCATCACAACGGCATCTTTGTCTCATCCGATGAGGGCAAGACGTTCAGCGAGATCACGGACGTCGAGCCGTCCACGTTCGGGTTCGCAGTCGTCGTGCATCCGCAAAAACCCGATACCGCCTGGTTCGTCCCCGAGATCAAGGACGAAAAGCGCATTCCCCGCGAGGGAAAGCTCGTCGTCACGCGCACGCGCGACGCCGGCAAGAGCTTCGATGTGCTCACGCATGGCCTGCCGCAGTCCCACGCCTATGATGTCGTCTACCGTCACGCGCTTGCGTTGGATGATTCCGGCGCGCGACTTGCGATGGGCTCGACCACGGGAGGCCTGTGGGTGAGCGAGAATGCGGGCGACAGCTGGACCTGCGTCAGCCACACGCTGCCACCTGTTTATGCGGTACGGTTTGCATAAGGGAACAATCTGAATCCCGCCCGCTTCGCGGAAGAGGGATGGGTGCCGTACAAACCGTACTGGACGACGCCGCTCTTTCTCGATCTCCGTTCGCCACCAGAAATACAAAACACAATTGGACGCGCATCTGCTCTCGATCGCGCTCAGCAGCTGAAGCTGTCGAGCAAGGCGGCGTAGGTTAGCCAATTGCTGATCTTGTGGCGAGCGGCATACGCAGCTACGCCGATCAACCCGAGGATGGTAAGAGCAATAATGATGCCCTTTGTCGCCGGCAGCGGTTCTGGGGACCATAAAGTCCGACCTCTAGGAATCAGCCTGCTCTGTGAAGCATAGCAGCATTCTTGCCGCTCGTCGTAAACGGCCGGGATTGTAATAAAATGCCATGTCCGGCCGAGCGATTGCAGACAGACTCCCGCTTCGGATGGTATGTCCCCGGCATGAGTATGGCCGCGCGTGCATTCCCGCTGCGACAGCTATTGACTGGCGCTCTGATCGTCGGGCTCGTTTGTCCAGGTGCCGCGGTCGGCGCGCGCGAGGCTCTGGCGGGGGATGTGGCGCGGGTGAAGATGATTGGCTTCACGGTTGCTGATGTCGACCGCGAGGCTGAGTTCTTCACGAAGGTCCTGCAGTTCGAGAAGGTTTCTGATTTCCGCGTGGTGGGCAGCGAATACGACAGGATGCAGGGCGTGTTCAACGTGAACATGCATATCGTTCACCTGCAACTCGGCGATCAGATCGTCGAGCTGACCAGCTATGTCTCGCCTCCCACGGGACGGCCAATTCCCGTCCCGTCATTCAGCAATGACCTCTGGTTCGAGCACATGGCTATTGTCGTGCGCGACATGGATGCCGCATACAAGCGCCTGCAGGACGCCAATGTGCGGCAGATTTCCGCGCAGCCCATCACCATTCCGCAATCCAATGCCGGAGCGGCGGGCATCAAGGCGATCAAATTCCACGACCCGGAACATCATGCATTGGAATTGATTTATTTTCCGCCGGGCAAGGGCAATCCATCGTGGCAGCGGCAAACCAACAGACTCATGCTCGGAATCGATCATACTGCCATGACCGTGGGCAGCACGGAGAGCGGCGTGGCGTTTTATCGAGACCTGCTCGGATTCGAAGTGGGCGGGACGACATTCAATAATGGGAGCACGCAGGAAGTCCTGGACAATCTATTCAACGATAGCTGCGTGGTGACTGCGATGCTGCCGCCTCAGGCACCGCCGCATGTCGAATTTCTGGACTACAGGTCGCCGCCTGGCGGCCGGCCAATGCCGGCGGATACCAGATCCAACGATCACTGGCATTGGCAAACGACGCTGGTGAGCAAGGATATCAGTGCTGTCATCGACCGACTGCGCAAGGCCGGAACGCAATTCATCACCCCGGATGCCGTGGTCATTCCGAACGAGGCGCAAGGCAAGCTTGGGTTCAAGAAATCCCTGATGGTACGCGATCCGAGCGGGCACGCGCTGCGCCTGGTCGAGGAGTAGGCATGCACATCTGTGTATTTTCGTGCGTAGCCGGGATCGAGCGAAGCGGGATCCCGGTAAGCCACCCCGGATTTCGCTGTGCTCAATCCGGGCCAAGGCCCCTTGTTGCAGCTTGGAAGGCGCCATGAGTCTCGATTTCATCGCGCGGCTTTGTCTCGTGCTGCTCTTTCCGTTCAGCGCGCTCGACAAGATTTTCAATCACGCATCCGCGATCGCTCAGGCCGAAACCGGCTGGATACCGTTGCCCGGCCCCGCCGCCGAAGTCTTGCTGGTGCTCGGTGGCATGCTCGAGGTGATCGGTCCTCTTTGCATTCTGTCCGGGTTCTATCGTCGCCAAGCCGCGCTGCTGTTCATTTTTTATGTCATCGCCACGGCGGTCTTGTTCCACAATTTCTGGAGCTTCCCGTTCAACAGTGAGCCCTGGACGGAGAACTTTTGGCCCTTCCTGAAGAATTTCGGATTGGCCGGTGGTTTTCTCTACATTGCGGGCGACGCGAGAATACAATCGTTGCGCGGCGCCTTCTCGTGGAACCCGCGGTAGCCGAATTTGCCGTTGCCATCCAAGTCGGCTCCTTCTGAAATTCGATTCACACGCGCGATCTGCGGCGATCTCATCCAGGCCGAGCGCCGGGAATGGTGGATCACGAATGGGCTCGCCGCCTATGCAGGCGGAACCATCGCCGGCAGTCTTACCCGCCGCTATCACGGATTGCTGATTGCTCCGGTGGGCTCACCACTCGGACGCAGGCTCTTACTCGCCAAGGCGGATGCGACGGTGGTTTCAGGCTCTCGCTCATGGCCGCTGTTCACTAACCGATGGAAGAGCGGCGCCATCTCTCCGGCCGGGCACGTCCGCATCGCAAGCTTCCGCCTCGACTACTCCATTCCCGAATGGACCTTCGACATCGAGGATCGCCAGATCGAGGCCCGTATCTGGATGGAGCCCGACGCGCATACGACCTATGCGGCATGGCGGCTGCGGCCGGGAGTCGGATCGCAGGAGAACGGGCTGTCGCTGCGTCTGGCGCTCCTTGCCAACAATCGCGATCATCATGGGAGCATGCCGGCGGGCGGTTTCGATCCACAAATCCGCGTCGAGGGCGACAGGCTGCGTCTGACCGACGCAGGACTCTTTGCGCTCACCATCCGCGCGCCGGGCGGCAGTATCGCGCTGAAGCAGGACTGGTACCGCGATTTTGATCTGCCGGTCGAGCGAGAACGCGGGCTCGACTCCACCGACAACCACCTCTGCGTCGGCGAAGCAGCCCTGCCGCTCATTCCGGGACAATGGTGCGGAATTGTTGCGAGCCTCGAGCCGGAGCCTTCGTCGGACCTTGCGGCCGCGCTGCAACGGCGCCTCGACCATGATAGCGCGATCGTGGCAAAAGCGCTGGGCAGCTGCCCGCCCATGCGCAAGGCGCCTCCATGGATTGCGCGTCTCGCACTCGCGGCTGATGCGTTTGTCTTTTCACGATCCGTTGCGAACGAAGGCGAGGGCAAGTCCGTGATCGCGGGCTATCCGTGGTTCGGCGACTGGGGACGCGACACGATGATCAGCGTGCCGGGGTTGACGCTCGCGACCGGACGCGCGGACATCGCGCTGCGCATTCTCACGACATTCGCGAGCTTCGTCAGCCAGGGCATGCTGCCCAACGTTTTTCCGGGCGCCGGAGATCAGCCGCAATACAATACAGCAGACGCCTCGCTGTGGTTCTTCGAGGCGTGGCGCGCCTATTTCGCGGTGACCGAAGACACGAGCGCGCTGCGCAACATCTTTCCGATCCTGGCCGACATGATCGAATGGCACCGGCGCGGTACTCGCTACGGCATTGGCAAAGACCCGACAGACGGCCTCTTGCGGGCAGGCGCACCGGGTGTGCAATTGACGTGGATGGATGCGAAGGTCGGCGACTGGGTGGTCACCCCGCGCATGGGCAAGCCGGTCGAAATCAACGCGCTGTGGTACAACGCCCTGCGCATCATGAGCGCCTTTGCCAGCCGCCTGGGGGAGCCCGACACCTTCGACGCGGCGGCCGAAGCAGCAAAGCGCAGCTTCACGCGTTTCCTGCGCGCCGACGGCGAGGGTCTGTACGACGTCATTGACGGGCCAAATGGCGATGATGCCAGCATCAGGCCCAACCAGATTTTTGCAGTGAGCCTACCCCACAGTCCGCTCTCGTCCGAGGCGCAGGCGAGCGTCGTGCGAGCGTGCAAAGAACATCTTCTCACCGCCTTTGGCTTGCGATCGCTGGGGCCCGGCGATCCCGCCTATCGGGGATCGTATGGGGGAGACGTTCGCGAACGCGACGGCGGCTATCACCAAGGACCCGTCTGGGCTTGGCTGCTCGGACCGTTCTGCCTCGCCGTGCATCGCGTCACGGGCGATGCTGCCCTGGCGCAAGCACTGTTGGAGCGCATCCGTGACGCCTTGGAGGATGAGGGCGTCGGCACGATCGGCGAGATCTTCGACGGGGAGCCGCCTTTCCATCCGCGCGGCGCGCCCGCGCAAGCCTGGTCTGTCGGCTGCACGCTGGACGCGTGGCGCCTCCTCCGGCAGGCAGACAGTTTGAATGTGGAGCCGACCAGAGATGCCGGTGCCCACTGAGGCCGAACGCCAGCGCATCGAGGAAAGCCGCAACGGCAGCAAGGACTGGCGCTGCTGGGGGCCCTATGTCAGCGAGCGGCAGTGGGGAACGGTGCGCGAAGACTATAGTCCCTACGGCACCGCGTGGGATTATCTCAGCCACGATCAGGCGCGCAGCCGCGCTTACCGCTGGGGCGAGGACGGCATCGCCGGTTTCTGCGACACGCGGCAGCTTCTCTGCATCTCGATTGCGTTGTGGAACGGGCGCGATCCGATCCTCAAGGAGAGGCTGTTCGGGTTGACCAACGGAGAAGGCAATCACGGCGAGGACGTTAAGGAGCTGTATTACTATCTCGACGCCGTGCCGAGCTACGCCTATGCGCGCATGCTCTACAAGCTGCCGCAGGCGGCCTACCCCTACGAATGGCTGGTTCAGGAGAATGCGCGCCGTCGCGGCTCACCCGCAATGGAATTCGAGCTGATCGACACCGGCATTTTCAACGACGACCGCTACTTCGATGTCGAGGTCGAATACGCCAAGGCCGATGCCGACGACGTGCTCATGCGCACGTCCGTGCACAACCGTGGTCCGGAATGGGCGGCCATCCACATCGTGCCGCAAGCCTGGTTCCGGAACATCTGGAGCTGGTCGCCCGGCGTGAAAAAGCCGATGCTGAAGGACCAAGGCAGCGGCGTCGTACTCGCAGAGCACGACGGCTTGGGTACTTACAGCATTCAATTCGAAGCGCCGAACCGGCTCCTGTTCTGCGAGAATGAAACGAATTTCGTGCGCCTGTTCGGCGCCAGCTCGGGCGAGCCGTATCGGAAGGACGCGTTTCACGAATACATCGTCGCGGGGCGTAAGGACGCGGTAAACCCCGCGGGCGAGGGGACCAAGGCAGCCGGGCTCTACCGGTGCGTAATCCCGCCGGGCGGCAGCGTGGTCGTTCGCGTGCGCCTGCGCGCCGGAGAGCCGGCGGCGGATGCGTTCGGCAAGTTCGATGACATATTCAAGCAGCGCATGGCCGAGGCGGACGCATTCTATGCGTTCTATCAGAAAGATATTTCGGACGAGGACATGCGGCGCATACAGCGCCAGGCCTTTGCCGGATTGCTGTGGAGCAAGCAGTTCTACTATTTCCACGTGAGCGAATGGCTGGATGGCGATCCGCTGCAGCCGCCGCCGCCGGAGAGCCGCAAGGACGGTCGCAACAGCGCCTGGCGTCATCTTCTGGCCGACGACATCATCTCCATGCCCGATAACTGGGAATATCCCTGGTTCGCCGCCTGGGATCTCGCCTTTCACTGCGTCGCGCTGTCGTTGATCGATGCCGATGCGGCAAAACAGCAGCTGCTCCTGCTATGTGAAGTGCGGCTCATGCACCCGAACGGCCAAGTGCCCGCCTACGAATGGGCGTTCGGCGACGTCAATCCGCCGGTGCATGCCTGGGCCGCCATGCGCGTTTACGAGAACGATCAGAACCGGAGCGGCGCCCGCGATCTGAACTTTCTCGAGCGCGTCTTTCACAAGCTGCTGCTGAACTTCACCTGGTGGGTCAACCGCAAGGATCCGGAAGGGCTCAACATATTCGAGGGAGGCTTTCTGGGCCTCGATAATATCGGCGTGTTCGACCGCTCGCGGCCGCTTCCCACCGGCGGCTCTATCGAGCAGTCCGATGGCACCGCCTGGATGGCGATGTTCTGCCTCAACATGCTGCGCATCTCCGTCGAGCTGAGCCAGGAGGATCCGGCCTATGAGGATATGGCAATCAAGTTCCTGGATCATTTCCTTCAGATCGCGGGCGCGATGACGGACATGGGAAAGGAAGGCATCGGCCTGTGGGACGATCAAGACGGCTTCTTTTACGACGTGCTCTGCATGCCGTCAGGCGAAAAGGTGCCGTTGCGCCTGCGTTCCATGGTGGGACTGATTCCGCTTTTCGCCGTCGGCATCGTCGAGCAGGAAGTCACCGAGAAACTGCCGGGGCTATGGCGGCAGTTCGAATCGTATCGCGAGCGCCGTCCGGACCTGGTGCAGCTCGTCTCGCGCTGGAATATGCTCGGCATGAAGGGACGCCGACTGTTCGCGGTCGTGCGCATCGTGCGCATGACCAGGATCCTGCAGCGCATGCTCGACGAGAGCGAGTTCCTGTCGCCGTTCGGAGTGCGCGCCCTCTCCCGGTCGTACCTCGATCACCCGTATCATTTCGAGTATGGCGGTGTTGATTACCAGGTGAAGTATGAGCCCGGAGAGTCCGACAGCGGACTCTTTGGCGGTAACTCGAACTGGCGCGGGCCGGTCTGGATGCCGGTCAATTATCTGCTGATCGAAAATCTCCGCCGGTTCTATCGGTACTATGGCGACGGACTCACGATCGAATGCCCCACCGGCTCAGGCGTCAAGATGACGCTCGACCAGATCGCCGACGAGCTGTGCCGTCGTCTGATCCGGCTTTTCACCCGCGGTCCCGACGGCAGACGCGCGGTTTTCGGCAATTACGAAAAATTTCAAACCGATCCGAACTTCAGGGACTACATCCCGTTCCACGAATATTTCCACGGTGATAACGGGCGCGGCTGCGGCGCCTCGCACCAGACCGGCTGGACTGCGCTGATTGCCAATCTGATCGAGCAGGTGTGCGCCAGAAAAACGCCTGCGCAAAAACAAGAAGAGGTCACATCATGTCACTGAAGAACAAGGTTGCGATCGTCACCGGCGGCAACAGCGGCATCGGTCAGGCGATTGTGCTGGAGCTGGCGCACCAGGGTGCAAACATCGTTATCGACTATGTGGTGCATGCGGAAGCAACGGATGCGCTCGAGCAGCAGATTGGGAAACTCGGCAGCCAGTCCGTCGGAGTGCGTGCGGATGTGAGCAATGTCGGCGACCTGCAGAAACTCGTGGATGCCGCGGTCAGGAGCTTCGGCCGGCTGGACATCATGGTGAACAATGCCGGTGTCGAGACGCGCACTTCGGTTCTCGATACGACGGAAGCGCAATACGAGAAGGTGCTGAGCATCAATCTCAAGAGCGCCTTCTTCGGAACGCAGATCGCGGCGAAGCAGATGATCAAGCAGGGCGGGGGTGGGCGCATCATCAACATCACCTCGGTGCATGAGGACTGGCCGATGCCCGGTAATACCGCCTACTGCCTCTCGAAAGGCGGCATGCGCATGCTCACGCGCACGGCAGGGGTCGAGCTCGCGAAATATAACATTCTGGTGGTCGGGGTCGGGCCGGGCGCGGTGGCAACCCCGATCAATCTGAGCACCATGAACGATCCAGCCCAGCTTTCGAAACTGGATGCGGCCATACCGCTCGGACGCATGGCGCGTCCGGAAGAGATTGCGAGCGTGGTCGGCTTCCTTGCCGGCGAAGGCGCGAGCTATGTCACCGCCACCACCATCTTCACCGACGGCGGCATCATGCAGAGCAGCGTCGGGCTCTAGCCGGCGTGAAGAGTAATCGCCTTCATTCCGGGGCGCTGCGCAGCAGCGAGCCCGGAATCCATGATTCCAGGCTTCGGGTTATGGATTCCGGCTCTCGGCTTTCAGCCTCGGCCTGAATGACGGCCCTAATGAGTGCGTCGGTGCGGCGGGCGGAGATTGCTCTTATTTACCTCGCCGGCGTGGTGCAGGGCCTCGCGCTGGTGACGTTTCCGGCCGCGAGCGCGATTTTCACCGGGCCGGATGGATTTGGTTTCGACAGCACGCGTTACGGCGCGATGTTCGTGCCGCAGGTGGTGCTTGCGGTTCTCGCCTCGGCGCTCGCGCCAAAATTCGCGCGGCGCTGGAGCCTGCGCCGGGTTCTGTTGATCGGGCTTGCCGGCGACATTGTCTCCATGGCCCTGCTTGCGTTGAGCCGGCTGCTGCTTGGCGTGCCGGATGCGGCGTTCGGCGTGCTGCTCGGCGCCACCGCAGCCCTCGGTCTCGGCTTCGGCGCAACGGTGATGGCGCTCAACACCTATGTCGAGGCGTTTTTTCCGGAGAGCTCCGATCGAGCGGTCCTCGCGCTCAACGCCTTGCTGGGTCTGGGCACCGCGCTTGCGCCGGTGCTGGTAGCTCTGGTCGTTGCCATCGGCGCATGGTGGCTGCTCCCTTCACTGGTCGCATGCATTCTGTTGGCCATGTTCGGCTTTGCCCTGCTGCAGCCACTCAACATCTCGAGCGGTGCCGCCGACCATACGATGTCAGCGCACGGCAGCAGAAAGCTGCCGCGCCGTTTCTGGCTGTACGCCGCCGCCGTCTTTTTCTACGGCGTTGTCGAGACGCTCAACGGCAATTGGGCGGTGTTGTATCTGAGCAGCGATCGCGGCGTATCGGCCCGGTCCGCGTCTCTCGCGCTCACCGCCTTCTGGGTCATGGTCACGCTCGGACGCGTGTTCATCGCGGTGATCTCCCGATGGATTCCCGCGCGGTGGATTTACGCCGCTCTGCCCCTCCTGCTGGTGGTCGTTTTTCAGGTCACCGCGCGAGTGGCGGATGACACCGGAGGAATTGTTGCCTTCGGGCTCGCCGGGCTTGCGTGCTCGGCGTTTCTGCCGCTGAGCATCAGCCTCGGCGGCAACGACTTTCCGCAGTTCGCAGCCGCCATTGCGGGCCTCCTGATCGCCTTCTACCAGCTCGGATATGGCGTTGCCGCTTTCGGCATTGGACCGTTGCGCGACTGGGCCAGCCTGCCCTTCCACACGATCTTTGCTGCCGGCAGCATGGTTGCGGCGCTGGTGGCGGTGTTCGCGCTACTAGTCATTCGGCGGCAACGGTAGGGTGGGCAAAGGCGTGCCTTCCACGCCGTGCCCACGCGTTCATTGCACTGGGTCCTCCCCGTGGGCACGGCGCACGCGCGTTTGTCAAGGCATCAGCACCGAGAACTGCGCGTTTGCCCACTCTACGTTCGCCGAAATCACTGAAAGCGCTGCTCGAGGTGATCGGCGACCCGCAGCGCGTTGGCGATGATGGTCAGCGTGGGATTCACCGCGCCGATCGAGACGAAGAAGCTCGCATCGACGACATAGAGATTGTCGAGCTCGTGCGCCTTGCAATTGAGATCAAGCACCGAAGTTCTGGGATCGGTCCCGAAGCGCAGCGTTCCGGCCTGATGCGCGGTGCCGCCAATGGGAATGTTTTTGCCGAGATAGAGCGAGCGCGGCAGGAAATGATGATGCATGTCGAGCGCATTCAGCATGCCCTTGAGCTTCGCCTCCAGGCGCCGCAGCCCTTCCAGGTTGCTTTCAGTCAAATCGAGCACGACGCGCCCATCGCGTTCGTAGCGCACGCGGTTTTCCGGCTTGGGCAGGTCCTCCGAGGTAAGCCAGAAATCGACCGAATGGCGCGCCAGGACGTCGAACGGCATTTCCGGCGCCCAGGGCATCCAGTCGCTCGCTTCCGCCTTGATCGTATCGCCGTGTGATTTGCCGAGCATCTGAATGTGCCCGAGCGGATATTCCCAGTCATTGGAGCGAAAGTAGTAATCGTTCAGGGCGAGCGTTTTCTGAAACTTGGTCGGATTGGGGGTGCGCGAGATCGCGAGGAACGCGGCGTTGTTGTGGCGCATGTAATGGCGCCCGACGAGATCGGACCTATTCGCCAATCCCTTCGGGTGCCGATCGTTGGCGGACCGCAGGAGCAGGAGCGCGGAGTTCAGCGCGCCGCATGACACCACCACGATATCGCCGCTGTATTCTTCCCGCGCACCGTTGCGATCCACGTGCACTTTGCTCACCGCGTGACCGGATGCGTTCGTCTCCAGGCGCTCGACGGAGGCGTTCGTGAGCAGCGTAAGATTTTGGTTTTTCAGCGCCGGATCCACGCAGATGACCTGCGCGTCGGCCTTGCCGTTCACCAGGCAGGGAAAGCCGTCGAAGGCATCGCAGCGCACGCATTCGCTCGAATGCGATGGCTTCCCGTTTTTTTCCTTCAGCAGAATGCCCAGCGGCAAGGGAAAAGGGTGCAGGCCTTCGCGGACAAACGCGTCGTGGAGCTCCTGGATGCGCGGCTCATGGCTCACCGGCGGATATGGATAGGGCGCGCTCGAAGGCGGATCAGTCGGGTCGACGCCATGCTGACCGTGCACGCAATAGAGCTGTTCGGCGGCAGAATAATATGGCTCGAAATCGTCGTATCCCAGCGGCCAGGGTGGCGAGATGCCGTCGTGGTGCCGGATCTCGCCGAAATCCTCCTTGCGCAGCCGGAACAACGCCGCGCCATACATCTTGGTATTGCCGCCGACGTAATAGTGAATCCCGGGATGAAACGTGCCACCGTTCCGGTCGTACCAGGTTTCCTTCGCCCTGTATTTGGAGTGCACGAACACGGCGAGCGGATCCCAATTCTCCCGCTCGCGCGGCAGATAATCGCCGCGCTCGAGCAGCAGGATGCGCTTGCCGGTGGGAGCGAGGCGATGCGCGAGCGTGCCGCCACCGGCGCCACTGCCAATGATGATGAGATCGTAATGATCGGTCAGATGTTGCCTCGTTGGGCCATCACCGCGATTGTTCGTACCTTCGTACTCATGTTTTAATCCCCATCAGCTGCGCCGCCGTGCCGCCGAGGATGGCGAGCTTATCGGCATCGCTCAGGCCAGGGGTCTGCAGGACAACATCAACAGCCGGGTTGCCCCATGGGTACGGATAGTCAGTCCCGAGCATAAGCTGGCTGGCGCCGACTTCCGCAATCAGATGGCGCAGGGCTTCCGGGGTAAAGACGAGATTGTCGTAGTAGAGCTGCCGCAGGTACTCCGTCGGTTTTTTCTTGATCGGTCCGTGCGCGCCGCCGGGACACAGGTCGGGGCGTGCGTCGGCGCAACCGTGGTCGGAGCGTGCCGCATAGGATCCCAGGTAGCCTCCGCCATGCGCGGCGCAGATCTTCAGCCCCGGGAACCTGTCGAGCGTGCCCTCGAAGATCAGATGGGAGAGCGCGATCGTCGTCTCGAGCGGATTGCCGATGACGTTGCTCAGATACCCATTACCCTTGAACCGCGGGCCTAATTCATCGATTGTGCCACCCTGAGGGTGAATAAAGGCGAGCACCCCGAACTCCTCCACCTTGGTCCAGAATGGGTGGAATTTCGGATTACTGATTTCCTCACCTGCGACATTGGTGCCCATGCTGACGCCGCGGAAGCCATAATTCTTCACGGCAGACTGCAGCTGCTCGGCAGCGAGCTCGGGATGTTGCAGCGCTACCGTGGCGAAGGCGACGAACCGATCGGGATACTTTCCGCACACCTCTGCGAGTCTTTCGTTCTGAATCTTGATCACCTGAGTCGCGACATCGCGATCGAGCTTGTACCAGTTGGGATTGATGCTGAGCGCCTCGATGTCGAGACCCTGCTCGTCCATCGCCTTGAGGCGCAATGCCAGCGGGTCCGCCTGCAGGTCCAGGTCGGGGCGAAGCTGTGGTCCGCCGAGTTTCAGGTTCATTAGCGCCAGCGCCTCCGGCACCGCGCAATGCGCGTGAATGTTCACGGTCTTCACGCGCTTGCCGTTGACAACGACCGCGCGCCTGCGCAGCTGCGCGTTTGCGGCAGGGGCGACCGCAAGATCGCATCCGACGAACACCAGGCCGGCGAGCGCCGCCGTCGTTCCAAGAAAATCCCTGCGCGTTCGCATGACCCTCCCTCCCGGTGGAGCGGATTCTATTATCAGGCGGATTCCTCAAGCTGTGAGAATCGCACTCGCAGAATCTCCTTCGTGCTGACTTTTCCGGTTGTATCCTTTTCGACAAGCATGAGCTGCTGCGCGTCGGGCAGCCCGGCCGGAAGCACCATCCTGCCCCCGTTTTTCAGCTGGTGCAGGAGCGGCGGCGGAATGAGATCGGGGGCCGCGGTGACGATGATCTTGTCGAAGGGAGCGTGCTGCGACCAGCCATGATATCCGTTGCCGATCCTCAGCTCGACATTGCTCAAACCGCGACGCGCGAGGCGCTGCTTCGCCTGTTCGGCGAGCTCTTCGATGATTTCGATGCTGAATACCTTGCGCGCGAGCTGCGCGAGGATAGCCGCCTGGTAACCGAGCCCGGTGCCGATCTCCAGCACCGTGTCCTCGGGCTTGAGGGCGAGCAAGTCCGTCATCAACGCGACGATGAATGGCTGTGATATCGTCTTCTCGAACCCAATCGGCAGCGGCACATTTGCATAAGCCAAAGGTTGCAGCTCGACGGGCACAAACTCATGGCGCGGCACGTCTGCCATGGCGGCCATCACGCGCTCGTCAAGCGAAACTTTGCCGACGAAGTCGCGAGCGTGAAAAGTATCAGCGGTAATCTCGGCCAGCATGTGCTGCCGCAGCGCGGCTAATTCTTCGGCACGCATGGCCCTAGCCTACCGGGTGCCGCCGCGAGCGTCACGCGCTGCGAGAACGGGGACGCGCGCTTATTTCGCCGTCGCGACGGTCTTCTCCGCCGCCTCGTTCGAGCTCGCCTCTTCTGCGAGGGCTGCCGTCAGAAGCCACTCAACCATTTCGGCACGAGGTTGTTCCGCAAGCCGCGCCGCTTCGGTTTTTGTTCTTTCCTCCTTGAGCATACGATAATCTATGGAGTAACACATGGCGTCCTCGCGGCTGCATCATACCGACCGCAAAACGCATGCAGGGCCGCCGAGTTCCGCCCATTGCGGCTTTGCACGGAGGCAAATGCTTGTCCGATCAAGATGACACTCCAGTGCGGGCGACGGCGCATCTACCCGGATTGACGATTGATGTTCTGCACCGAAGATCGCCGGATGGCGAGGCGGAGCAGATTTCCATAAACGTGCAGGCGGTGCCTTCCTTCGAAGGGTTCAGCCGCTATCTCGAAGAGGTCAATCCGTTTGCGTTGTGGATGCAGCTCGTTCAGATTGCCTGGTTTCCCTGGCTCCAGCCGGCCCGCAGGGGGATGCTGCCATGGGAAGGTCCTCTCGAGCGGCAGACTATTTCTTCCGAGCAAGGATCGCGCGCGCAGCGCGGAGGCTCCTGAGACAGCGGGCTTACGAAATTTATCCGGTGTAAAATGCGCGTTTCAACGCAACGGCGGCGAGCTCGAGCGCAGTCTCGGCGGCTCTGATGATGCGTCCCATGGTGAGGAAGCCGTGTATCTGGTCACTCATGTGCACGAAGGTGGTGGGGACATCGTTCTCCTCGAGGAGGCGAGCATACTCCGCCCCCTCATCGCGCAGCGGATCGTAGCCCACCGTAAGGATGAATGCCGGCGCAAGTCCCTTGAATGAGGAAGCGCGCAGGGGGGATGCCCGCCAGTCTGCCTGATCGGCGTCGTCCCGCAGATAGTGGCCATGGAAGTAGCGAACGGCTTCTTGATTGAGCGGCAGGCGGGAGAAGTCGAGACAATAGGAGGGGTGCCGCATGCTCATCTCGACGCTCGGATAGAGCAGCATCTGAAAACAGATGCGCGGCAGATCGCCATTCCGCGCCATATGCGCCAGCACCGCCGATAGATTGCCGCCCGCGCTGTCGCCGCCGACGGCGAGACGCGTCTGATCGATGCCAAGCGCCTGCGCGTGCTTGCCGACCCAGATCACCGTGGCCGCGCAGTCCTCGACCGCGGCCGGAAACTTGTGTTCGGGCGCCAGCCGATACTCGATCGAGATCACTGCGCATCGCGCGTTGTTCGCAACTTTGCGGCAGACGTAATCATGGGTTTCGCGGTCGCCGATGCAAAATCCGCCGCCATGCATGAAGATCAGGGCCGGGAGGTTTCCCGAGGTGCCCAGTCCTCGATAGCTGCGCAGGGGAATGGGCCCTCCGGCTCCCGGCGCCGTCAGATCCTCCACCTGCGCTACATCAGGGCCATCAGGCGTCAGCGCTCTTCGCGACGCGCGATAGCCTTCGCGCGCCTCTTGCGGTTGCAATGAGTGGATCGGCGGGCGGCCGGCTGCCGCGATCATCGCGAGCACGCGTTCGGCATCCGGATCAAGCATGCATCAGTAGACGTAGGACAGAGACAGAGATGTCAGTCGGAGCCTTGGGGATTGGCCCAGTAGAAAGGGTAATATCCGGAATATCCCCCATGAGGTTGGGCTGAATAATAGGGGTATGCCCCGTTGTAATGCGGCCGATCGGAGCGAAGATTTCGCTCAGGGGAGACGTAGGTGCAGGTGCGGCCATAGGCGTCTCGTCGACAGACATACGGCACTCTGTGCGAGAGCCTGACCTGCTGCATAGCTGCGGCAAGAGCGGACGGCGTTGTGACGGGGGCCGCTTCTGCCCGATATCCGTCAAGGAGAACTGCGCCTGCCACTATCAGGAGTGCGGCCGTTTTGTAAGAGATCATACGTTGTTTGCGCATCCTATATCCCACTCTTCTGCCGCCGCATTAAGCCAGGTCCATCGCGAAGCGTTTGAGGTCCGTGAGCGAGCAGTAATTCAGGGCCCCTTCATGGGTGGCGCGCAACACCACGCGCGGCGCGTTGCCCGCCGCAAACGCTTCTTGCCAGCGTGGCGCACAGAGACACCAGCGATCCCCTGGTTTGAGCCCGGGGAAGCCGAATTCCGGGACCGGCGTGGACAAATCGTTGCCGCGGGATCTGGAGAACTCCAGGAATTCCGCCGTCATGACGACGCAAACCGTGTGGCTGCCGACATCCTCTCCCGAGGTGTTGCAGCATCCGTCGCGGAAGAACCCGGTCATCGGGCTGAGGGAACAGATTTCAAGCCGCTCACCCAGTACGTTCCGCGCTGTGCTGTCGCGACGCGGGCCGCCGGCACTGTCATCCCTGAGCATGGCTACCCTCCAGTTCATTCAAATTGGAGCGGCGTAGCATACTCGCACAATCGCGCGAGTTCGTCATCGTGATTGAAATGCTCCAAGCATGATGCTTCGCTGCAGGGGAAGCAGGTTGGGGTCTCTGCATGCCGCGCTTTGCCGCCAATCTCGGATGGCTTTTCACCGAGCGCCCTTTCCTCGAACGCTTTGCCGCCGCGGCGGCCGCGGGCTTTCGCGCCGTCGAGTTGCAATTTCCTTATGACCACTCTCCGGCGCTGGTCAAAGGCGAGCTCGACCGCTGCGGGCTGACCATGCTGGGTATCAACACGGCGCCGGGCCGCTCCTCTGCATCGGAATTCGGCCTGGCAGCCTTGCCGGGCGGCGAGCAGGAATTCGCCAAGATCTTTTCCCAGGCCCTCGATTACATCAGCGCGATCAGGGGCACTCAGATTCACTGCATGGCGGGGACTGTTTCCCCGGACCAGCGGCCGGCGGCGGAGCGCGTCTTCATTCGCAACCTTGCGCAGGCAGCGGATGCCGCAGGCGTACGAAATATCACCGTATTAATCGAGCCTATCAATTCGCGCGATCGACCCGACTATTTTCTCACTCGCGCGGAGCAGGCAGCCGACGTTATTGCCAAGGTCGATCGCCCGAACGTGCGCCTTCAGTTCGATTTCTATCATGCGCAGATCATGGGCGGAGACCTCATGAAAAGGTTCGAGAGACACCTGCCGCTGGTTGGCCACGTGCAAATCGCGTCCGTGCCCTCGCGGCGTGAGCCTGACGAAGGTGAGGTGAATTACGACGCGATATTCGCGATGCTCGATGCCGTGGGCTATGCGAATTGGGTCGCGTGCGAGTATCGCCCGCGTGCCACGACCGAGGCGGGATTGAGCTGGGCGCGTGGCTACGGCATGGTCCCGCGCGGGGTCCCAGCGGAATGACGGGAGGAAGCGAAATGCGCCTGCACGGCAAAGTCGCGCTGGTGACAGGGGGCGGGTCGGGATTCGGGCAAGGCATTGCGGAGCTGTTCGCGCGCGAGGGAGCGCGCGTGGCCATTGCCGACATCAATGAGCAGGCGGCACGCAAGGTCGCTGCCTCTATCAGCAATGACGCACTGGCGGTTCGCTGCGACGTCTCGAAGCGTGACGATGTGCATGCGGCGGTGAACGCGACCGTCGAGCGCTTCCGCACCGTTGATATCTTGATCAACAATGCAGGCACGAGCCATGTCCGCCGGCCGATGCTGGAAGTCGACGAGGCGGAATTCGATCGGGTCATGGCGGTAAACGTGAAATCGATCTTCCTGTTTGCACACGCTGTCATTCCGCTGATGCGCGAAAAGAAGTCAGGCGTAATCATCAATATCGGATCGACGGCAGGCATCAGACCGCGACCGGGTTTGGCCTGGTACAACGCCTCGAAGGGCGCCGTGAATCTGCTGTCCAAATCCATGGCTGCCGAGCTTGCGCCGGACGGCATTCGCGTATGCGCAGTGGCGCCGGTGATTTCGGAGACGCCGCTGTTTGCGACGTTTCTCGGCGGCGACACGCCCGAACTGCGCGAACAATTTCGCTCAAGCATTCCGCTTGGGCGATTCGCCACTATCGGCGATGTGGCGAACGCAGTGCTGTTTCTCGCGTCCGATGCCGCTTCCTTCCTGACCGGCAACGTTCTCGAGGTCGACGGCGGTCGTTGCGTGTAGCCCCTCCGACACAGGGTTGTGCTCTCCTGCAGATGCGTTTGCACATGCCTTTGCGCTGCCGCGATCCCTTGATAGCTTGGCGCAATGTGGACTCGGCGACGCCAGAAGGTCGATGAGACGAGGCCGGAGCAGTCTCCGCCCCGCCTGAAAGAGGCCTTGCGCAAGGCGCGGCTGGAACAGGCGGAACGCAGCACGGTCGTCGTCGATCTGCACGATGCGGAGGTCGCCCGGCTCGAGCTGCTGAACGAGGCGCTGGATCCGCTGTTCGAGGAAATTCCGTCCGAAGTCGATCTCTTCGACCGTGGCATCAGCCGCGGCGAGACGCCGCGGCTATGGATCGATTCAGTGGCTCACGTGGACATGGGCCGCGACAAGCGCATCTACCGCCTGCTGCAGGACACCCGTTATGGCCGCAAGGTGCTGGCGGAAACGGCGCAGGTCGACGAGATGGTGGATTCCGTCACCAAATACGTCGCACAGCGCATCATCGAACGGGAGCGCGCGCTTGCCGCCGGCACGCTGCCGGTGCTGGGCGACCTGCGCCACGAGGCGCGGTTGCGCAGGCGCAGCCGGCGCTGGCGCGCGGCACGGGCGTTTGTGTTCGGCTTGCTGGCCGGCTTTGGCACCCTCATCGCGGCGGCTTTATTGTTCGGGCCGCGACCTTGACCGGCCGTAGGGTGGGTTGAGCGCGAAACCGGCGTATTGATCTGCAGGAAGAGGACGGGTCTCGCTGCGCTCAACCCATCCTGCAAGCCCGCGTCACTCACATCCTACAAGCCCGCGTCACTCAAATGAGCTGCACGCGCCGCACGTCCGTCATGGTCTGCTCGTCCTTCGACAGGGCACGCGCGATCATTTCGCAACTGTAGCCGCCGTCTTCGCCTGCGATGCGGTAGAGATTGTAGCCGGGCCGGGAAATCGCCGAAGCCTCTGAGGCCGACGCAACCCCAATGACCGGAATGGGTCGAGGCGGGCCTTTGAGGAGCACGTACGAGGAAATGTGATCATGCCCGTGGAT
>JBKPOZ010000231.1:0-23410 GCA_046733355.1 Pseudomonadota bacterium | reverse complement strand
TCACGTTCATTGGTGTGGCCAATGATCGTGCTCCGGGCCGCAGCATCATCGGCTCTGCGCTCGACAATCTCACCAAGGGCGCGTCGGGGCAGGCGGTGCAGAACATGAATGTGATGTTCGGCTTTCCCGAGCACCTCGCCCTCGACCAGGTCGCCCTGTTTCCGTGAGACGCGTGCGCCGCTTCTCTCTCTTTCCGTCATTCCGGCCGAGGCCGTAAGGCCGAGAGCCGGAATCCATGCCCTAGGCCTGTGGTCATGGATTCCGGGCTCGCCGCTACGCTGCGCTGCGCGGCGCCCCGGAATGACTGCCCTAATGCTGTAGGATCTTCGATAAAAAAATCTGTGCGCGCTCGCTGCGCGGCTTTTTGAAGAACTCGGCCGTAGGCGCGTCCTCAACGATCTCGCCGCGGTCCATGAAAACGACCCGGTTCGCAACCTTGTTGGCAAAGCCCATCTCGTGCGTCACCACGGCCATAGTCATGCCGTCTTTGGCGAGCGCGATCATGACATCGAGCACTTCGCTGATCATCTCCGGATCCAGGGCGGAGGTGGGCTCGTCGAACAGCATGGCGATCGGGTCCATCGCGAGCGCCCGCGCAATCGCGACACGCTGCTGCTGCCCACCCGAGAGCTGGCCGGGATATTTGTGCGCATGCTCGCGCAGGCCGACGCGATCGAGGAGCTTCATGCCGCGCTGTTCGCTTTCCTCGCGGCTGCGACCAAGCACCTTGACCTGCGCCAGTTCAAGATTGCGCATAACGGAAAGATGCGGAAACAGCTCGAAATGCTGAAACACCATGCCGATGCGCGCGCGCAGCTTCGGCAGCTTGGTCTTGCGATCACCCACCGACGTGCCCGCAACCGTAATGGTGCCCTGCTGGAAGGGCTCGAGGCCGTTCACGCACTTGATCAGCGTCGACTTGCCGGATCCCGAGGGGCCGCACACGACGACGACCTCGCCCTTGGCGATCTCGGTCGAGCAGTCCTTGAGCACCTGAAAGTTCTGGTACCACTTGCTCACATGACTGAGCGTGATCATGGCGAGCACCCGGATTTCAGCGAACGATGGCGATACGGGTCTGCAGGTGACGAACGAGGCGCGAGGCCGCGAACGAGATCAGGAAATAAACCAGCGCGGCGAAGAGATACATCTCGACCAGCCGGCCGTCGCGCTGCGCCACCTTCGAGGCGGCGCCAAGAAAGTCGGTGATCGAGAGTACGTAAACGAGCGAAGTATCCTGGAACAGGATGATGGTCTGCGTCAGCAGCACGGGGAGCATGTTGCGCAGTGCCTGCGGCAAGACGATGTAGCCCATGGTCTGCACATAGTTCATCCCGAGCGCCTGTGCCGCGGCGATCTGCCCGCGCGGGATCGACTGGATGCCGGCACGCATGATCTCGCAGTAGTAGGCGGCCTCGAACAGGGTGAAGGTGACGAGCGAGGAGAGGAAGGCGCCGACCTGGATGGGCCGCGGAGCGCCGGTGATCCACTGGCCGATATAGGGTACGAGAAAATAGAACCAGAAGATCATGAGCACGAGGGGCACCGAGCGCATGAGGTTGACGTAGCCGGCCGCAGGCAGCGACAGGGGAGGCAGGCCGGAAAGCCGCATGAGTGCGAGCAGGGTGCCGAAAATGACGCCCCCGGTTGCTGCGAATGCGGTGAGCAGGAGCGTGAAGCTCATGCCATCGATGAACAGATAAGGCAGCGAACGAATGATGACTTCGAAGTCGAAATTGGAAAACATGTCAGTGCGTGGCCGCAGGCTGGGGCGCGGCACCAATAAAACCCGGCACCGCGGTGCGGCGCTCCAGGAGGCGCATGCCAAAAGTCACGGCGACATTGATCAGGATGTAGATGAGGGTGGCGGCGGTAAACGCTTCAAACACCTGAAAAGACATTTCCTGCATCGCGCGCGCGCGGGCGGTGAGCTCCATCAGGCCGATGGTAAGCGCCACCGCGCTGTTCTTGATGACATTGAGAAATTCCGAGGTGAGCGGCGGCAGGATGATGCGAAACGCCATCGGCAGCAGCACGTACATATAGGTCTGCGGCAGGGTCAGACCGACCGCGAGACCGGCAAACCGCTGCCCGCGCGCGAGGCTCATGATCCCGGCGCGCACCTGCTCGGCCACCCGCGCCGAGGTATAGAAACCGAGCGAGACGACCGCGGTATAGAATGAGGCATCGGGGAGCTGCTTGAGCCAATCGCCGAGCGCTACCGGCAAGAGCTCGGGCAGCACGAAATACCAGAGGAACATCTGCACCAGCAGCGGGATATTGCGAAAGATCTCTACGTAGGCATCACCGAGCCGCGCCAGCCATGGATACGGCGCGGTGCGCACAACACCAACGAGCGAGCCGAGAAGCAGTGCCATGCACCAGGCAGCGATCGCGGTGGCCAATGTCCAGCCGGTGCCAAGCAGGAGCGTCTGCAGGTAGGTATGAACGCCGTCCGGCGACGTTTCGAAGAATATCCCCCAGTTCCAGTTGTAGTTCATATCAGCAGTCAGTGATCAGTAGTCAGTAATCAGAACGAGCTCGCTCTGATTACTGATGCCTGATTACTGATTCCTGGTCAGTACACCGCCGGGTCGCCGCTGTCGGTGGGGTTCGCAATCACCTTTTTGAACGATGCGCTCATCGGCACGTTCAGGTTGATGCCTTTGGGCGGGGTCGGCTCGAGGAACCATTTTTGATAGATCGCGTTGATGGCGCCGCTTTTGTATGTGGCGATCATCGCCTCATCGACCACTTTCTTGAAGGGGGCGTCCCCGCGCGGAAGCATGATGCCGTAGGGCTCCACCGACAGCGCATCCGCAGAGATCACATAGTCCTGTGGGGACTTTGAGGCGGCGACCAGGCTGTAGAGCAAGATGTCGTCCATGACGAAGGCGGCGGCGCGGCCTGTTTCCACCATCAGGAACGCCTCGGCGTGATCCTTGGCGGCGATGATGTTGAGATTGAGCCCTTTCTGAGCGCCGATTTCGGTGATCTGCTTGATATTCGTCGTGCCGGATGTGGATACGATGGTCTTGCCGCGCAGATCCTCCACCGTCTTCAGGTTCGCCGATTTCTTCGAGACGAACCGGTTGGCGGTGACGAAATGCGTGATGGTGAAGGAAACCTGCTTCTGCCGCTCGAGATTGTTGGTGGTCGATCCGCATTCAAGATCGACGGTGCCGTTTGCAATCAGCGGAATGCGCGTCGCCGAGGTCACCGGGTTGAGCCGGACCTCGAGCTTGTCGAGCTTGAGATGCGACTTGACGGCATCGACGATGCGGTAGCACAGGTCCATGGCATAGCCCACGACCTGCTGCTTGTCGTCGTAATACGAAAATGGCACCGAGGACTCCCGATGGCCGAGCGTGATCGCGCCCGTATCCTTGATCTTCTTGAGCGTGCCTGTGAGCTCCTGCGCAGGGGCTGCGGTTGCGCACAGGCTGATCAGGACGACAGGCAGCGTGAGGATGGCACGCATCGCGTTTCTCCGCTCTGGTAAGGACCTGCGCCCCATTACGGGACGCGGCGAAACGCTTGTCAATCTCTGACCAGGACGTAACGGCCCGGCGCCTCCTCGATCGGCGTCAGCCGGCCGCCGCCGGGCTGGCGTGCGGCAACCTCGGTCGGCTCGTGTCGCTTGAGCCATTTGAGCCAATCCGGCCACCAGGAGCCGGGATGCTCCTTTGCCGCTCTCAGCCAGCGCTCCACATTGGAGCTCCTTGGCCTGGGCCCTGTCCAATACTGATACTTCATCTTGTCCGGCGGATTCACGACGCCGGCTATGTGACCCGATCCGGCCAGGACGAAGCGCAGCTTGCCTCCGAAATATCTCGTTCCCAGCATGACCGATTTGGCGGGGGCGATATGGTCCTCGCGGGTGGCCAGGTGATAGCTCGGGATGGTCACTCGTTTTAAGTCAAGCTTCCTGCCGCCCATCTCCATGCGGCCCTTGCTCAACCGGTTCTCCAGATAACAGTTGCGCAGGTAATACGAATGATTTGCGGCCGGCGTGCGGGTCGAATCGGAATTCCAATAGAGCAGGTCGAATGGAGCGGGCTCCTTTCCCTTCAGGTAATTGTTGATCACGTAGGGCCAGATCAGATCGTTGGAGCGCAGCAGGTTGAACACCGTGGCCATCTTCTCGCCTTCGAGATAGCCGCGCTCGGCCATCTCGCGCTCGCGTGCGGCGATCTGCTCCTCGTCGACGAAGACCTTGAGGTCGCCCGCATGCGTAAAATCCACCTGCGCAGTGAGATACGTGGCTGAAGCGACGCGGCGATCGTGGTCGCCCGCCATGTAGGCGAGAGCGGCGGCGAGCAGCGTGCCGCCCACGCAATAACCGAGCGCGTGCACCTCGCGCTCGCCTGTCGCTTTCTCTATCGCGTCGAGCGCGGCGAGCGGGCCCTCGCGCATGTAGTCCTCGAAGTTCTTGGCGGCGAGGTGCGCATCGGGGTTCACCCATGAGATGAGAAAAATGGTCAAACCCTGGGCGACGCACCAGCGGATGAAGGATTTCTCGGGCGTGAGGTCGAGGATGTAGAATTTGTTGATCCAGGGTGGGACGACGAGCAGCGGCCGCTTGAGCACCGTCTCGGTGCTCGGCGCATATTGGATGAGCTGTATGAGCTCATTTTCGAAGATCACTTTGCCGGGCGTGACCGCAAGATTGCGGCCCACCTCGAACATCTTGGCGTCCGTTTGGCGGATCCTGAGATGGCCATGTCCGGCCGCAACATCCTCTGCGAGCATGTGCATGCCGCGCACGAGATTCTCCCCCTTGGATCCCATCGTTTCGCGCAGAAGCTCGGGATTGGTCATCACGAAATTCGAAGGTGCAATCGCATTGGCGATCTGCCGCACGTAGAACTCGGCCTTTTGCTGCATGTGCGGATCCATTCCCCTGGTTTCGTGTACGAGGCGGTTGGCCCAGTCGACCGTGACCAGATAGGCCTGTTTGAGAAAATCGAAGAACTGGTTGCTGGACCATTCCGGATCGGCAAAGCGCTTGTCGCCTGGCGCCGGCGCTGCGACTGGAGACGCCTCTTCGCCGGCCATGCGTTTGGCCGCGTTGCCCCAGAGATCGAGATAGGCTTTGCCCAATCGGGACTGCAGCTCGATCGTACGCTGCGGATCGGACAGCCAATACTCGGCGATCCGGCCGAGCGTTTTCACCATGTCGGTAAATTGCGGACACCGGTTCTCGACGTGACCTTGCTCGCGCGGTTTGAGGTAGGCGGCAAGCGCCTTGCCGCCTTCTTCCATCATGCGCGCGAGATTTTGCCCCAGCTCCTCGAGATCCGATGCGCTGCCCTGTGCGGGTTCTGACGGGGCTCTCACGATTGCCTCGATCCGGAAGGTAGCTGCGTCCGTCTGATCTCAGATGTAGCCGAAGCCCCGCGGGTGCAAGCCGCGGGCCGAGCGGGTCTTCTGCATGCCTGTGGGGCGGGCAACCATTGCATGGAGCTGCGCCAGCGCAACCTTGCTTTCGTCATATTGGGGTCGTAGAGCATGGCGGCAATTGCTTGAATTCGCATTGCTTTCTGCCATCGAGTGGGTGATGGGCGAGTGCCGCATGAGCAATGAAGGGCGAAAGCCGAGAGCGCGCGCATTCCGTCATGTTCCACTCGCAGCGGCTCTTCTTTTAGCCGCTGCCGGGGTTGTTGCCGGTTGCGCATCCGCGCCAAAGATGGGCGATTACGTACCGGCGGCCGCCGGCGGCTTGCCCGAGGGCGCGCCCGAGCGTCCCGCCACACCCTATGCGTATCCGGACGTGCACGACATGCCGCCGCCGCGACAAGGCGCGATACTCACCAGCGCCGAGCAGAAGCAGCTTGAGGACGATTTAGCGGCCGCACGAAAGCGCGCTGAAGCAGCGGCCGGGAGCAGCGGTCAGTCCGCTGCGTCTAGCGGCAAGCAATGATAAGAACCGCTCGCGCGCGAGCGAGCAAGAGCCCAAGAGGCTAGGAGAAAGCGGGGGGCAGCGGATCATGGAAGAATTCCACCGTATCCGGCGATTGCCTCCCTATGTGTTCGAGCAGGTCAATCGCGCAAAGGCATTGGCGCGCAATGGCGGCGCCGACATCATTGATCTCGGCATGGGCAACCCCGATCTGCCTGCCCCCCAGCATGTCGTCGACAAGCTCAAGGAAACCATCGGCAAGCCGCGTACAGACCGCTATTCATCCTCCCGGGGCATTCCAGGGTTGCGGCGCGCCCAGGCCGCTTATTACGCGCGCCGGTTCGGCGTGAAGCTTAATCCCGAGACCCAGATCGTCACCACGCTGGGATCGAAGGAAGGTTTTGCCAATGTCGCCCAGGCGATCACGGCGCCCGGCGATGTGATCATAGTTCCCAATCCGAGCTATCCGATTCACGCGTTCGGCTTTCTGATGGCGGGCGGGGTGATCCGTTCCGTGCCCTCGCAGCCGGGACCGGAATTTTTCAAGGCGCTGGAGCGGGCCATCGTGCACTCGATCCCGCAGCCGCTCGCGGTGATCGTCTGCTACCCATCGAACCCGACCGCCTATGTGGCTGATCTCGATTTCTATCGCGAGTTGATCCCGTTTGCGAAGAAGCATGGCCTGTTCGTGCTTTCCGACCTCGCCTATGCAGAAGTCTATTTCGATAATCAGCCGCCTCCTTCTGTGCTGCAGGTGCCCGGAGCGCTCGATGTGGCCGTCGAGTTCACCTCGATGTCCAAGACGTATTCGATGCCCGGCTGGCGCATCGGTTTTGCGGTGGGCAACGAGCGGATCATTGCGGCGCTCGCTCGCGTGAAGTCCTATCTGGATTATGGAGCCTTCACGCCGGTCCAGGTTGCCGCCGCAGCAGCGCTAAACGGGCCTGACGACTGCATTCGCGACATGCGCGAAACCTACAAGCGACGACGCGACGTGCTGGTCGAATCGTTCGGTCGCGCGGGTTGGGACATTCCTGCGCCGCGCGCCTCGATGTTCGCATGGGCTCCGATCCCCGAAATGTTTCAGAGTCTCGGCAGCGTGGAGTTTTCCACCATGCTGGTGGAAGAAGCCGAGGTGGCCGTCTCGCCGGGAATCGGCTTTGGCGAGCACGGCGAAGGATACGTGCGCATTGCTTTGGTCGAGAACGAGCAACGCATACGCCAGGCGGCGCGCAACATTCGGCGCTTTCTTGAATCGAGCCCGCAAAAGTTGCACAACGTCCTCCCCTTGGCCAAGCGGGGCTAGTGTCTCGATTCCGAAGTTCGCATCATTGTGCAGCACCCCCGTTTGCGAACTTCGGAATCGAAGGACACTAGCAACTTGTTGATCTAGTGTGGCTTTGGTTCAGAAGTCCGCATTTCGCACTCGCCGCAAGAATGATGCGGACTTCTGAACCGCCACACTGGTAACTCGGCGACAAAGCGGGGTGGACGGGTTCTTATGGCTGCCGCGCTGAAGGTCGGCATCGCCGGCTTGGGTACTGTCGGCGCCGCCGTCGTCGAGCTGATCCAATCCCAGCGCGCAACGCTGGCCGCGCGCTGCGGGCGGTCGATCGAGGTCGTCGCAGTATGCGCGCGCTCGAGAAGCAAGAAGCGCAGGGGCGCAATCAAAAAGCTGCGCTGGGTCGACGATCCGGTTCGGCTTGCTTCGGATCGCGAGATCGACGTCTTTGTGGAATTGATCGGCGGCGAGGGCGATCCGGCCAGGACCGCGGTCTCGACCGCGCTTGCCCACGCCAAATCCGTGGTCACTGCGAACAAGGCGCTGCTTGCGCGGCACGGGGTCGGCTTGGCGGCGCTCGCAGAGAAGCATCACGTCGCGCTCAACTTCGAGGCTGCCGTCGGAGGTGCAATCCCCATTGTCAAGACGCTGCGCGAGGGTCTTGCCGGCAATTCGCTGGCGCGCGTGTATGGAATACTGAACGGCACCTGCAATTACATTCTCACGCGCATGGAGCAGGACAAACTGGCATTTGCCGAATGCCTGCGCGAAGCGCAGAGGCTCGGCTACGCGGAGGCAGACCCAAGCTTCGACGTTGACGGCCATGACACGGCGCAGAAGCTTGCGATTCTCGCAAGCCTTGCCTTCGGCACAAAACTTGACCAGCGGGCTGTCTATGTCGAAGGCATTTCCTCGCTCGCTTCCGAAGACCTGGAATGGGCGAGCGAGCTGGGGTATCGCGTGAAGCTTCTCGGTGTTGCGGTCAGGACGGAGCAGGGCATCGAGCAGCGCGTGCATCCCACCATGGTGCCGAAAGACTCCGCTCTGGCGCAGATTATGGGCGTCACGAATGCGGTGAGCATCGATGCCGAGGCGATGGCGCCTATCACATTGGTTGGCCCGGGCGCAGGCGGGTCGGCAACTGCGTCTGCGGTACTTTCAGATATCGGCGATATTGCGCGTGGGGTGCGCACGGCTCCGCTGGGCACGCCGGCGGCGCGCCTCGCAAGGGTCGAGAAGGCACCCATGCAGCGTCACGAAGGCGGTTATTACATCAGGCTGCGCGCCGTGGATAAACCGGGCACGGCAGCCACCATTGCAAGGCGTCTGGCGCAACAGAACATCTCGCTCGAATCGATCGTGCAGCGCCATCGCGGCGGACGCCCGCTGGGCGGTGATGCCCCCGGATCGGCACTGGATCCGGTTCCGGTCATCCTCATCACCTATGCAACAACCGAGGACGCCGTGCGCAAGGCCCTGAGTGCCGTGAGCCGTGACCGAGTGGTTTTGGGCAAGCCGCAGGTCATACGCATCGAGAAAAACTGATACCATTGTTTGCAACGAAAGTTGCTTCATGGCCAGGGAGCAGAGCAGAGCAGGGGAGCGCCGCCTATGAACAAACCGCCGACCGGTGTGACCTCGCATATAACGATTCAGCCCGAGCTCGCGATCGAGCGCGTGCTCTCGCTCGAAATCGTGCGCGTGACCGAGCGCGCGGCCGTGTCCGCGGCGCGGCTCACCGGGCGCGGAAACGAGAAAGCGGCCGACCAGGCCGCAGTCGATGCCATGCGGCGCGAGCTCAACAAACTGCCTATCGACGGCACCGTCGTGATCGGGGAGGGAGAGCGCGACGAAGCGCCCATGCTGTTCATTGGCGAGAAGGTCGGCAACAAGCACGGACCTAAAGTCGATATCGCGGTGGATCCGCTTGAGGGCACCACGCTCTGCGCCAAGGATATGCCGGGGGCGATTGCCACCATGGCCATGGCCGAAGCGGGCACGCTGCTCAATGCGCCCGATGTCTACATGGAGAAAATCGCGATTGGACCCGGCTATCCGGCCGGCGTGGTCGATCTCGATGCGCCGCCGGAAGACAACATCCGCAAGCTCGCCGCTGCGAAAGGCGTGCAGCCCCATGAAATCACGGCGCTCATTCTCGACCGCCCGCGCCACGCCGAGCTGATCGCCGGCGTGCGTCGAACGGGAGCGGCCGTGCGCCTGATCACGGATGGCGATGTGGCGGGCGTGATCCATACCGCCGACGCGGCCAACACCGGTATCGACATTTATATTGGGATTGGCGGCGCGCCCGAGGGCGTGCTGGCGGCTTCCGCGTTGCGCTGCATCGGCGGGCAAATGCAGTGCCGCCTCGTGCTCGATACGGAGGAGAAGCGCGCGCGTGCGGCAAAGATGGGCATCAAGGACCCGCGCAAGAAATACGAGATCAGCGACATGGTGAGCGGCGATTGCCTGTTTTCAGCCACGGGCGTAACCGACGGCGCGCTCCTGCGCGGCGTCCGCTCCAATCAGAAAGTGATCACGACCGAAACTGTAGTGATGCGCTCCGTCACCGGCACCGTGCGCTGGATCCGGGCGGAGCATCGCGAATTTTCGAAATTCCACCTCGACTGAGTACGGCTCGGGCACATTCGTGAGACGTAGGGGCGGGTTTCAAACCCGCCCTGCCGCAACGAATGCCTGGTCCTCGGATCGTTCGTGCCAGAGGCGTCTGCCGATGAAGGGCGGGTTTGAATCCCGCCCCTACAAGCATCGGCACCTTTCTATTTTGTCCTCGCGCCCCGGGCGCGTGGAAGATGTCAGTGGCAGACTTCAAGCGCGCGCGTAAACTCAAACTATGTTGAACTAGCGATTCGCATGAACGTCGTTCTGCCAATCTTCTCGCACACAGAACGGCGCGCCTTCCTGGGCGTCGAGCGCTCGGCGAGTGGGCGAGCATGGCGCGACCGGCTGGACGAGCGCGGCACCGCGCGCGCGCTGGCCATTGCCCAGCGGCATGATGTGCCCGAGCTGCTGGCGCGCGTTCTCGCGGGCCGGAACGTCGAGGTAGACGAAGTCGCAGCTTTTCTCGACCCCACCCTGCGCGCGCTGATGCCCGATCCACACACGCTCAAGGACATGCAGGCCGCGGCGGAAAGGCTTGCGCATGCGGTCACGCGAGGCGAGACCATCGGCATTATCGGCGACTATGACGTGGACGGAGCGACGTCCGCTGCCGTGCTTGGCCGTTATCTCGCCCACTGCGGTCTGCGTCCTCTCATTCACATCCCCGACCGTCTGTTCGAAGGCTACGGACCGAACGCAGAAGCCATCGAAAATCTCGCGCGACAGGGTGCGAGCGTGCTGGTCGCGGTCGACTGTGGCACGACGAGTCACGACGCTCTGCTCGGCGCCCGCAAGCTGGGGCTCGACACGATCGTCATCGATCACCATCAAGCGGAGGAGCAACTGCCTCCTGCTTGCGCCGTGATCAATCCCAATCGGCTCGATGATCTTTCAGGCCTCGGCCATCTTGCCGCTGCGGGCCTCGCCTTCATGACGGTGGTTGCGCTCAACCGCGAGCTGCGCCGGCGCGGCTACTGGAGCTCGGATGGTCCGGAGCCCGACCTGCTCCGTCTCCTTGATCTGGTCGCATTGGGAACGGTGGCCGATGTGGCGCCGCTCAAGGGGCTTAATCGGGCCTTCGTCGCGAAAGGCCTTTTGGTACTTCGCCGTCGCGAGAATCCCGGCCTCACGGCGCTCATGGATGCGGCACGATTGAACGAGCCGCCGCAAGCGTGGCATCTCGGCTTTCTCCTCGGGCCGCGCATAAACGCGGGGGGCCGTATCGGATGTGCCACACTGGGCGCGAGCCTGTGCATGCAGGACGATGCGCTCGAATGCGCGCGCATTGCAGGCGAGCTCGATCGCCTCAATCGCGAGCGGCAGGCCATCGAGGCTGCGACGCTTGCGCAAGCGGAAGCGGAAGCATTCGCGGCGCTTGGCGCGAATGCAAGCTCCAGCACCATCGTGGTTGCGGCGGAAGCTTGGCATCCGGGGGTGCTCGGTCTCGTCGCCGCTCGCCTGAAAGAGCGCTTTGCACGGCCGGCTTTTGCCATTGCGCTCGAGCCCGGCGGCACGGGTACCGGATCCGGACGCTCGATTGCGGGTGTCGACCTCGGTCGTTTCGTGCGCCGCGCCGTGAAGGAACAGCTCCTGATCAAAGGCGGCGGGCATGCGATGGCCGCGGGCATCACGCTCCGGAAGGAAGCATTGGGAGCATTTCGCGTTTTTGCGGAGGAGCAACTTGCGCCGGCGGTGGAGGCATCCTTAGGCGAAGATGCGCTCCTGATCGACGCGGCGATGACGGCTGCCGGTGCGAACACCGAGGCCGTCGCCATGCTGATGCGAGCCGGCCCATTCGGCGCGGGAAATACAGAGCCGGTGATCGCATTTCCGGCGCACACACTGATCTATGTCGAGGAAGTCGGACAGGCGCACGCGCGCGTCCGCCTGCGCGCGGGCGATGGGTGCACGATTACTGGCATTGCTTTCCGCGCCGCCGGCCAACCGCTTGGAACCGCGCTCGCGCGAGGCAGGGATACGCGCGTGCATGCAGCCGGCACCCTGGCCACTGATCAATGGAATGGCACCGAGCGGGTTCAGCTGCGCCTGATCGATCTCGCGCCCGCTGAATAAGGTTCAACTGTAGCCCGGATGAGCGCAGCGATATCCGGGTGCGCTTGCCCCGCATGTCGCTGCCGCTCATGCGGGCTACTAGCGCATGTCCCGGAAAAGTGGGAACCGGTTTTCCGATCAGGACATGCGCAACTCAAAAAGCTGGAGAGCATCCCGATTCGGTCCAATCGGGATGCGGTCTAAAGCCCCTGTCGCAACCGTGCCAACAGTTTCACGCCGGCATAACCGTCGGCGGGCTCCATCCCGACCCTGCGCTGGAAATTGCGCACCGCGCGCATGGTGTCATTACCGACGCGCCCGTCGGTGCCGCCGGTATCGAAGCCGAACGCGGTGAGCCGCTTTTGGATTTCCTGCACTTCGGCAAGCGTGGGCGTGCGCTCGGCGCCCGGGAAGGCCTGCGCAAATGGGCCACCTCCCATCACGCGGTCGCCAAGATGCACGATGCAAAGCGTGTAGTTCATGGATGGATTGTAGGAGCGGACAGCATAGAAGTTCTGGCCGAGGAGGAATTGCGGCCCGTGCGGCACCGGTATCCAAAGCTTCGCGGTGGCTTTGAGATGCGGAAAGGCATGGCCGTCGGCACGCACGACGCCTGCGTGCTGCCATGCCTCGTAGCTGCGGGATGTGCCTTCGCCCGCTGTGGCTCCCCGAACCTCGTACCCCCAATGTTCGCCCGGCCGGTACTTGCCGCGCTTGAGAAAGAACTGGGCCGTGCCCGCGAGCGCATCGTCGGGCCGGCCAAACGGTGAGACGCGGCCGTCGCCATCGTAGTCGATACCCATGTGCAACCAGACTTCCGGCATCCATTGCGTGTGCCCCATGGCGCCGGCCCATGACCCACGCATTTCCTCCGGAGTGCTCCAGCCGCGCTCGATGATCAGGAGCGCGTTGAGCAGCTCCTGTTCCCAATAGGAACGGCGGCGCGGCTCGCCCCAGGCAAGGGCCGCAAGCGCCGGCAGCACGGGGCGCATGTGATTCTTCTGCACGTCGGGATCGCCATAGGCCGATTCGATGCCCCACACGCCCAGCATGATTGAGCGGTCGATGCCAAAGTCCTTCTCAATGCGGGCAAGCAGTGGGGCAAATTCCTTCGCCTTCTCCTTGCCGGTGGTGATGCGCCAATCGGAAACGCGCCGATTGAGATATTGCCACAGCTCCTCGTTGAACTCTGGCTGCGAGCGGTCGAGCGCAAATACCGAGGTGTCGGGCTTTATGCTGCCCATGACGCGCGTATAGGTCGCGTCCGATATGCCGCGCGCCTGCGCGCGTGCGCGGAATGTCGTGACCCACTGTTCGAACGAGGGGCTTGCCTGCGCCGCGCCGCCGATTCCCGGCATCGCCGCGGCCATGCCCGCCGCGAGCCCGGCAAGCATTTGCCGTCTTCCGAAACGGGATTGCCTGCTGCTGATCAAATGTTCGAGCCCTCAACCAGGTGCGTGCCGTGCGAGCCAAAGCCCGCACGCGTTTGCTCCATGACGAATTTGGCCTAATTTCGTCAGCTGGACGTTCTGACCTATTCCTTCGCCCGCTCCACATACGAGCCGTCGGCGGTCATCACCACGATCTTGGTTCCCGTGCCGACGAAGGGCGGCACCATGGTGCGCACCCCGTTGGAAAGGACGGCCGGCTTGTAGGACGAGGCGGCCGTCTGGCCTTTCACCGTCGGTTCGGTATCGACCACCTCCAGGACGGCTTTCTGCGGCAGCTGAATGGAAACCGGCATTCCCTCATGCACGGAAAGGGTCACTTTCATTTCCGGCTGAAGATAGGCTGCCTGATCGCCGATGATGTCGGGCGGCAAGGTGACCTGATCGTAGCTTTCCGTATTCATGAAATGAAAGCCGTCGCCGTCCTGATAGAGGTACTGGAATTCGCGGTCCTCCACATAGGCGCGCTCCACCTGCTCCGTGGTCTTGAATCGCTGCGCGACCTTAACCCCGTCGCTGATGCGTCGCATATCGACCTGTGTGGTAGGCGTGCCCTTGCCCGGGTGAAAGCTTTCGGCATTAAGCACGACATAGAGCTTGCCCTCGAACTCAACGATGTTTCCCTTGCGCAGGGAGCTTGCGATAACTCTCACGATCCGAGTCCCTCGATGATGCGCAGAGCACCATACTTATCTTGCGCGCTTGCGCCAGTCACTTCGCAACTGTGCGCGGCCGGAAGGGCGGCCGCTTGATGGTATTTGGCGCGTCCTCTTACGGCGATCGGCGACCTTTCCTGTTGGGCCGCGCACGCATCATGGGCGGGCTGCGGGAGCATTTTGCCGCGCATGGATTTGTGGAACTGGAAACCTCGGCTCTCGTCGTCTCGCCGGGAAACGAGACGCATCTGCATGCGTTTGCGACGGAATGGGTGACCCCCGCAGGAGCGCGTGAGCGGCTGTATTTACGCACGTCCCCGGAATTTGCCTGCAAGAAAATCCTCGCGCTGGGCGAGCCGCGCGTCGTCGAATTCGCCCGCTCGTTTCGCAATCGCGAGCATGGGCTTTTGCATCAGCCGGAGTTCATGATGCTCGAATGGTATCGGGCACACGAGCCGTATGAGGCGCTGATGAAGGACTGCGCCAGCGTGCTTGCGATTGCCGCGGGGAAGGCGGGCACCAGGAGCTTCGCATTCCGCGGCCGCTCACTCGATCCGTTTGCGGAGCCCGAGCGTCTTACCGTGAGCGACGCGTTCTCACGTTATGCAGGCATTGATCTCCTCAGCTTGTTGCCGCCGCAACCGGCCGCGGCTTTCGCCGAGGCAGCTCGCAAGGCAAATGTGCGCGTCGCGCCGGATGACGTCTGGGGAGATATTTTCAGCCGCGTGCTGGTCGAGCGCATCGAGCCGCACCTCGGGCAGGGACGGCCGACCATTCTGGATGAATATCCGCTCGTGCAATCCCCCTTGGCTGGGCCGACGCCCAAGGATGCGCGGCTGGCGCAGCGGTTCGAGCTCTACGCCTGCGGCATCGAGCTTGCCAATGCCTGCGGCGAGCTCACCGATGCAACAGAGCAACGCCGACGTCTCGAGCAGCAGATGGATGAGAAGGAGCGTATCTACGGAGAGCGTTACCCGATCGACCAGGAATTCATGGACGCGGTGGCCGGCATGCCCGCGGCAAGCGGCGTGGCGCTCGGGCTCGACCGGCTGGTGATGCTCGCCACCGGGGCCACATCCATCGAGCAGGTCATGTGGACGCCAATGTCATGAACATCTCGACCGGCGTCATTCCGGCCGAGGCCCAATAGGGCCGAGGGCCGGAATCCATAACCCCAGGGCTGTGGTCATGGATTCCAGGCTAGCCGCTCCGCTTCGCTTCGCGGCGCCCCGGAATGACAGTCCTCGTTTCTTTTCAGCGCGTGACGAGCACGTTGAGGATGGCAGTGTTGCCGTCCCTGGTAGCGGCAACGGCGTCTCTCAGGGCACCTTCGAGCTCGCCCACCGCCTCGACCCGCGCGCCGGGGAACCCGTAATGCACGCCCAGTTGCGCGTAATCCGGTCCCTCGATCGTGACCCCGTAATGCAGATTGGTGGTTGCCGCAGCCCCATCGGGATAGTGATGCAGGTGGCCGTGGCGCATGGCGGCGTATTTCTTGTTGTTGAGGATGATGATCAGGATGGGCAATTCGTGTCGTTTGGAGGCTCCCAGGGCCTGAACGATGGGATTGTAAAGAAAGGAGCCGTCACCGACGAGGAGGGCGACCGGCCGCTCGGGAGCGGCAAGCTTGATGCCCAGCGCCGTGCCAATGCCTTGGCCCAGTCCGCCCGATCCGCGAAAGAACGACTGCGCCTCATGCTGCGGTAGAAACTGGCGCAGCAGTGTCGAGTGCGTAATCGTCTCGTCCACGTAAATCGCGGTGTCGGGCATCGCCCGGTCGACCGCGGCCAAAAGCGCGATCGGGTCGATGCCGCTCCCGTTGCGCGCCCTTTCGCGCTGGCTGCCGAGCTCCGCAACGTATTTTTCGTGCTCGCGCGTCCAGCGCTTGCGACGATCGTCAAGTATGGAAGCTTCGGAGCGGTTCGGCTTGGCAGCGGCTTTCAGCAGCGTCAGCGACTCGGCGATGTCGCCCTCAAGATAGAAGTCAACGTGAGCGTTCTGATAGATCATGTCTGCCTTGAGCGGATTGTCATGCACGGCGACAATCTTGCCCTGCGTAGGTCGCCGCCTGGGCGGGTACCACGGCGCGCGGCCGCCCACGAGAAGCACAAGGTCCGCCTGCTCGACCGCCTCGTAATTTGCAAATCCGATGTAGAGAGGATGGTCGGTTGGGAAGTTTGCGTAAGAATTTGAGCGGCCGTTCGTCACCGGAAGCGCGAGCAGGTCGGCAAGCTCCACCAATGCCGAGAAGGCCCGCGGATCGCGCCCGGACGTTTCTGCGACGATGACCGGGTTTTTCGCGCCGTGCAGCAGAGCAGCCACCTTCTCCACCTCGGCCGCCCGAGGCTGCAGCAGCGGAGCCGGCATGACGTCGCGCTGCACCAACGGCGGCGTCCAGTCGTGCAGCATGTGCTCGAGGCCGACGTTGAGATAAACAGGACCTTTCGGGATGCGCTGGGCCATCTCGCCGGCGCGGATCACGCCTTCGTAGAGGGTGTGAGGGCTTGTAACAGCGCGCGCCCATTTGGTGATCGGTTGCATGAAGCGCTCGATGCCACCGAAAGTGAGACCGCCATACCATTGATGCTCGATGTCGAGATCGGGGTTCTCGCCGAGACTTTGCGACTCTCCCGACATGACGAGCATGGGAATTTCGTTCTGGAAGGCGGCGTGCACGCCCATGCTGCCCTGGAGCATGCCCACTCCCGCATGCAGGAGCACAGCCTGCGGGCGGCCGGTCATCAGCGTGAATCCGGCCGCCATGTTGACGGCAAGCGTCTCGTGCCAGGACTCGATGAATGCGGGACCGGTCTTGCGCTCAAGCTTCTGCCGCGCCAATGCCTCCCATACCGGCGACCACTCGGAGCCCGGCGATGACATGATGTAGTCGATCTTGAGCTTGCGAAATGCCTCGAGAATCGCTTCGCCGCCATCGAGATAGTTTCTCATCTATGTTCGCTCCTTACACGCGCATATCATCATCCAATGGGAACTCGGGCAACCCCGCGCCGAAATCCGAAACAGGCGAGCATCAATGCTGAAATTCGAAGCAGGAGCATTTCCATGGTATCCCGGAGCACGTTGACGCGCCCGCGTGACCTCGTTGCAGCGGGGCTGCTCGATCGCGAGCGTCTGCCCGAGTTGATGGAAGTCGCCGAGCGTTATGCCCTGGCGCTCACGCCCGACATTGTCGAGGGGATCGATCCTGCTGATAAACACGATCCGATTGCGCGGCAGTTCATCCCGGCGAAGGCCGAACTGGAAACGGGCACCGCGGAGCGGACAGATCCCATCGGAGACGAGAGGCACAGCCCGGTCGCGGGCATCGTGCATCGCTATCCCGACCGGGTACTGCTCACGCCGGTCCACGTCTGCGCCGCCTATTGTCGGTTCTGCTTCCGGCGTGAGGTTGTCGGCCGAAAACGCGCACTGTCCGCCCCCGAGCTAGGCGCTGCTCTCACCTACGTTCGCGAGCATGAGCAGATCTGGGAAGTCATTCTCAGCGGTGGCGATCCGCTGGTCCTCTCGGCGCGGCGCATTGCGGAGATCATGCAGGCTCTGGGCGCTATCGCTCACGTCAAAGTCATTCGCGTGCACACGCGCGTCCCGGTCGTGGCGCCAGGGCGGATAAGCCGCGTACTGGTAGGCGCGCTCAAATCGGCAGGGAAGGCGGCTTACGTGGTGCTCCATGCCAATCACGTCAGGGAACTCACGCCGAAAGTGCGGACGGCATGCGCGCGTCTCATCGACGCGGGCATCCCCATGCTCAGCCAGACCGTGCTCTTGCGCGGCGTCAATGACGATGCGCAAAGTCTGGGCGAGCTCATGCGCGTGCTCGTCGAGTGCCGGATCAAGCCTTATTACCTGCACCATCCGGATCTGGCGCTCGGAACAGCGCATTGGCGCACCGACATTGCGCGCGGCCAGGCTCTCCTGCGCGGACTGCGCGGCCGACTTTCCGGCCTGTGCCAGCCCACCTATGTGCTCGACATTCCCGGTGGTCACGGCAAGTCGCCAATTGGTCCCAACTATGTCCGGCAAGTGAACGCAAGAGCCGAGTACGAGATCGAAGACTATGAGGGTCGACGCCACATCTACCCACCGCGGTCCAATCGTAGCCCGGATTGAGCGCAGCGAAATCCGGGAAGCGCAGGAACAAGCTCATGCGTTGGTCCCGGGTTCGCAATTGCTCAAGCCGGGCTACAGATTCTCACCGACACCAGGTCTCACACGTGCTGCGGCGGTGGAAGTTGTAGAACACCGCAGTCACGCAGCGGCCGTGCCAGTCCCCTGCGACGAGCGTGATGCGCTCGCCCGCGGCCCAACTCAGGCAACTCGCCGAAATTCCGGTAAAGCGCGCGCCATTGATAATGAAATTTCCGCTCCAGGGCGGCTGCACGACCTCGACCACGTGGCGCTCGCGCGGCAGATAGAACCCGCGATGGATACGGTAGCGCGGGTAAACCATCCCGTCGGCGAGTGCCGTTTGGCTCACCATCAAAACCAGGAGCAAGAACGCCGGCAAACGCAACATGGTCGGCTCCGCTTTTCGGACGAAAGGCTAAGGGCGAGGAGCCGGGCTGCCAAGCATGCGAGCGCAATCTGAACGGGAGTGTTGCGGAATTACATCGCTCGCCTCCCGGCACCGCCGTTAATCATATTTGGCGCTTTCGATTGAGTGGGCAAAAGCCGCGAGGTTCCATGGGGCGTGAGGAGAGGTGCGCCCATGCGCTGCTTGATGTGTGATGCCGAGATGATCCTAATCAAGGCGGTTTCCGACGAGTCCGTTGGAGTGACCGGCTTCGAGCGCCACACGCTCCAATGCTCGAATTGCGGGGACGTTGAAGAACGGCTGGTGTTCAGTGCGAAACCAGGCAGTCGTGCGGCTGATGTGGCTCCGCAAGAAGCGCCCTCCGTCTCGCCGGTGCCGCCCGAGGAGGCTGAAGACCAGGACAGCCCCGGGTTCTGGGAACGAGCGTTTGCAAAGATGAAGAAGGGGCGATCCAACGACGACTGACTGGCGCGCCCTACGGGAATCGAACCCGTGTTTCCGCCGTGAAAGGGCGGCGTCCTAGGCCTCTAGACGAAGGGCGCGTGCGAGGGAGCGTCATATAGAGACGTTCCCTGTGAGCGGCAATGCGCTCACCACTTGCCGGTATTGGGCATCGAAACCCACGGCTCGCGCGGCGGCAGCGCACTGCCTTTCTGCAGCAGCTCGATCGAATGCTTATCCGGCGAGCGAACGAATGCCATCATGCCATCGCGCGGAGGCCGGTTGATGGTGACTCCGCCACGCATGAGCCTCTCGCACGTGGCGTAGATATCGTCGACCTCGTAGGCGAGATGCCCGAAATAGCGCGCCTCGCCATAGTCCTCCTCGCTGTCCCAGTTGTATGTCAGCTCGACAAGCGGAGCGTCCCGCCCGCTCTTCTTCTTGCTTGTTTCGACCAAACCTTCGTCGTCGGGCGCGGCGAGGAAAACGAGCGTATAGCGTCCCTTCTCGTCCACGCGGCGGCGTGCCTCCTTCAGCCCCAGCTTGTTGCAGTAGAAGTCGAGTGCCTGGTCCAGGTTGCGCACGCGGAGCATGGTGTGCAGATATCGCATGGTGTGACCTCTTTGCATCGCCTCGTTGGAAAAAGGCACGGGAGAAACATACATGATCGCGAGCGATCTGGAGAGTGCCATTGCCGGCCTGCAAAAGCTGATCTCGGAAGCGCGGACCATCGCGCCGTTCACGGGCGCTGGAATTTCGACCGAGAGTGGCATTCCCGACTTCCGTTCCCCCGGCGGCATCTGGACGAAAAACAAGCCGATCCCCTTCGATGAATTCGTCGCCAGTCAGGAGATGCGCAACGAGGCATGGCGCCGCCGTTTCGCCATGGACGCGCAGTTCTCGAGCGCGCGGCCAGGGCGCGGCCATCTCGCTCTGGCGAGTCTCTATCGTGCGGGCAAAGCGCGTGCCGTGATCACGCAGAACATCGACAACCTGCATCAACTCTCGGGAGTTCCAGCAGAACACGTGGTCGAGTTGCACGGCAATAACACCTACGCGTCCTGCCTCGAGTGCGGCAAACGGTACGAGCTCGAATGGGTGCGGCAGGAATTTTGCGCCGCTGAACGCGCACCCGACTGCACCGATTGTGGTGGGCACATAAAGGCGGCGACGATTTCATTCGGACAAGCGATGCCGGAGGTTGCGCTGCGGCGTGCCGAAGAGTTGACCCTTGACTGTGATCTTTTTCTCGCAATCGGATCGTCGCTCGTCGTTTGGCCGGCCGCGGGATTCCCCCTGCTCGCCAAAAGAAACGGCGCGCGACTGGCGATCATCAATCGCGAAGCGACCGATTTCGATGATGTCGCCGATCTCGTGGTTCGCGGAGATATCGGCACCGTGCTCGCGCCATTCATCCGCCATTAATTCGACTACCTGCGGAAGATGTACACAGGCATTCACGTGTTTGCGGCGCCCGAATGCATTTTAATCTTTTCCGTTCGTTTGCGGATGATATGTTGCATACTCAGTGATTCGAGACGCGCAGGTGATGCGCGGGGGCAAAGCGGCGGCGTTGGGGCGTCATGGCTTCGGATGAAATGGGACCGAAAGGCCCGGCCAGCGGTGTGGGGATCAGCCGCGGCGCGGGACCCGAGATCGACGAGGAGAGCGCGAATCTTATCGAGCTCTCCGGCACCATCAAGTGGTTCGATGTCTCCAAAGGATATGGCTTTATCATCCCCGACAACGGGATGCCGGACGTTCTGCTGCACGTAAGCACCCTGCGCCGCGACGGATACCAGGTCGCCTATGAGGGGGCGCGGGTGGTGGCGGAAGTGCTGCAACGTCCGCGCGGGCTGCAGGCCTTCCGCGTCATCTCCATGGATGAATCGACCGCCATCCATCCGGCGCAGATGCCGCCTCCGCGTACGCATGTCAGCGTCACGCCGACCAGCGGGCTCGAGCGGGCGCAGGTGAAATGGTTCAATCGGCTGCGCGGCTTTGGCTTCCTTACGCGCGGTGAGGGCACGCCCGACATTTTCGTGCACATGGAGACATTGCGCCGGTTCGGCCTCACCGAATTGCGTCCCGGCCAGTTCGTGCTCGTGCGCTACGGCACCGGGCCCAAGGGCCTGATGGCAGCCGAGGTGCGACCCGAAGGCGCCCCCTCGGGTCCTGCATCCCACTAGTGTGGCGGTTCAGAAGTCCGCATCATTCTTGCGGCGACCTCAATTGCGGACTTCTGAACCAAAGCCACACTAGTTTCAATAAGTTGCTAGTGTCCTTCGATTCCGAAGTTCGTAAATGCGGGTGCTGCACGATGAAACGAACTTCGGAATCGGGACACTAGTCCGTCTTTAGCCGCTTTCGATCGACGGCACTCTGACTTCGCCGTGTTTTGCCGTGTTGCGGGAGGGTTGCTATTCATGCCGCATGCTCGACCGCTTGCGTTGCTCTCATCCCGCAGCCTGCCTTTTGGTCCTCATCCTGTTCGGCATCGGCATGCATGTGCGTGCCGCCGAGCTTCAGCCGCTCGAAGTTTCGAGCAAGAACGGCGTGCATGTGTTCGCCGTCGAGCTGGCGCTTACACCGGAGGAACAGGCGAGAGGGCTCATGTTCCGGCGCGAGCTGCCGGAAGGGCAGGGGATGCTCTTCGATTTCGGCGACGATGGCCTGCGTGAATTCTGGATGAAGAACACCTATATCCCGCTCGACATGATCTTCATTCGCGGTGATGGACGCATCGCAAAGATCGCCGAGCACACGGTGCCGCTTTCGGAGGCGCGTGTCTCCTCGGATCGTCCGGTGCGCGCGGTCCTCGAAGTCATCGCCGGCACAACGCGCAAGATGGGCATCGCCCCGGGGGACCGCGTTTCGCATCCGATCTTCAGCCGGCATTGACCGCGGCGGCGCTGGCTTGCTGCTTGCTGGCAAAAACCGGAGCGTGTATCGAAGCCCGAGCTTCGGGGCATAGCGCAGCCTGGTAGCGCGGGAGTTTTGGGTACTCCAGGTCGCAGGTTCAAATCCTGCTGCCCCGACCATTTCACGACTGGCAAGAACAACCCATGATCGCACGCATTTACAAGCGGGCGAAAATGGGAATGCAATGAGGCAGGCGCGGATCAAGGAATGGGCGCTCGACTTCGAGCCGGCGCGCCACCCTGGTGAGCTGCATTTTAATATGCGGTGGAGACCCTGGCGGGTCCATTGTCTGAGGAAATGAGCATGCCGCAGTTCCGGCTGGACCCATACCAGATCGCCGACGTTATTGCCTTCCTGAAGACGCTCGTAGGTAGCGCGCACTGGCGCTCTCTCTGTTCGCCACTCACCGACACGCGGCAAAAGGTGCTCGTGTATAGAAGTAGAAGTGGCTGGGCAGTACTCGGCTTGATTTTGCTCAAGGAACGAAATGGCCGCTTGTGCTCGGCTGCAGTCTGCGCCATGCAGCCCGATGTCCGAACCCGCGCGAGTTGCGCAGGACCCAAATCACAGCTGATCCAATCGGTACGATAGATTCATGACCCTGTGGCTCCTGCTCGCGCTCATGACCGCAGCGGCACTGTTTGCTGTGCTCTGGCCCCTGTCCAGGCGACCGAAGGCAGCCGCGGAGGCGAGCGACCTGGCGATCTATCGCGATCAGCTTGCCGAGATCGACCGCGATCTTGCGGCCGGTCAGATTGCGCAGGGCGAAGCCGCTGCTGCCAAAACCGAGGTCGCGCGCAGGCTCATTGCCGCAGCTGACGCCCCCCGGGCTGATTGGATCCCTGCGGCACAGAATTGGCGAACCCGCGCCGTGGCTCTTGCCATCCTCGTTCTCCTGCCGGTGACTGCGGCCGCATTTTACCTGGCACTCGGCTCGCCCATGCTCCCCGATCAACGGACGAGTGTTGCCGCGTCCTCCGATCAATCGATCGACCGGCTGGTCGCGCAAGTCGAAGAGCATTTGGCAACGCACCCCGACGACGGGCGCGGCTGGGAAGTCATCGCGCCCGTTTATCTGCAAATGGGTCGTTTCGACGATGCGGTGAAGGCCCGCCGCAATGCGCTTCACCTCAACGGAGAAACTGCGGACCGCGCGGCTGCGCTCGGTGAGGCTTTGACCTTTGCCGCCAGGGGTACCGTCAGTGACGAGGCGAAAGCTGTGTTTGAGCGCGCTAACGCGTTGGAGGAAGGACATCCCCTGGCTGCTTACTATCTTGGACTCGCCGCGGAGCAGGAGGGCGACAAAGCGCGCGCCGCTGCCCTGTGGCGCAGGCTTCTCGAAACAGCTCCGCCGGACGCGCAATGGCGCCGCTTCGTGGAGGCCGCCATCGATCGGGTGGAGGGACGCACCGCAGCGCCATCCTCCCGCGGCGCCGTGGACCAGATCGCGGGTGCCGCGGAAACATCTGCCGAGCAGGGCAATGCAATGGTGCTGGGAATGGTGCAGAGGTTGTCGGAACGGCTGCATCGCGA
>JBKPOZ010000230.1:0-19464 GCA_046733355.1 Pseudomonadota bacterium | reverse complement strand
CCCCGTGGGGAGAGGGTTGGGGTGAGGGGGACAATATGCATCGAGAGATCTTAGCCCCTCACCCCACCCCTCTCCCAATGGGAGAGGGAGCAGGTCCGAGTGCGCCCATGAATTGTGAATCAATCACAGGATAAGGACGTGCTGCTTGAGATCGAGGCGATAAACACCTTCCGGGGTCCTGCGCATATTCTGCGCGACGTGTCGCTCAATGTGGATGTGGATGAGGTGGTGTCGCTGGTCGGGCGCAACGGCGCCGGGCGCACCACCATCATCGAGAGCATCACCGGGCTCCTGCCCGTGCGGTCCGGGCATATTCGTTTCCACGGCCAGGACATCACGCGGCTGCCGCCGCACCGGCGCGCCAAGCGCGGCATCGGCTACGCGCCGGAGAATTCCGGAATTTTTCCGGAGCTCACGGTAGGCGAGAACCTGATGATCAGCCGCTGGATGTCGCACGCCACCACGCGCGGGGCGAAGAGCGGCATCGATGCCGAGTCGCAGGCGCTCACGGTATTTCCCGAGGTGAAAAAGTTTCTCGACCGGCCGGGCCTCAATCTCAGCGGCGGGCAAAAGAAAATGGTGTCGATCGCCCGCGCCATGGCGCTTGCGCCTTCGCTGATGATCCTTGACGAGGCGTTCGAGGGGCTCGCTCCGGTCATTGTCAAACGCTTCCGCGAGGCGGTGATGATGATCAAGAGCATGGGCATCTCGCTCCTGCTTGCCGAATCCAACCTGACCAGCGCAGCGGCCATCGCCGACCGCCTGTACGTGATCGACCGCGGCGAGATCATCTTTCAGGGCACACCCAAAGAGGCGCTCGCCAACGAGGACGTGATGCGCACGTTGCGCGGTTAGCTCAGGTTGTTTGACACATGCGTGCACGCGATCTCGGTGGTGTTCCCTCTCCCATAGGGAGAGGGCTAGGGTGAGGGGTTAGAAGCTCTCGATGGTATTGCCCCCCTCACCCCAACCCTCTGCCCGATGGGGAGAGGGAGCGAGTCGCGTTGGTTACGCGCGAATCGCTCTGATCTCAGCGGCAAGTAAGTTTAGGCGCACGCTCGGAGCTATCATCCTGCTCGGCGCAGTCACGGTCGCGCAGGGCGGGCACGAGCTGCCGATCTACCCTTCGTTCTATCCCCATGAGATCGAGATCAGGACGCTTGCATCCGCGGAAGCGGCGGAGAGGCTGCGGGGCGGCAAGCTGCAGGCCTATGTGGGGCCGGGGCTCACGTTGCGCGAAAGCTTGCCCGCCGACGTGCAGGCCATCGCAAGCCTGGGCTCGCTCGTCATCCTGCGAGCTAATCCTGAGTCAGCACGCGTGAAGGAGGCGTCCTGTGATGCGCTTGCGGCCGTCGCGCGCGATCTCGCGGAGCGCGTAGACGGATTCACGCTGCATCCCTATCCGGTCACTCCTTTTCACGGCGACTATCTTCACCACGCGGATCTCGCCGCCGCTGCCAAGGCGCGCATCTCCGCCGCGGCCCTTCCGGCGGGCGATCTTCGCATCAAGGCCAGCGGAGATTTCGCGCGATACTACGCGGCGGCGGGAGAGAGCTTCGATATCGAGATCGTTGAAATCGACGTTGCCGGGCTCGTTGCCGCCCACATGCTGGAAGCAAATGGACTGATTGCGCCGCCCTGGCTGAAGGAAGGATGGTGGCACGCCTTATTCATCCTTGGCGGCAGCGTCGTTGGGCAGGACGAGAAGGACGCGATCGAGCGAGATCGTCAAAAACTCATGACCGGCAACGTGGCGGGTCTGCCTGATCGCATCAACATCGAACGCGACCTGGTGCAAGCCCTGACGCGCAGCTGCAGCAGCCTCGTTGCGGGCTACACGACGAAGCGCGAATACGTGAATGTCGAGTTCTCCGCGGGGATCGAGAATATCGGCTACGACTCGCTCTCAGGTCTTGCCTCGCCCATGTTCATCCGCACCGTCAAGCTCAAGGACTTTCCCTGGAACGGCTGGCTAATGCTCGGCATGCAGGCCCAGGCGGCGAGCGCCTGGAATCCCATCGGCGGCATGAGCGATCCGTTCGCGCGCTTGCTGCGCTTTGCGGTCGGCGATCTGGCGCTCATGCCGGAGCCTTACGACGCCGGCTTCATGCTCAACCGCATTGCCGATCTGCCGGCGAATGCAAATCCATGATGCGCGCGTATTTTCGTTGTGCGCTCGCGGCGCTGCTGCTCTCGCTGACTGTTTTTACGGCGAGCGCAGCCGAGGTCGCTTTCGCGCTGCCGATCGAGAATGGCCGCGTTCCGGAAAACCTGCGCCGCATCCGCGTGCAGCAGAACGACGTGGTGACGCTCAAATGGAGCAGCGATCGTCCGATCACGATTCATCTGCATGGCTATGACATAGAGAAAGAGGTCACACCCGGCGCAATCACAGAGATGACGTTCACCGCACGTGCGACGGGCCGCTTCACGGTCGAGCCCCACACCGCGTCCGCTTCTGGCGGTCACGGCCACGCGCCCCCCCTCGTCACGCTCGAGGTGTATCCATGAGACTCTCCATACCTCCCCATGAAAGGGGGAGGTCGGCGATCCCCGACCTGATCGGGGGGAGCCGGGTGGGGGTCCACAAGGTCAAGTCGTTCGAAACGACCCCCACCGGACTGCCCTCCCTCGCTCCGCTCGGCGAGGGCACTCGACCTTCCCCTTTCAGGAAGAGGTATGGTGGATGGCTCGGCATCCTCCTCACTGCGCTGATCACCACGCCGGCGCACGCGCATGGCTTCGGCGAGCGCTACGACCTGCCCATTCCGCTCTCCTTCTATCTTGCGGGAGCCGCCGCAGCGGTTATCGTTTCTTTCCTGATCGCGGCGTTATTCGTTCGCGCAGGTCCGACCGTCACCTATGCGCGCGCCGATCTGATCGGCGAGCGGGGCGCCACATTTCTTTCGCCTGTCGTCCTCCTTGTGAAATTTCTTGCTCTGGTGATCTTCTTTGTCACCATCGCGGCTGGATTCATTGGCAACCAGAATCCCTACCGCAATATCGCACCTACCATGGTGTGGATCATCTGGTGGGTTGGCCTCGCGTATATTTGCGCATTCGTCGGCGATGTCGCGGCGCTGATCAATCCATGGCGCACCCTGTTCGAGCTTCTTGAACGAGTTCATCGGCGGCGCGCCCCCGCGCGCACGCACGATCTGCCCTATCCCGCGGCCCTCGGAGTCTGGCCTGCCGTCGCTCTGCTGTTCGCGTTCGCCTGGCTCGAGCTGATCTTTCCCAATCCCGCCATTCCGGCCGTGATCGCTGCCGTGGCGGTGCCTTACGCGATCTCAACTCTGCTCGGCATGCTTCTCTTCGGGCGCGAGACCTGGCTGCAGAACGCCGAGCTGTTCACGGTCGTGTTCGGCACGTTTGCCCGTTTCGCACCGCTTGAATTGCGCGCACAGCCAACGTGCCACGTGACGCTGCGCCCCTACGCGGCCGGACTGACCGGCACGGGCACGGTGTCCTCCTCGATGATGGCATTCGTTCTGTTGCTGCTCGCGACCGTCCTCTATGACGGCGCGCTCGGCACGCCCGAATGGGGCATGCTGGAAGCATTTTTGGCCGAGCGCACTGCGGGGCTTGGCGACTACAAGCTCTTCGCCATCAGGACCGCGGGTCTCCTCGTCTTCTGGCTCGTGCTGCTCGGCGCGTTTCTCGGCGTGAGCGGCATCATCAGCCTGCTAACCGGGCGCGCGCTGGCGCCGCTGGACATTGCGCGTCGGTTTGCGCTCAGCCTTGTGCCGATCGCGATCGGCTATCACCTCGCCCATTACCTCACCTTCCTGCTCATCCAGGGCCAGTACATCATTCCGCTCGCGTCCGATCCGTTCGGATGGGGCTGGAACCTGTTCGGGACTGCAGGCTATCGAGTGAACATCGCCATCGTCGGGGCGCGCTTTGCCTGGTACGCCGCGGTTACGGCCATTCTCCTCGGCCATATCGCCGCGGTGTTCGTCGCGCATCTCGATGCATTGCAAATCTTCGGCACGCGCACACTCGCGCTCCGTTCGCAGGCGCCGCTCACCGCGCTCATGGTGCTCTATACCCTGATCAGCCTCTCCATACTGGCGGAGCCGGTCGTGGAGCGCCGCGCGCCTGCGCAGCCGCAAAGCGTGACCGCAGAGATCGCAATTCCATCGGGTGCCGTACTTCCGGAAATGGCGAGCGGCGAGCTCAAGCCGGTAGCGGCTGGCAGCAGTGCCAGGGAGCGGCTCATCTATCGAGCGATGGGCTCGGCCTTCCACGACGGAACGCGCACGAGCATGGTCGACCTGCTCTATGCATACATGTTCGCCTATCGCTGGAGCGCCGAGAGCGAAGAAGCGCATTTCGATCCGCTGGTGGCAGCGGCGAGCGCGAGCATGCGCGCGCAGCTCGTGGGCGTGCGGCCGGTCGGACGCGATACGACTTCAAAATCGTACCGACTTGGCGATCTCGAAGTGCTCCGCGAGCTGTTCATACTCGAAGTCTTTCTTTCGCGGCAGCCACTCGAGCCCGAGCAGGATGCGGCCATCGCGCCGCCCTGGAGCACGCTGCCGTGGCACGTTCTGGTGCTGATGGAAGAGACGGTCGAGCGCGGCTGGGCCGCATTTTCCGACGAAGCCGCCAAAAAGCGCGGCGTGCCCTGGCTCGATCTGGTGCGCTCCGAGCCGCTCGGCAAGCGTCTGGCAGCGCTGGTCGACACCTTCGCGCGTCACGGCTACCGCCCGCAGCGGCTGCAATCGCTCGTGACCGCCGATGACGCGCGCAAGCGCTGGGCAGCGCTGTCGGCCTTCTACAAGGAGCGCGGGCATTTTCTCGTCACCAACGGTCCTTATCTGCTTAAGGCCTGGACGCCCGAGAGCGCCACGGTCGAAGCATTTCGCGATCTCAGCTATCCACTTGGCGTAGGCTCGTTCGACGCCTACGCCAACCCGCGCCGCGGATTTATTACCAGGCTCGAGCGCACCGCCGATGCTATTCGCATATCGGGCGATATCGAGGTCGTGCAGAAGCACATGCGCAGCACCGACATCGTGCGCCGCCCGCTGCAATCGCTTGACGCGGACATCGTGCGGCGTTCGGCTCCCCAGTGCCGCTACATGATCACGGATGAACAAGGCCGCGTCCTGCTTGCCGGCCTGCTCGCGCCCGGCCGCGATGGAACTTTTCGCCTCGATCTCGCCGCCAAGCTGCCGCCCGGTCGCTTCACGCTTTCCGCCGAACTCCTGGTGAACGACAACGCCATGAATGCGGAGATTCGCACCTTTCCGATCGAGATGCGGTGACAAACGGGAGACGCGTGTGGAGAAGAGCGGGTTTTCTGTTGAAACAGCAGTTTTGCAACTCACTCACGTTGCGGCTTCCCGCTATAACGCCCGCCTTGCCTGGCGATCACGTGCATAGGCGCGAAAGGGGGGAAGAAGACATGAACACCGAAATGCTGGCTCCGCATTCGACTCGTCACTCGACCGTGGCTCCTCCGCTCGAGGCAAACGAGCCGCGCGCTCCCATCGCCATCTTGACGCCGGCACAGCGCAAGGCGCTCATCGTCTGTCTCGAAGCCGGCACCATTCATCGTCAGCGGGGCGCCTGGGTCCCTGCCGGCACTACCGCAAGCGAGCCGCGCATTTCGGGAATCACCGTGGCCGATCTGGCGCGCGATGGACTCATGGCCATTGAGGCGGTGGGAAAGAGCAGGTCCGCACGCCTGACCATGCGCGGGAGCTGGTTTGCGCGAACCGTCGCCACGAGCCCTTGACGCACGCTCTTCACCCCTCCCCGCGAACCGGGGAGGGTGGCTGCCGGAGCGAGCGCAGCGAGCAACGGCAGTGGGGTGGGGTAATTTGTTCAGTATTTGAAACAGCGCTTTAATTCGCAGCCCCACCCGGCCTCGCTTCGCTCGGCCACCCTCCCCCGCTTCGCGTGGGAGGGAGTTAAGGGACACGCGCTAATCCTGCAGCAGGACGATCTGATGCACGCGCTGGCGTGAGACGCCGAACTGATCCGCGATCGCCTTGAAGTTCGCTCCGTTCTTGCTCGCCTTGGCAATCGCGACGTCGCGCGCCACGCCGCGGGCAAGCGCCGCGCGCATTTGCGCCAGCGCCTCTCTTTCCTGACGATGGAGTTCCCTGCGGCGCCGCGCTGCCTTGGCGCGCACGATCTCCTCCGTCGTCGGGCCCGACTGCGCAGCCACCCGGCGCAGGAGATAGGCACGCTGGTTCACGTTGCCGGCCGTGGTGCCGAGTCGCTCGGCAATCTCCATCACCGGGAAACCTGACCCTTCGAGGCGCAAGAGCCGCCTGTCCATTTCCGCGGTCCAGAACGGAGTTGCAATGTCCTTCGGATCGATTTTTCTTTTCCAGGTCATGGCGCGCAGGGAAATTCAACTGCTCGCAGCGTCCTGTCAATACGCGTTCAATCGCGCAGACCGAATCGCCCGAATAGCCGCGCGCCGGCTTGACATCGAGCGCGCAAAATCGAAACTCCGCGCACCATGGCCAGCATCAACAGGCATGTGTCTTCGCCGTTCTGGACGCCGGAGCGGGACAGACGGCTGAAGCATCTCAGCGCTTCGGGGCTTTCGATCGGAAAGATCGCGGCGCGCCTTGGCGCCACCCAGAACGCGGTCATCCGCCGTCTCTACCACCTGCGCGGACTGCCGGCGCCAGATCCGATGCACGAGCGGCTTCGCCTCGCGGCAGCTGCCCGGCGCGAGGCGAAGGAGCGCCGCACCGAGGCCGCGCTTGCGGCCATGCGCGCGGCAATCGCGCGCGGGGTTCCGCGCGACATTGCCATCGCGCAGGCACGCAAAGCCGGCGCCAGCTCACGCGCCATCGGCGATGTGGTCGGGCTGACCTTCCGCGCCGTCCACCGCATCTATCTGCTGCACTACTGAGGCTCGTTCAAGCCGAGTGCCGACTAGCCGGTATCGGGAATGCGCTCTTTTCCGAGAGCGCAGGCCGTCAATCGTTGCTGGTCGCGCTCTCCCCGACTCGCAGCCTGCAGGATGCGTTTGGCGAAAAGCTCTTGGACGGATTCCGACAGATCGGGACCGGCCTGCGCGCAGGCTTCCTCGTACGCCGCCGCCAAGAGCCTGGTCGTTTCGGAATCGAAGGAAGCGCTGTTGAACAGTCGCACCGGAGATATGGTTCCCCAGCTATGAGCCAGGAGAAAGCATAAGGCCGCGATGGCTATGTGTCGGTAACCAAGATGACGATATGCCATGGCATCGAGCCGCTGGTCTGCATTGATCGGAGCGGCTACATCCCGGCTCAAGAGATCATGGAGGGAGCCTGGTGAATACGGACAAGAGCACCACCCGGCAGACCGCCGAGGAACCGCAGCCAGACCTCGAGATGCAGGCGATCGGCTATCCAGCGCCGACCGACCCGGCAAGCTTTGCTCGCAGGCTCGCGGAAATAATTCAAAGAGCGTTGCGGCGGCACAAGTCCTCGTAGGGTGCAGGATCGGTCTTCACGGAATGCATTCGGCAAAATGCGCTGAGCACGCAGCTTGCCTGTGGCTCGGCGCTGGCCCCGCGCCACGACACGCGAGGCTGCTCTTGCCGGCCATGCATCGCTGTGATTGAGTCATTTTGTTTGATGTGAGGGGTTGCGTAGGCGGTCATCATGCTGCGCAATTATGCGCTCGTCCCGGCATTGCCCTCGTTTGCGCCACTGACCGCCTGTGCCGCGCAAGGCGGACAGCCAATCCCGCCCACAAGATCGCGGGCCATGTGCTCGTGTCATTCCTGATCGCGGGGATTTCAGGCCTCACGAGATGAACCGTGCCGCCATGCTGCAAACTTATGTGCTTGTGCTTGCACTGCTGGCGTTCGCGCCGCCGAGCGCCGCTGCCCAGCAGTGGGGGCAGCCCGTGCCCATCGATGGCAAATGCACGGTCGCGGCCGACGAGCGCTGGAAACCGCAGGAAAAGTTCGTTTGGGAACGCGTGTGCGCCGGCCGCCTGGCAAATTTCAATGCCGTTGACGGGTATGGGGGTAACCTCGATCCGAGGAAATCCACGGCCTTGCCGGACAACCGTATTCTCAGTCCGGCTTTCCTCGAAGCCATCCTGCTCAATGACAAGTATCGCCACGTTTTGACCAGGCGCGGCGTGCGCATCATCGGCGCGCGTTTCACCGACGCCCTCGACCTCTCGAACGCAGAGCTCCAGCATGAGCTTTGGCTCGACGGCAGCCTTTTCGAAAAAGGCATTGATCTTGCCGGGGTGAAATCAAAGCAACTGATCAGCATCGAGGGCGCGAAAGTCGTCGGAAACTTCTATGGCATGCGGCTGCAGGTCGATTCGTCACTGTACCTGCGCGGCAGCGAGCTGGAGGCGATAGACCTGGGCAGCGCGCGCGTCGGCGGCACGCTCGAGATAAGCAACAAGGCCAGGGTCACGGGTCGACTCAACATGGACAAGGTGCAGGTCGCTTTATCCCTGTTCCTCAACGACAACTCCGAATTCCAGGAGGTGAATCTTGTCGGCGCCCGCGTCGGCGGTGTCCTCGACCTGAGCGAGAAGACGAAGGTGAGAGGCCCGCTGAAGATGGGCTCTGTCCAGGTCGCTTCGTCTGTGTACATGCGCGACAATTGCGAGTTCGCGGACGTCAATCTCGGGAGTGCGCACATCGGCGGAACGCTCGAGCTGAATACCAAGACGAAGGTCACCGGACAGCTCAATATGGACAAGGTGCACGTCGCCTCGTCGCTTTTCATGCGCGACGGTTCCGAGTTCAAGGAGGTGAACCTGGTGAGCGCGCAGATCGCAGGAATGCTCGATCTGAGCCGGTCGAGCTTCGGCGGCATGGACATGGAAGGCGCCCGCATTGGTGGAACCGTCGATATGAGCGACAAGGTCAAGATCGCCGGCACGCTCGATATGAGTGCAACTCAGGTCGCCGCTTCTGTGTACATGCACAACGGCTCTCAGTTCAAAACCGTCGATCTCGGCAGTGCCCGCATCGGCGGAACGCTGGCGCTGAGCACCTCGGAAATTGCCGGGCGAGTCAACATGGACAAGGTCAGCGTCGCATCATCCCTGTACTTGCGCGACGCAAAATTGTCAGAAGTGAATTTAACGAGCGGGCATATCGGCGGAATGCTGGATTTCGAGCGGGCAAATGTCAGCGGCTCTCTCATCTTGGACAAGGTCCAGGTGGCCTCCGCCCTGTACATGCGCAACGCCCAGTTCAAGGATGTAAATCTTGACAGTGCCCGCATTGCCGGATTGCTCAGCCTGTTTTCCTCGAAAATCCAGGGCGATCTCAGCATGGACAATGTTCAGGTGTCCTCGCCCTTGGAAATGAGCAGCGCCGAGGTCAGCGGCGAGGTCAATCTCGAGGGCGCGCACATTGCCGGCAGCCTGGATTTCAGGAAATCAAAGATCAACGGCAAGCTCAGGATGGAAAATCTGCAGGTCGATCAGGCTGCGTTCCTGAGCAGCGGCGCCGACTTTGCCGGCCCGGTCCAGCTCAGCTTCGCAAAGATCGGACATCTCGATCTCGCCGGCGCGAAGTTTGAGGACAACGTGGACCTCACGGGCACGCAGATTCTGGGCGAGCTGCGGGTCGGCTCCTCGCCGCAAAATCCCTCGCAATGGTCGGACAAGATGACGTTGATCCTGCGCAATGTGCGCGCCGACTCCATTCAGGACCTCTCCCAGGCATGGCCGCAGCATCTCGAGCTCAGCGGATTCATGTATCGCAATATTGGCGGCATCGCCGGCGCCAAGGATTCGATGGCCAACCGCACGATTGAGTGGTTCAAGGACTGGCTCGGGCGCCAGCAATTTTACTCGTCCGCGCCGTATGAACATCTGGCGACGGTCCTGCGCGGCCAGGGCCGACAGGAGACCGCCGATGAGATTCTGTTCGAGAGGAAGGAGCGCGAGCGTTCCGCCGCCCAGGGCGTGAATTATCTCGCCCTTACCTCATCAAAATGGTTCATTGGCTACGGCTACCATCTCGAGTGGGTGCGGTACTGGATTTTGGGCGTGCTCATCCTCGGCGTCCTGGTGCTGCGGTTTTCCGGGGAAGGCGCCAGGAACGGGATGCCGTACGGCATCGCCTACAGCTTTGACATGCTGCTGCCCATCGTCCGATTGCGCGAGGAGCACTACAAGACCGATCTGCGCGGCTTTGCGCGCTATTACTTTTACGGGCACAAAATCCTCGGCTATGTGCTCGCGTCATTCCTGATCGCGGGAATTTCCGGGGTGACGAAGTAGCACCCGGTAGCCCGCATGAGCGAGATGTGGCGGCCACGCGGCGGTTATCGCTTCGCTCCTCCGGCTTACCGACGGATTTCGCTTGCCAATCCCCTCCGGGGGGGTTAGAACAAAGCAGGAACCTACCCCAACGGCCACGACAGCCCTCCCGGTCTGACCCAGAGCTCCAGCTGCCCTTGACAGTGTACACAAAGATGCTATAATTGCTGCAGTCTCGCAAGGTGCGAGCGCAACCCGGCCCATAACTGGCGCCGGGTTTTTTGTGCCCGCGGAGCGCGGCGATTGGCCGGCTTCGCGGGCACTTTCATTCCAGCCACAGGAGAAATGAAATGCCCTTCCAACCCGGTCAAAGCGGCAATGCCGCAGGGCGGCCGCGCGGCGCACGCAACAAGGCCACCGTTCTGATTGAGCAGCTCCTCGAGGACGATGCGGAGTCTATTATTCGCCCGATCATCGCACAGGCGAAATCCGGAAATACCAGCGCCCTGGTCCTCCTCGCGCGCTCACTGCTGCCGAAGCGCAAGGATGCGCCCGTGAGATTGACCTGCCGCCGCTCGAACAGGCCGCGGACGGCCCCACTGCCATTGCGGCCATCATCGCCCGCGTCTGTGCGGGCGAAATCACGCCCGGCGAGGGGACATCGCTCACGCGGATGGTCGAGGCTTTTGTGCGGGCAAAGCAGAAGACGGGCGAGGTCGGCCGCAGGCCTGAGCAGGGGAAAGCCGCGGCTGTTCCTGCCGCAAATCCGGTTCAACGCGTGCCGGCGCAAGACGAGGACCACCCCCGGTCAGGCAGCGTAGCGCCTCCCCCTGCCGTCCGGCAGGAAGGCGCCGAGTTGCCGATTCCGGACGGATTGCGCGCGTCCCTTCCGGCGCCCGCAGGCCCGACGCTGCGACGGCTCCGCGAGCATGCGTTGAGCGGCACGTCGCCACGGGTGCAGAGAGGCACACCTTCAACTGCCATTGTATCTCGCATTGTTCTGCGCGGACGCACGTCCCCCTCGGGCGGGCTCACTTCCCGCTGCCGCGTAGGGCGTGATCCCGAAAAAGCCTGCCCTCAGGCTGCCCCGGGGTGCGTACCGGTTTTCGGAAAACATCATGCTCCAGCAAAAGGTACCGCGGGATGACGATTTGCAGAAAAGTCACCATATACCGCGGCGAGCACGCAAATGCTGGCACGACATTGTGGCCCACGCCTTCAACCACAAGTGAAAGCGTTCATTCATGGGAAGGCTCTGCCTGAGGCGGATATTCCAATGTACTCGTCGCATGTCCGCATTTCGGACACTCGTAGGCAACTAAACCGGGTGTCTGCATGACAGGTGCTATTGCGGCCACTTCGATCATCTCGGCCTGCTCGCGGCAGCGCGGGCACCGCGGAACCCTCGACGTACTTTCACGCACGGCATCGGCCCCCTTTTTTCAGCTTGGTTTTGCGGACCTCGTTTGTGTTAATGCGCTGGGGTGTGGCCGGTTGCAGGTCGCATACCTTTTCGCTCGGATGGAACTCAGGCTGACCGGCAGAGTTTTGGCCGCGGGAAAGGAGCTGTCATGCCACTCTATCGCGCGGCAGAGCGTCACGGCTTTTCAGAGGACCTGAGCTTTCTTTCAACGGTTTTCGACGATTGCCTATCGAAGCTCAAGCTCGTGAAGAGGCCTGGCGATCCGCTCGTCCAGCTCGTAGCGGATCGGATGATTATGCTTGCGAAAAAGGGGGAGAGGGATCCGGAGCGTCTGTGCGAGGGGGCATCGCAAGGGCTGAGCTAAGGCACGATGCATTTAGTTTCGGGCATACCCTGAGGTTTTGAAATACCCCTCACCGCGCGGGATTGCGTGGCAACAGGACCTCAGGAACGGCACTGCCTTTTCCGCTGTGGGCCCGCAGTAAGCGGCCTGTGCTCCTGCCCTACAATCCGCGCACGTACAAAACGCGCTTCTTCTTCTTTGGTTCCGGAACTTTCTAGGCAGTCGCATTTAGCCAGTCGTCGATCTCGCGTTCCGCTTGATCTTTTGCATACCCATACCGCTGTTGTAGGCGCCCTGAAAGCTCGGTGCGCTTTCCTCTCACGACTTCCAAATCATCATTCGTCAGATTTCCCCATTTCTGCTGAACCTTGCCTTTGAATTCGTTCCAATTGCCTCCGACTCGATCCCGCTTTACGCGGGATCACCGGCGCGCGACATTGTTTCCCATTGTATTTGCGCGTCACGTGAGGAAGAAACGGAGCGGACGCGACACGGGTGACTTTCACGCGGCACCGCAGGCAAATTTTTCAGAATAGTGCGGCGGATGAGTCTACGATATCGCGTCTGCGCTGGTTGTATCCCTCTTATCCTCACTAATACTTCGGCGCCTTCTTGCTCCAATTTTCACAGCCCTTCAAATCCCGGTCGCGATCAACTCACAACATATTCGTCGGTTTCCGTTTTTAGAAAAAAGTCAATTGCCGCTCGCCTTCGTGCGAAACACCTCGGATTAAAGCCGCACAAAGCGGCGTAAGTTTCTATTTTGAATTCCGGAGCCGACGGTGAAGCTCACGAGCCAAATCCGCCAAGCGCTGCGGCAGGTCTTTCAGCGGCTCCAGTCCATTGCGAAGCTCGCGCGCAATTATTCTTTGCATCTCTTGAATCGTCTCGCGCCTGCGTGCCGATTCCACCGTCTCCCCAACGGGATTTTTGCTCGTCCCCATACAGCGGGAACGACAAAGCGCAGCGTCTGTTCCTAGTCCCCGACCTCCTCCGGGCACATCTGCGCTTCAATCTCGAGTGCGTTTTTTGCGAGTTCCGCTTGCAAGGAGCGCGGCCATACCATCACTCGTTGCAATACCGCCTCAACTCTCTCCTCAATCATTTTCTCAGTGTACCACCGGCCACCGCCTGCCTCAGCCCCGGCGCTTTGGTCCAGGAGCCGGACACGTCGACGGAAATTCTTCCGCCGTCGGTGGTTTTATCTTCTTTCGCCGACGCACTCCCGGTTTATTGCTCATTACGCGCAGATTCCTCGCGATCACCACCGTAAGCGCGGGGCGTTGCGGAGTTCGTTTTCTCTCACGCACCATCGGCCAGTATTTGCAAACGCGCCGCCGCGCGAGTGCGACCACAACCGGCAAAGCTGTGGAACGAGCCGCTTTGTCGTTGATCTGCTACAATTCCGCGCAGCACCGCACTGCAACTCACGCCGTGAATAATCAACGTGTGGTGCCGGTGGAGGGAATCGAACCCACACTCCTTGCGGAACACGATTTTGAGTCGTGCGCGTCTACCAGTTCCGCCACACCGGCCTGTTCCTAATCTATAGCGGCCTGCATAGGCGTGCAAAAGCGCAGATTTCGCACGCAACATACTTGGGGCCGAGCGCACGCAAGGGCACGAGCGAGATAGCGGGTCTCCCGTTGCACCTCACCATTCTCTTCAAACGGGCGCGAATTACCACCCCGTAACGTTCCCGTAATCGGCGCGCGTGCTAGAAACGATATGGGAGAGAGTGCCAAGGCGGCGTCCACAGCCCTGCCGTTTTTGCTATCTATATGAGAACCGCGCGCGCAGAAATTAAAAATGGAACGCAGAGCGGACAGCATGATCCAGGCACGGCCGGTCGCCTCGGCGGCCATCGCCATAGCCGTGGTCGGCGCGACGACGATCGCGGGCGCCTGGATCTTTCAGTACGGGCTGGGCTACAGCCCGTGTCCACTCTGTCTCGAACAGCGCTATGCCTATTATTTTGCCGTGCCGCTCGCGGCGATGACGGCAGTTGGCGACCAGGCGGGCGCTTCCCGCAAGGTGCTGATCGCCGCACTTGTCGCCATTGCCGCCGGAATGCTGTGGAATACCGGGCTCGGCATCTATCATTCCGGTGTCGAGTGGCACTGGTGGCGCGGCCCGCAAACCTGCTCCGGCGCGGCGGAGCCGCTCGGCTCGGGGCGCAGCCTCGTCGACCAGCTCCGCATCATCAACGTGGTGCGCTGCGACGAAGCGCCATGGCGCTTTCTCGGGCTCTCGCTCGCCGGCTACAACGCTTTGATCTCGATTTTGCTTGCAGCGCTCGCTTGCTGGGCGATCGTCAAGGAATGGCAAGGGCGGGCGGCTCGCAGGGCGCAATAGCGGAGCGTGTTGCGCCGCAGAATGGCGGAACACGCTGACCTGTTCCGCCCTACGGGTCAGGAACCCCCTGCACCTCGCGATGGTTGTTCCCGAAACATCACGTTCGGGAGCCACCCATGAATGTCGCGCAGGAACGCACGAGATCGCTTTGGATGGGCACGCGGGTTGCGGACGCGCCGCCGCTTTCCGGGAACCACAGCGCGGATGTGGTGATCATCGGCTCGGGAATCGCCGGCCTGTCCACCGCTTACGAGCTGATCGCGCGCGGGCGTTCCGTGATGGTGATCGATCGCGGCGAGATCGGCAGCGGCATGACCGCGCGCACCAGCGCGCATCTCGTCTCGGCCCTCGATGACCGGTATGCCGAGCTGATCAAGACGCGCGGCGTTGAAGTTGCCAGGCTCGTGTATGAAAGCCAGGCAGCGGCAATCAACCGCATCGAAGCCGTTGCCGCGCGCGAGAACATCGAGTGCGATTTTCGGCGCGTCGATGGCTATCTTTTCCTCGCGCCGGAAACGCCTGCATCGGCACTCGATGACGAGCTTGCCGCCTGCGAGCAGGCGGGCGTGCCCGTGCAGGATGTGCGCGAGCCCACTCCATTGCACGCCGGCAATCGCGTGCGATCGCTGCGCTTTGCCGATCAGGCGCGCTTCCATCCCCTCAAATATCTTGCCGGGCTGGCGCGCGCAGTCGTTAACAGCGGCGGAAAGCTGTTTGCAAACACGTCCGTGGAAGGCGCGCTCGAAGAGAAAGGCGTGGTCGAGGTCACGACAGGGAAGGGCAAGGTGCGTGCGAAAGAAGTGGTATTCGCCACGAACTCTCCCATCGGCGGCAGCGTGACCATTCACATGAAACAGGCGCCCTACCGCACCTATGTGATCGCCGGACGCCTGCCGCGGGGCAGCCTTGCGGATGCGCTTTATTGGGACACCCTCGACCCTTATCACTACGTGCGCCTGCAACCGCACAGCGAGAGCGAGGACATCGTGATCGTCGGCGGCGAGGACCACAAATCAGCCGAGGCCGACGACGGCGCCGCGCGGTTTGCGGCGCTCGAGCGCTGGACGCGGGAGCGGCTGCCTGGCATTGCAGAGATCACCCATTGCTGGTCGGGACAGATCATGGAGCCGATCGACTACGTGGGCTTTCTCGGTCGCAATGCCGGCGACGAGCATCGTTATTTGATCACCGGCGACTCCGGCCAGGGGCTGACGAACGGCGTAATCGGCTCGCTGCTCATTGCGCAACAAATGATCGATGGCCGCAGTGCGTGGACGCAAGTCTTTGACCCCGCGCGCAACGTCGCCACTAACATCCGCGATTTTGTTGCCGAGAACCTCACCGCACTCAAAAGCTTTGCGGAATACCTTACCGCCGGCGAGATCCAGTCAGTTGGCGAGCTCAGGCCTGGCGAGGGCGCAGTCTTCCGCAGCGGGTTGAAGAAGATCGCGGCGTGCCGCGATGCGCAGGGCGCCCTGCATCTGCATTCCGCCACCTGCACGCATATGGGCTGCATCGTGCACTGGAATTCGCTCGAACAGTGCTGGGACTGCCCATGTCACGGCTCGCAATTCGCTCCCGACGGGAAAGTTCTCAACGGCCCCGCTGTCACATCTCTGGCGCCTGTGGAACAAAAAGAACACCTCGTCGCCGCTGAGTAATCTGGTTCCTCACAACCCCGCTTACCTACCGTCTCCCTGCGTCACGCATCGCGTCACCGGGAGAGGAAGGGTGAGTGCCACGTGAATGGAACTCTTCAGCGCAAGACGAATTGTACGGGCGAGCGCATGCGGCGGCGGAATCTGCGGATGGAAGCGAAGGACGCGGCGCTGCTCGCTCTCGGAAAAGAGCTGCGGGCGCGCAATTATCGTTTTACGACGGTCACCCCCGCAACCCACCAGCGCATTAATGAAAGGCCGCGCAGGGCGACGCCGGTGCTCGAACGGATTTTCGGCTGGAACCGGCCTTTCCACGCCGCCGAGCTTCCACCCGAGCTGCTCGATCTGCTCGAAGCAGCGGGGGAGATCGACCGAACGAACGGAGCCCTACACAGCAAAGTGCGGTTCTCGACTCTTTCAGATCAAATCTATGTGCATTCCGCTTTTCCGACCGATGCGCCGGACAGCGTGTTCTTCGGCCCCGATACATACCGCTTCGCACGCGCTTTGCGCCACGCCACCGCCAATATCAATTCCGGCGCGTCGCTGACGCTCATCGATATCGGATGCGGCAGCGGCGCGGGCGGGCTGTGCGCGGCAGCCGCCCTGCGCGGCCATGCCGCGCCCGATCTGATTCTCACCGACATAAATCCGAAGGCGCTGCGCTACACCCGCATCAATGCGGCGATCAACGAAATCGGCAATGTCAGAACCGTCATCAGCGATCTGTTCGACAACATCAACGAGGGCGGCCATCTCATCATCTCCAATCCGCCCTATCTGGTCGATGCCGGCGCACGGCTCTATCGCCATGGCGGCGGCAAGCTCGGCATCGATCTGTCCCTGCGCATCGTCGAGCAGAGTCTCGATCGTCTTTATCCGGGCGGACGTCTCTTTCTCTATACCGGCACGCCAGTGATCGGGGGCCGGGATTGTTTTTTGCATGCGGTGCAGCCGCTGCTCGAGGCGCGGCATCTCCCTTTCACTTACGAAGAAATAGATGTGGACGTCTTCGGTGAGGAGCTCGAGCGCGCTCCCTACGATGGCGCCGACCGCATTGCGGCGGTGGCACTCACGGTGAATATTTGATGGAGGATATTTTTATGTCTAACGCCTTGCAATGGACCACATTCGCCTCACAGCTCGAAGGCAGCGGCTTTGTCACATTCCAGCGCGAGCTTGCACGGTTCAACCGGCAGCATCTGCAGCCAGGCCTGCCGTCGAAAGAGGACAAACATGAGCTCGAGAGCGAAGCGCGTGTGCTCTCGGCAGAAACGGATTTCGTCGAAGCGGTACGCGACAGAATCTCTTCCTTGGCGCGCGACATTCCGGGTGATGCAGATCGCTTCGTCGCGTGGTTCGAGCGGCTGCGGGATAATGGGCCCGGCCAGGGCGATCCGCTTTTTCCGTGGCTCGAGCGCGCCGCCACCCTTGACCAGATGCGATGGTTCATCGAGCAGGAAGTGGCGGGCGAGGCCGGATTCGACGATCTTCTCGCGCTGACACAGATCAAGATGCCCGAGCAGGCGAAGCTCGAAATGGCGCGCAACTACTGGGATGAGATGGGGCGGGGGCGGAGCAAGGGAATGCACGGACCCATGCTGGAGCGCCTCGCACGGCACCTTGACGTACATCCCACGCCGGAGACGGTCGTGCCGGAGGCGCTTGCATTGGGGAACATGATGGTGGCGCTCGCGCGCCATCGTGCTTACGCATTCCATTCCATCGGCGCGCTGGGCGCGATCGAGATGACTGCCCCCACCCGCGCCGGCTATGTGGATCGCGGGCTGCGCCGCCTCGGGATTCCTGCGAAGAAGCGGCATTATTTCGCGCTGCATGCGGTGCTCGACGTGCGCCATTCCGAGTGCTGGAACAGAGAAGTGGTACGGCCGCTGGTGCGCGATGACACGCGTCGCGCGCACGCGATCGGCGAGGGCGCGCTGCTGCGGCTCTGGCACGGCGCCCAATGCTTCGAACACTATCGGCAGAAATTCGCCCTGGTCGTGCCACCGAGCAAAGCGGCTTAACACGTTTCAATGAAGTCCGCTCATTCCCGCGCAAGCGGGAATCCAGCAAAGTACTGGGTCCCCGCTTTCGCGGGGACGAACGGATGAACAACTCGAAATGCGCTTTCTTGGCATCGGCGAGTATTGCGATCTGGCGGCACTCTATCTGCGACTCGTCGATGAAGGCCACGAGGTCAAAGTCGCAATTGGCAGCTCGTTATGCCAGGGCACGCTCGCCGGCATGGTCGAGCATGTGCCCGACTGGCGCGCCTCCCTACCCTGCATCAAGGCCGCCGGTCGTGACGGCATGCTTCTGTTCGAAAACGTGGCGCATGGCAGCGGGGCCTTGCAGGATGCTCTGCGCGCGGATGGTTTCAATGTCGTAGGCGGCAGCGCCTTCGGCGACCGCCTCGAGAACGATCGCGCGTTTGCACAACGGCTCCTGGCCGAAGCTGGCCTGCATATCGCGCGGCACTGGGAGTTCAGAGATGCGAAGAGCGCTTGCGGCTTTATCAGCAACAACGAGCGCCGGTATGTGCTCAAGTTCAATGGACCGGAGGCCGCCATTGACAACTATGTGGGTCGCCTGGCCGACGGCAGCGATGTGCGCGCTTTCCTCGACCGTCTTGCTGCCAGCAAGCCGATCGCTGCCAGTCTCGTGCTGATGGAATACATCGAGGGGATCGAGATGGGCGTGGGCGCCTATTTCGACGGCGAGCGTTTCCTTCTTCCCGCGTGTCTCGACTGGGAGCACAAGCGCTTTTTCCCCGGCGATCTCGGTGAGCTGACCGGGGAGATGGGCACCGTGGTGACCTACGCACGCACACGCCGGTTTTTCGAACGAACGCTGCTGCCGATCGAGAAGCTTTTGCGGAAGAACCGACACCGTGGCTACGTGAATATCAATACCATCGTCAACGAGCAGGGTATCTGGCCGCTCGAATTCACCTGTCGATTCGGCTATCCGGGCTTTGCGATTCTCACGCCGTTGCAGGAGACGCCCTGGGGCGAGCTTCTCGCGGCAATGACCGGCAATCCGCTGCCCGCGTTCAAAACGCGGGAAGGCTTCTGTGTCGGAATCGTGCTCACCATCCCGCCTTTCCCTTATCCGCGCTCGCAGATAAACGAGCCGGTGGGACTTCCGGTTGTCTTCGAAGGCGAGCTGGGCGCCGAGGATCGCCGTAACCTCCACTATTGCGAGCTGGGCCTCGACGCCGGCGTGCTGGTCACCAGCGGAATCTATGGATGGACGATGGTGGTTACCGGAACGGGGGGCAGCATTGCGTCGGCGCAAGCGTGCGCCAATCAGCTTGCCGACCGTGTGCTCATTCCCAATGTGCGCTACCGACGCGACATCGGCACGCGACTGATCGATGGCGACTACGCGCGTGTCGAGGCGCTCGGGCTGCTTGACCCGATGTAGGCGCTGTGGGTTACTGGATGGTCCGCGTGCGCGGGCGATGACGGTCTGTGCGTGAG
>JBKPOZ010000229.1:0-3901 GCA_046733355.1 Pseudomonadota bacterium | reverse complement strand
GCTCCGACAAGCGCCGGTGGTTGGCTCGCAGCACGGTAAAGAAGCAGCTCCGGCCCTCAGGGGAACCTTGTTTCATTAATAAAAGCGTGGCCGCGGCCAGTAAGCAGCATCTGCCGGCCAGGAGCTGACGTGTGGCCATTGTGCGAGCCAACTGCGGGCCACTTCACGCCCTTCTCTGCGAAGCTGGTTCATCAGGTCACGGCTGCGGTTGAACTTTGATGAATACCGCAAGGTCCGAGCCGTCTCCTCTCTCATCATAATGGTCCGAACCGTCACTTCTTTGTAGGTGCCATGAAGTGCTGCCCCGGCTGCTGGTGGCAACGTTCTGAGTGCGTTGACCTTAACAATGAAATCCAGTTCCTTATTGAGCGACAGATTGCCCGTCAGCTCGTTTTCGCGATCTACATTTTCAGCATTGGATTGCACTTGCGACGCACACTGCTGAGGATTGATGCGAACAATCCAAATCTCGTCGGGCCGGTGCTGCATGTGTAAACCCGGGCCAGAAACTCGCGGACGGGAGGATTCTGCGAATACAAGCCGTCCCAATACGACCAGCCATTGATGGTCTCCGCTTCGCGCAATTGTGGCAGCGTTCCAGAAGCGGCAACCCCGGCCAGTGATAGCGGAAGCCGCTCGCGCCAGCGGTCGGTCGCGACAGTTGGCTGGGCATACTTACCTCCTGGGATATTGCAATCGGAGTCAAATATGGTCTCGATACCGCTGATGACATCCGAGGCGCCGATCAAAAGTCTGGTCTCCAGATCGCCCCAGTTGATTAAGTCGAATTGCGGACAGGCCTCGTCCAGCAAGCACGGCAAATCGAAGTAACGGCGCCGTATCCCTAAAAAAGGCAAACCGGCTGTGATGGCCTTGGAAATTGTGCTGCGTGGATTGAGACCAAAGCCGAACGCGCTAAACCCAAGCACCTCCATCTCCTGAGCCCTGAACGCGGCATACGCAAACCGATTGAGCAGCTTCTCGCTGAGCCCGCTAGCGCCGAATTCATCCCAGAAGTCATTGAGCTTTTGGATCGCCTCCTGCTCGGAGCCTGCGCGACCACCCTTGTGGGCAAGACCATACCAAACCATAAGCGCACACAACGCACCCGCCGAAGTGCCGCTCAGGCCGATCAGCTTAAAACGTCTTTTTGCCCGGATGTCTCCGAGGATCTCCGAGAGAACGCCAACCGTGAAAGAGGCATGTATGCCGCCGCCCTGACAAGCAACAGCTACTATTTTCGTCCGCTGCGCATCATTCGCCTCGTCTGCCTCTGGAGCATCTATCATGTCTTCGTCCGCCATGGTCGCTGGATCATCCCATAGAGTGCCGACAAGCGTTTCACTGACCAGTGCTCCCGTGCTCGGAACTGAAGATAGCACAAGGCTGGTGCGCTGCGGGATTGCGGTTCGGCTTAAGACCGGATTGGGTCAAAACCGGGCTATGCATTCTTTTTTCAATTTTAGTCCGGTCTGCCCTCCGTACCGGACATCAATTTTATTGAGATCATCGGCTAACACAACGTCTCGCGGGAGCCCTCAGTGCGGTTTTCAATTACGCGAAATCTCGCTGGCTGGGGAGCGAGCGCCCTCCGCGCCTTGATCGGGCAGTTCTGATTCCCGCACGCGGCTGTACGGAAAAACCCCTCTGAATTTCGCTCATCGAAGTGCAATAAAACCACAGCTTTCTTTCATTGCTCCTGTTGTACGCACCGCGGCTTCGATGCGAGCATTTGGCTGGATGACAAGCAGTGGGCATACATTGCGCCGCACCTCCCGACGAACCTGACCGGACCCGAAACTCAGCTTTGATTGGGTTCGCCCTCGTGACGATGATCTGCATCGCCGTGATCTGGGCAGCTGATCGAATACCATGAAAAGGCCGCCCAGTGGGAGCTGAGCGGCTTAGTGGTCTGACCATTTCGAGCGGCCAGCCTAGGTTACCAAAGCGGCAGAAGGGTCCCTTGGTGCCCTAACGCAAAGCCTAGGACCGTATCGGCGCTCGGTACGGTTGCCAGTCCAGTGGCTAGCGTGAAGAGCAGCGCAGCGGCAACGGCAGCAGTTATGATGGTGACCTTCTTCATGGCATCCTCCAACGCTTGAGGTTTCCATGCATGCGGTATACGCGCAACGTCAACCAAAATATGTGATGGGCATCACACATGAGCATCGGATTCGAGATTTATGTGATGACTATCACACTCCTCGTAACGACAGACGGCCATGTTGCTAGATTTCAATGGAGGGGCGAGGATTGTGCGGCGTTTATCTGCTGAGGACCGTGTGGAGCGCGTTGATGGCGAGGCTGAAGGGCTGTGGCTCCATCCCGTTAGTGCCTGCGTGGCGTGCCGCATGTCTGTGAGTGGGTGCTGCCTGTTCTGTTAGTTGGTGAGTGCGTGCTGCCTATCTGTTAGTCGCGCGTCAGGGGCCTAACCGGGGCGGCACGCCAGGCAATTGCCCAACTTGAGCACCGTGCGAACCACAATTCCTATAAGGTAAAACACGTGTGGACGAAACAAAGGGGCGCGGCCCCGGGTGGCGCCTGGGTGGCACGTTCCAAAGCCCAGCGCAGGGCAGTGACCAATAATGCGATCAGGCAGAAGAGCACTATTGCAATCAGATAAGGCTCATTGAGCTTCGCAACTAACATAGGGACTGAATGACGCCATGCCTTCCGCTCGGTTTTGTTCTGCCGCCACAGAAAATGCGCTGTCATGGGCCCACTCCATCGGTCTGAGTTCCTCCGGCCCTCATCAGTTTTGGCCACACAGCATCGAGAAAGTGTGAGTTGCCTCACACAGACAGGCAATTATTTGCCGGTATCTCGGAGGCAGCCCTAGACCCGCCCCGCTTCGGCCGGCGTCCGGCAGCCGCTTCCTAATGACAGCGCCTCATACCGGCCCCACATTGAGAAGCTCACTGGAGGACACCTTGCAGAAATGGTCCTGCGCGTTCCTGATGGTTGCGACATCGATGACAATAGCGATGGCCCAAGATACCTCTCCGCAAGACACCCAGCCCTGTTGGGAGATTTATCGAAATAGCATGGGCGCGCCTGCTGGGGCTCTCTTGCTCAACAAGTGCACCGGGGGGACGTGGGTGCTTACGCTGACTGCAGGTACTGGACGAACGGGGTATGTCGGAGCGTGGATTCCGCTTTCGGCCCTCGAGACACCACTGCCGTCGCCTCGATGAGGCTCGGATGGCGGGCGAGTGATGAGAAGTTGGCAACCGTGCCTGCGCCAACCGTTTTTTGGTTGCGCAGCTGAGGGTTTACACCCGGCTTCGCCTTCGATCCCGTTCTTGTTCTCCAAGCAGTAAGGCTTGTCGGAGAGCGTGGCCGGCCGATGCTCTACTTTTCTCGACCTGCACTAACGCCATTCGCACTCTTCCCGCCTTGCAGCATGACCCCACCGCCCGGAAGATGTGGATACCGGGGCCGAGGACGCGCGGGACGAGATGCGCTATGCGTGCATGTCTCGAACACGCTTCACCGCGTTGACCCAGTACAGAATGGCGAAAGACTTGCGGCGGTACGCTGGGCGCGCAGTTTCATCCGCAGCACTGAACAGCGCGAAATCCTTTTTGATCTTGAAAATGCGCGTCGTGACATTTTAGTATTCAATCACGCCTGCAAGCTCGGCCTTGAAGGTATCGTATCTAAGCGCAAGGGGTCGCGGTATCGTTCGGGGCGCTCGCCAGATTGGGTCAAGAGCAAGAACCCGAACGCACCGGCAGTGAAGCGGGAAGCCGAGATAGATTGGGGCCGGTAAGCCTCGCAAAACTGCCCGTCACGAACGTATAGCTGGGGCCCGTCTGATGGACACAAGATTGCGTGCTCTAGCTGTGGTAGTTGGGCTGTCGCTAATGAGCGTTCCGGTGCTCGCCGCCAGCCCACAAGT
>JBKPOZ010000228.1:0-5757 GCA_046733355.1 Pseudomonadota bacterium | reverse complement strand
GCCTTGCAGTCCGGCGAGGATCGGCGACGATGTTCTAGGGACATATTCGGCCACGGACGGCTCCCTAATTCGACGTGAACGCTAGGAAACAGACGTTTGCGGTAGCGTCTCTATCGCTTTCCGGTAATGCCCCGGTATTAGTTTCACCCCGGCTTCAGCGGCGATGTACTCTTCACTCTCTTCCGCTAATTGAGCCATCTGTTCCCAGTCATTTGCAACCTGCAACAACGCGTCGCGGGCGACTCCGTCACGCATTGTCTCGGCAACCATTCGTGTTTCTTTTGCACGCGTTCGCCAGCGTTCAATATCATTGAGAACACCAACGCCACTCTTCTCGGCTTTCATGGCACAACTCCGCGCCCGCCGATTTGTCACCCCTAACAGACATAGGCGCCTATCCACCGACGGCGTCTGTCCAAAATTGCTCACGCTCCAAAATATTACCGCCAAGGCGCAGGTAGAACATTTCCGTGAGCCGTAAAGGACGGCTACGGCTGAAATCGTTTCTCGGTTTACTGGTCACTGGCGACCTCGCGTTTTCAAATTCGCATCGTCTCGATGTGATCGCGCCACTTCCGATCCGGAGCCCGCTTGAACAGCTTCTGAATGCCCCTAGCCAGCTCGGCCGCAGTCGGTTTCTTGTCCGGGCTACGGCATTCGCCACCAGCTCCTCGAACCCGGCCTCCCGCATGATCCGTTCGGTGATGGCCTCGCGCAGCTTTTTTCTCGACCCGCTCGTTGAGTTCGGCAGTGAGCACGTCTGCGGGCGGGACGAGCTTGCCATGGCCGGCCATCTTGGTATCAAGCCACGCGATGAACGCGGCGTCGTCATCGCGTTCAGCTCAACGCGGTGGGCCTGCAGCCACACCTCCCAACTCTCGTCGGTAGGTGCGAAATCTTCGCGGCGGCACACGTAATCGGCAACTGCCTTGTGCCGGTCTTTCTCTTCCACGTCCTCGACCTCGAGCCCCATCGCGAGCGCCTCCCACGGCTCCAGACCGATGTTGATGATCTCGACCTTGCGCGCGCCGCGCGCCCTTCGTCGCCTCTTGGAAGGTCTGATAGATCATGGTGCCAGGCGCATCGGCGTCGTGCACGCAGAAGATCGTCACCGGCTCATCGTGCTCGACGAGCTTGTCGACAAGATCGCGGGCGGCGCGGGTTGAGAAGCCCTTTGGGTTTCACCCCGGCCTCTTGCGGTTGTCCACGCGGAGGCCCTTCACCTCTTTCCGGGTTTTCGGGTTCTCGTACTTTTCGGGGTATAGCAGCCCGCCCTTGATCCATGCCTTGACGATTTCCCGTGCGGCGCCCGCTGTAGCGGTTGCCGTCGGGTAGGCCGGCGTCGATTTCCGTGAGCATCTGGTTCAGCCGGCGGGATAGAGTTCCGTGCCATTGCCGAGGGGAATACCGACAAGGCGGGCCGTTTGATTTTTCTCGGCCGTCGCCTTGATCTGGGCGGCATCGCGCATGTGGGTTTGATCGTTGCCCGCCCGCTGCGTGAGCGCGACCAGTTTGCTGGAATGATGCAGCAGCGCATCCGGTTTGCCGCGTCGCCAGATCGCCATCACCAAGGCAGCGCGATGGCCACCGCACAGGCGGCGTTGAGCCTTCTATTTGTTTGCTCAGCAAGCAGGTCGGTGTTTCAATGCGATCTAACGAATACAAACAAACACTCCCCCATGCCTTGGGTCCTTCCGAAGGCCCCCGGACTAGGCTGGGTCCAGCGCCGTCGCCCCAGTTCCCTAGTTACACCTAACTATTTTCGAGTTTACAAAAGGTTCCAAAGTGGCATACGCCAAGAAAACTGCTGTGGCTGCACTCGTCGCTGGCGGGATCGCGAGTGGCGGATATGTCGGCCACACTTACATCGATCAGGACGGCGGCGGTGTTGTCAGTTCCTACGTGGCGAGTTACGACAGGCTGCAACGGGAGCACGTCAATGTCATCATCCGTGGTGTTTGTGCTAGCGGACTGGGATATGACAATGTCTGTTTGCTGCCATCGGCGCAGTTGGGGTTGCATCCAGGCTACAACCCTATTTTATCCGGTCTGTTTGGCTACACGCTGAACCCCTACGCGACGAAGCTGATGTGGGATCATTATCCCGCAGACGTGCGCGCAGTGGTTAGTAAGCACATGAATTTCCGCAAGGGCACTGGCGTGGCCCGCGACGGTCTGCGCTGGTATCCAGCCGTCACGTACATCAGTGCAGAGGAGTTTCCAGAGCATCTGTGCCCGGAAACAACCTGATGGTGGCCGTGCGGAAATATGAGGAGCCCACCGCTGGCATACCGGAATTTCTGCCCAGCGGTCCTCTGTGCACTTTGATGGGGTTGTGTCGGGTCACCCTGACGCATCTGACGACGAGCGGAGTGGTGCCCAGGCCGAACGCTAAAGGCCACTATCCGGTAGCGCTCACGATCCAGGGATACATTCGCTACCTGTCGAGCCGACGGAACTCCGGACGGCGATAAGAACCGTCTGGTCAAGAGCAAGGCCGACATTGCCGAGCTGGAGCACTCTCGCCTGCTGGGGGAGCTCGTGCCGAGGAACGAGGTGCGGGCTGCGTGGAGCGCGGTGCTAGTGGTGCTGCGGCGTAGGCTGCTGGCGATTGCGACGAAGGTGGCACCGCAGCTGCTCATGGTGAAATCAGCTACGAAGATCGAAAGAGTGATCGAGGATGAGGTTATCCAATGCCTCGAAGACTGCCAGGCTATCGAAATCAGGAGGGTCGAAGGTCAATCTTACTTGCCGCGAGGAGGTCCTCGACCTGCTGTCCGAGGTGCTACAGTCGAGTCTGAAGCCACCGCCGAGGATGATGTCTGAGGTCGTCACTTGATCGGATAAGCCGTTCTTCCGAATGCCTCTTGCGCTTCATCGTTTGTCCCTTCCTGAGGGCAGCCTTTAATTCGTCCTTGATCAATTCAACGGGACAATGTCTCTGTTACGACTGACAAGGAGCAGGCGCGCCGCGGCCCGCGCTTTGTCGCCGCAGGTGTTAGCTGCTCTCTCTGCAACAGAGCCGCAGCATCCGCGCTTGATGCGCTCAGAACTGAAGCAGGCCGCACGCGGCGATCATTTCACATGCGCTGCTGGCTGAGCCTCAGGCGACATTCTGGGGTTGCATGTAGGCATTTACGGCCAACACGGTTCATCAGCGCGGCAGTCCGTAGACGACACAAGTCGCTCTTTAGTAATCCGAGAGAGTCGCGTGTGCACGCCTCGGTCAGCTCGTTCTCCCTAATGTCTGTTGATGGGGGTGAAGCGGCCGTCAACATGCTGTGGTGCGCTAACAGCAGCAATGACCCCCAAGCGGACATGACGACTGGCAATGTTTCATGCCGACTAGGGTATCGCGTGTGTAAAGCGCGGCGACAAATAGGTACAGCAAGGCATAGCGATCTCGGATGCGGGCTACCGGTGGTGCCTTAAGGGACGGCTGTACAACAAAGTGCTCGATAGATCGATGCGCGGTAAACGTTGCTATTTTGCAACAGCCCGTGGATTTCTCGACACTTGCTCTTTAACTTATTGTGCCTTTGCTGGGAAGTCGTGCGAGTCTGTGTTACGGGCTCGCGTGGGCAAACGTGGGATAATGAGCCAAAGAATCCTTGCCGCGTTACTCGCGGCGACTTGCATCGGCACATCTGCGCTCGCGGCGGCTGATAGGACTCCCGCAGTGGTTGTCGTGGATGACTGGTCGGGCTTCTATGTCGGCGCTGAGGCGGGTTACGGCTGGGGACGCCAGCGCTTCGAGGGCTCGCTTCTTGGCGGAGCAATCGATCCGTTTGAGGTGGTAACCGCCTCTTTTCCAGAGGTATCGCCCGGGTTCCGCCAGGACAATGTGTCTCAAGTTCTTCAACCCAATCTTGGAGCCCCCCTTTCAACGCTTAATCAACGCGGTTGGCTGGCGGGCGCATTTTTCGGCGCACAGAAGCAATGGGGCAGCTTGGTTCTTGGCATCGATGTCGACATCGACGCCGTCAGCGTCAAAGGAAGGGTCGACGCGATAGCGGTCCACACGAGCAGCTTGGACGTGATTCTTGTCGAGCGGCAGATATTAACCGGACCGCAGGGTTTCCAAGTCGGTGGTGCGAGCTTCCCGCAGATCCGGGAATTTGTATCTTCCCGAGTTGTCGGGGGAGCCCCCAACGCGACGGTAACACAAACCTCAACAATCACCAGCAAGCTCGATCAACTTGGTACGCTACGCGGCAAGATCGGCTTCGGAGTGTCGCGCGAATGGATGATCTACGGAACCGGCGGGCTAGCTTGGGCACATACCGCGACCACGCTCACAGCCACGCAGACCGTCACCGGCATCGTTGTCGGTCTGGATCAAACAGGAAGCAATGCATTCTTCCCGTTTAGCACTAACAGCACGTCGGTCAGCGCACAAAACCACCAAACGTTGATCGGCTGGTCAGTTGGCGCAGGTCTGGACTGGAAACTCACGCCCAATATCGTTCTCGGCGCGCTCTATCTGCACTATGAATTTCCAAATCACACGCTCGCGTTCGGGGATGACGGCGGCAGGTCATTCAATCTGCCGAATACCCGGCAGTCTGCCGAGGTGATGAAGGCGCGGCTGAGCTATCTCATCCCGATTCACTGATTTTATTCGGTTTATTTCCCAATTTTGCATACGACCGGAAGAGGAGCGGAGTGTCAGCAATTGATGCCGTGACAAGCCCTTCGCACCCAAGCGCGCAAGCATTGCTTAAAGACGACATCACCCGGCTCATCGAAGATGTAATTGAGCACTAACCGAGGGAGCAGTTGCGCAGCAAGCGAGACGGCTCGCGCTTGCGAACCTCGATTGGCTCTCGCCGCAGATCACGGCCATGCAATTCGACCAGGTCCAAGGCACAATGGTGACACTGCTCTCATACCTGCGTTGGCGAAGCACCTGGAAGCTCGCAAGTCCGCCGTCATCGCATGCGATGGCTTCGCCGTCGATGAGTCAGGAGCGCGCCTTGAGGGTAGCGACCCGTTACGCAGGGACACGAGGCGCAATGTGCGAGATGTCGGGTCTAAGTCCATCGGCGGAGCTTCATTTATGTCTGCCCGAGTCGGGGGACGAGCGCGCGACATTAATCATGAGCTAAACACAAACTGGGAGAAACAAGACAGCGCCAATGACATACTTTGTGTCAAGGGCCTCGATCGCGGTAGCGTCGTCGTGCTAAAAATCAGATTCGAGTGTTCAATTTTGTACAGACTCCTATCGTAAATAGGCGCACGTTTCTTCGATCAAGCACGCTGGCAATCTTCCAAGCGTACTCGTCGATCGCGAATTTAACTAAAGCGCCGCGAGCACCATGACACCCATTCAGCAATGCCTAGAGTCGCTTGCCGTACTGGCTAAAAACCAATGATCTTAATGGTATTAATCTCGTAGAGAGCAAGATCGACGAATTTGTGCGAACTGCTGGCACTGAAAGCGCACCCGGGAGCCGAGCATGACATATGCTGCAATCACCAGAAATCTCAAGAATTCAGCCGACCGCTATCGCGCCGGCGTCATTCAGTACAAGCAGATGGGCTACTGGCAACCCGACTACGAGCCGAAGGAAACAGACGTTCTCGTGCTCTTTCGTATCACCCCGCAGGACGGCGTCGACCCGGAGGAAGCGGCGGCCGCAGTGGCCGGCGAATCTTCGACTGCGACATGGACGGTGGTTTGGACCGACCGGCTCACCGCCTGCGATCTCTACCGCGCCAAAGCGTACCGCGTCGATCCCGTGCCGGGCGCGC
>JBKPOZ010000227.1:0-21469 GCA_046733355.1 Pseudomonadota bacterium | reverse complement strand
AAGCTGCAGTATGTCGCGAACATGTCGTCGAGCAGACCCGGCGGGAAAAGCTCCTCCACCGCATCCCAGCTCAGGTGCAGGCGCCCCTCCTGCTCGTAAACCTGATGATCAAGCCACACCTGCGGCGTCTGACTGACGCCGAAGGTTATCCCGCCGATGCCTTCCATTGACTCGAAGCCAGGCATCTGTCGCGCGAGCGCGCTGGTGAACACGACCGGCATGGATGCAGCACGTTCGGAACCTGATCGTCTGGACAAATCTTGCAGCACTTGCAGACCGCCATACGCCTGGTGCTCGAGATCGCTCCAAAACTGAGCGGCCATCTGGCTGGCCAGCGCCTCAAAGGGCTGTTTTGCCTGGTCATGCACTTCCAGGGGAAGTATCGAAGTAAAATCGCCGACCAGGCGATGGACCTGCGGATGCAATGGGGCGCGCTGAAATAGCGTTACATTGAGAGTAAAATCCGGGCTTTGGCTCCAGCGCGCGAGCAGGCGGGCGAAAGCCGCCATGAGCGCGCTCGACGGGCTGAGGCCGCGTCTGGCGCTGTGCGCCTTGAAGGCGTCCCAGGATTTGTTTTCAAGCGCGGCATCGCGCCGGACGAACCTGGGTTGAGTGATACTCGACGGTTGCTTCGCCAATGGCAGCCGGGGAGGGAGTGGCAGTGTATCCAGCCGCGCCTGCCAGTATTCCTCTGCGCGTCTGTAGCTTTCAGCATCCCGGTGCCAGCTCGCTGCCAACACATAATCGCGAAACGATATGTCTATGGGCGACAGATATGGATCGGGATCGAACGTAAGCTGCTTTAACTCGTTCAAAAGAAGCTGCAGGCTCCAGAAGTCGATGAACAGCAGATCGAAGCTCAAGTGCAGCACTAAACGATCGTCCAGTTCCGTAGTACGCAGCTCGAACAGCGGCCACTGCTCGGCGGCAAAGACCCGGTGCGACATTCGATTGCGGATCGCTTCCAGCTCCTTCTTTGCCTGAACTGCATCCGCGCCGCGCAGGTCGAGGTGCTCAATTTCATAATCCGGCGTGTGTCGGAGTATCTGCTGCAGTCCGTCCGGGCGAATGACAGCGCGCAACATGTCATGATGGCGTATCATCATTCGCCAAGCCATCTGAAGAGCGTTGCGATCCAAGCTCGCGGGCTCGATCTCGAGGTAGAGATGACAACCGATATTGCCCAGCTCGAACGAGGCGCTGCGTCCCAGCCAATACGCCTTCTGCACGTCGGTCAGCGGAAACGGCTCGTAACGCGACGCCGGGTCAGGAACCAGCAAACTGTCGCTTCTGGTCGACCGCGCACCGGGCTTGTTTCGTGTCAGCCGGCGTTCTTCGATTACATCCGTCATGGAATTCGATCAGGGCAGGCTCAAGCGTCGGCTGAGCAGAAAGTCGGCAAGGTCCTCGGCGGAGGACATCTTGAATTCCTCTTCATCTTCCTCCGATGGGGGAACGAATTTGAGGGCCTTCTGCAGTCGAAACTGCAGCTCGACTGCCATCAGCGAATCGAGCCCGATCTCGACGAAGCCCCGCGCCAGGTCTGCACGCCGGCTTTCGTCCCAGCGCAGGATTTCGAGCAGCTGCCGCTCGATGAAGTCGACGAGCATCGGCCGGCGCCGCTCGCTCGGTGAGGTTCGCAGGCGTTCCAGTATGCTATCAGCTCCATTCCCTCGCACACGATCCTCCGGTCATTCAGGAGCAAGCCGGGCAACTGTTCACTCTGCGGGCGTGTGAGCTGCGCTTCTTTGCGGAACCGGCGTTGCTTTAGGTTGCCCGTCCAGGAGAGGCGTGATCGCTGGCGCGTCGCGGTCGTGTTCGGCGGGTTCAGCGCTGTCAATCGCCGAGTCGGGCACGACGCTCGCGCCGCCATTGCCCGGCGTCGCAATTTCTGCTGTCCGCTCTGCGCTTCCCCTAGCCGCAGGTTTGGCCTCTTTGTTGCGCTGCTCCGGGAGCAGGTGCTCGGCGATGTATGCAGCGAAAGCACTGAGGCTTGTGCTCTGCATGATCCTTGTCAACGGCACATTGAATCCAAAATCGCTATTGATGCGATTTCGCAGCTCGAGTGCAATGAGCGAATCGAGGCCGAGGCTGAGCAGCGACTGCTGTGCGTCGATACGTGCCGGCGCGGTGCCCATGGCACGTGCCAGATGATCGCGAAGGTAGCTCTCCAATAGGCCCGGCAAGGCCGCCGCTTCGGCGTCAAGGATGTCATGCACTCGTGAGCTCTCGCCTGAGTTTGCCTCTTCGGCGATGTCGCCGGCCAATGCGGCAAAACGTGCCGGAACGGGGGAAGGCATCAGGCGCAGAAGGCCTTTCCACTCGATCTGGGCGACACCGATCTGCACGGCGGCGCTCGCGATCAATTCCTCGAGCGCGTCGAGCGTCTCCGCGACGGGCATCATCGTGGCGCCCAGCCGGTCGAAGCGCTGGCTCATGTCAGGACTGTTCGCCACATGGCCCACTTCCCCCACCATGCCCCAGTTCACTGTAAGCGCGGGCAGCCCGCGCGCTTTGCGGTAATACGCGAGCGCATCCAGAAATGCGTTGCCCGCGACATAATTCGCCTGACCGGGGTTTCCTATCATTGAGGTGAAGGACGAGAACATTACAAAGAAATCGAGCGGGTCCTCGGCGGTCAGGACATGCAAATTCCAGCTCCCCAGGAGCTTCGGCGCCATCGCCTTCCACATCCGCTCTTCGGTCAAGCGTTCGATCGCCGCATCATCCAACACCATGGCGGCATGCACGAGGCCACGAAGCGGACCCATGTTCCGGGCGATGCAGAGAGCGCGCTGCATGCCATCGCGATCCGCCACGTCCGCTTGGCAAATCTGCACCTCGACACCGCGGTGACGCATAGAATCGAGCGCGGTCTGCGCCGAAACGGAAGGGCCGCTCCGGCCGACGAGAACCAGATGACGCGCGCCGCGCCTTGCCAGGCGATCGGCAACGGCCAATCCAAAGCCGCCAAGCCCGCCGGTTAGGAGGTAGCTGCTTTCAGGATCGATCCCCGCCGAGCGCGGATCGCGCTCGACCAGCACTCCTTCAGCATCCTTCATCGACACGATCAGCTTGCCGATGTGCTTTGCCTGGGCCATGTGACGAAGCGCTTCCGGAAGGCGCGAGATCGGAAACGTACGATGGGGCAGCGCGTTGAGCTTGCTCTCGGCAAATCGACGCAGCGTTTCCTGAAGCAAGGATTGAGGCAGCTGCGCCCGCTGCTCGAATACCCGGCTCAGGTCCACGGCAAAGAATGAGATGTTCTTGCGCAGCAGGCGCATGCCCATGTTGCGGTTTTGGTAGATGTCGCGCAGGCCGATCTCGATAAAGCGGCCGTACGGGCGGAGAATGGACAGGCTCTGGTCGATTGCCTCGCCGGCGAGCGAATTGAGCACGAGATCGATGCCTTCGCCGGCGGTCGCGCGCCGAATGTCATCGGCAAAAGCAAGTGTGCGCGAGTCAAAAACATGATGCACGCCAAGGCCGGACAACAGAGCGCGTTTCTCCGGCGACCCTGCCGTCGCGAACACGATTGCCCCCGCGTTCAGCGCCAACTGTATGGCCGCCAATCCGACACCGCCGCTTCCCGCGTGGATTAGCACCCGCTCTCCGGGCTGCACGTTTCCGAGTGTGTGCAGCGAGTAGAATGCGGTCATGAACGCGACGGGAATGGTTGCAGCCTGCTCGAAGCCTAGTCGCGGCGGCTTGCTGGCGACCAGTCTTTCATCCACGGTAACGTGAGTGGCGAGGCTGCCGGCCACTCCCGCCACGACCTCATCGCCGATGGCAAATCCGGAAACCTCGTTCCCCACGGCGACTATGCGGCCGGCGCATTCCAGGCCCAGCAATGCAACGCCGGTACTGTCGAACGCCATTGCTTCGCCGGGAAGCATCCCCATGCACAGCATGAGGTCCTTGAAATTTAGACCGGTTGCTGCGACCTCGATTTCCACTTCGCGAGCCTTCGGGGGGCGGCGCGCGACGGCGCAGGCCCGCAGCGATTCGATCATTCCCGATCGTCGCAATTGCATACGGAACGGCGCCCGCGCCGCTACAGGCGGTCGGCCCACACCGTGCACGGTTTCTATGGAAACAGGGATGAGGCGGCGCACGTATCGTAATTCTCCGTGCAGCGCGATCTCATCCTCGTTGTGTTCCGTGGACTGCAGCTCGTCTGCAAGCGATGCGACCTCCTCTGCCGAGCCAGTCGCCACATCCACCAGCCGGCAGCGAAGCTCCTTGTATTCATTGACGGCAACTCTGCCGAAACCCCACAGCGGAGACTGCATCACATTCGTTACGTCCGCAGTTCCCGCCAGCGGCTGCGCCGCGCGGGTAACCAGCCACAGGCCGTCAACGGCCAGCCCGTCCGTTGTGGCGAGCGCCTGAATCAAGTGAAGCGCACCGACGCACCCCAATCGTGCCGATGATGTTAAAACATCAGCGGCCTTATCTGCAGCGATGTCCGCATCAAGACTCCATAAATGGATGATGCCTGCCACATGCGGGCTTTCTCTGGCGATTGCGTCCAGCAAGCGCCGCATGTCGTTGGGCTTGCCGGCGCGACAGGTGTAGGTGTCTGCATCGCATTGCTGAAATTCGTGGCCGTGTCTGACGGCGATCACACGGTCCCCGCGATTGCGCAGCTCGCTCGCAAGCGCTGCTCCCACGTTCGGCTGGTCAGCCGTTCCCGCTTCCGTAAAGGCAATCCATATTCTCGGATCGGTCTCGCTCTGCGGCACCAGCGAGGGGGACAATGCCAGTTCTGGCGCGCGCGCGATGATCACCGCGTGCTGTGCGTGGTCGGCATCGGGACAGTCCGCGATGCACAACGGCGGGCTGAATCCTGCCTTGGTCAGCAAGCCTTTCCATTTTTCCTGCCCAACACAGGGCTCGTCGGTCCGGATTCCGTCGTCCTCGAAAAGCCACCAGCCCTTGAGCAGACCGAAAATCAGCGTCATGCCCAGTCCAGGACGGGTCGGTTCCAGAAGGATCAGCACGCCGCCCGAGCCGAGCAGCTGCTTCACGCGCGCTAGAGTGTCGCGCAGGTTCTGTGTCGCGTGCAGGACGTCGGACGCGATGATCAAATCAAACGAATGGACATCGAACCCCTGCTCGGCCGGTTCGCGCTCTATGTCGAGAGGCCGATATTGCACGAACGAATACTGAGCGAATTTGCGTTGTGCATGCGTGATGAAAAGCGGAGAAACGTCGGTAAAGACGTACTCGCTGCAATGTTCCGGCAGGACGGGAAGAACAAAGCTCGTCATCCCGCCGGTGCCGCCGCCGATCTCGAGGACGCGCAGTCCCTTGCCTTTCGGCAGATGTCGAACGATCTCGAGCACTGCCTTCTGCACCAGCAGATTGTTGAGGCGAAAAGTTGGAGAATCCTGATAGAGGTGCTCCGCCGTCGTCAAATCGCCTTGCGGGAAAATGAGATTGAGTGGATCAAGCTCGCCTCTCAGCACGGCTGGCAGGTTTTCGCCGCATCGCCGGCCAAGCAGCGTCTCGATTTGACACTCCGGAAACTCGTCCCATGTCGCTTTCCAGACCTCGTTCGGATCCTCGCATGGTGCTAGCTCGTCCGCGCTCACCTCCTTCCGTAACATCAATTGCAGCCATCTTCGGTATTGCGGTGCAAGACCCAGGTCCTCGGCGAGCTCGTCGGTCGGCATTTCGGCGCAGCCCCGCGTATAGCCCAGCTGTCGCAATGCGCGCGCGATGTGGAGGGCAGCGGCATGACGGGACAGCTTGAGGAATCTGTTCTGAAAGCGAGTACGATCGAAGCGCTGCCGCAGGCTCTCGCCTTCGCCCTGCAGAATCGGCGCAAACAGCTGGGGCGACGCAAGATGGCGCGAATCGCGCCAGCCGCTGATGGCCACACGCGGAGCGAGTTTCCACTGATATTCGTAGAGGACGGCATTGCGCGCGCGGGCGCGGCGCTCGGTCGGCCGGCACGTAAATCCTTGCACTTCAACGAGCAGCTCTCCCCTGTCATTCAGGATGTGGATGTCCGCCTTCAGTTCAGCAGGGCTCGACTGAGTCAACTCGGCAGCTGCCCAAACGCGGCGTTCCGGCGCGGAATGAAAACGGATGCGCTCAATCCGCACCGGCAGATAAGTTACCTGTCTCCCTGTTTGCTCAAATGCCGCCGGCAAGGTCGCCATGGCGGCTTGAAAGCAGGCATCAAGAATGGTCGGGTGCAATCGATAATTCGATGGCTCGTGGGTGGCGCCATTTGGCATGCATAGTTCGGCAATGATTCCAGCTTCGCCCCGCCACAGCCGTGCGATTCCCTGAAACGCAGGGCCGTAATCAAGGCCCTTGTCGCTCAGCCGTGCATAATATTCCTGAACGTCGACCACCTCGCGACAGCGCTGACGGATTTGCGCAAGATCAAGTGCGGGCGGCGCGGGCGGCTCGGCGCGGCGCATCGAGCCGCGCGCATGCAGTTCCCAGCCACCATCTGAAAGCTCCGCGCAAGCATGGATGTTGAATGCGCTTGCGGCAGCATCGCATGCGATCTGGACCAGGCACGGCTTCTGCTCGTCAAGCACCAGCAGTTTGTGAAATTCGATCTCTTGCAGAATGCAGGCAACTGGTCCAAACATCTCGCGCGCGGACGCAAGCGCCATCTCTACATAGCCGGCGCCCGGGAACACGATCGCCTTGCCGATGCGGTGGTCACGGAGATAGGCCGAGTCCGCGGCATCGATCGTCGCATTCCAGATCGGCTGCGCTGTTTCGAGGCGATTGCCGAGGAGCGGATGCACGATATGGCCGACGCGCATCTGCCGCATGCGTTCGGATTCGCGCCAATGCTTGTCGCGCTGGAAGGGATAGGAGGGAAGCCGGATTGCCTTTCCTCCCGCTGAAAACAGCCTGTCCCAATCTATTGCCGCGCCATTGCTGTAAAGCCCGCCGAGCGCGGCCAGCATCGCCGCTCGTTCAGGTTCGCCCCGCCTGAGCGAAGAGATCGGCCTGCGCTGCACCGAGCGCTCGTTGAGACAGGCGGCAATGTCATTTCTAAGTATTGGGTGCGCCCCGATTTCCACGAACAGTTCGTGCCCAGCCGTGATCATCTCGCCGATCGCAGCATGGAAGAGGACTGGGTCGCGAATGTTGCGATACCAGTAGCGTGCATCCAGCTCCGCGCCACCCAATGCAGTGCCGGTCACGGTGGAAAAGAACGCCCTTGTGGCCGGGCGCGGTTCAATATCGCGCAAGCTTTCCAGCAATTCCGTTTCAAGCTGCTCCATTACGGGGCTGTGAAAAGGCACCTCAACTTGCAGGCGCCGGCAAAACACGTTCCTTCCATTCAGCGCCGCTTCGATCTGCTCGAGCACCGAGGTATCGCCCGAGAGCGTAAGCGAGAGGGCGCCGTTCACGGCCGCGATCGAAATCGCTTGCGGATAGCGTGCGATCAATCGCGATGCTTCCTCGCGCGAAATCGCCGTTGCCAGCATTGCGCCCTGCCCGGCAGTTCGCTGCTGCAGGCGGCTGCGGTGGTACGCGACGCGGATGGCGTCCTTCAAGGACAATGCGCCGCTGATGCAGGCGGCGGCGACTTCACCTGCGCTATGACCTGCTACTGCGGTGGGCTCGATTCCCCAGGAGCGCCACAGCGCTGCCAATCCGATCTGCAGCGCAAACAGCGCGGGCTGAGCGACATGGGTGTTGCGCATTTGTGAGCGGTTCTCGTCCGCAGTCATTTCTTCGAGCAACGACCAGCCGGCGAGCTCGGCGAACAGTTCATCAACCTCCGCGATTGCTTCTCGATACGCGGCTTCCTGGTTCAGCAGCTCGCGCCCCATGCCCCACCACTGCTGCCCCATTCCGGAGCAAACGAATACAGGGCGCAATGGCTTCTCGGAGATGCGGCCGCTTGCGGTGTTGCTGCGCTCTTCTTGCTGCAGGAATGCTTGCAGCTGCTCCACCAGCTCTGGCTTGTCGCGAGCGACTACAGCGAGCCGGAATTCATGATGCGACCGCTTCAGGCTTGCTGAAAAGCAGATATCGCGCAGTGCGGCATCTCTCAGGCTCCTATCGTCGGCCAATGCGTTCACGTATGCACGGGCCAGATCGGCAAGAGCCGGAGCGCTGCGCGCGGAAAGCGGCAGCATCCATGCGCGGTCGTCCTGCACGGAGGCGCGATCTGCAGCGGCAGTGCCGTTGATCTCGGGCGGTGCTTCAAGGATGGCATGCCCGTTCGTGCCGCCAAACCCAAACGAGTTCACGCCCGCGCGAGGCGGGTGGCCGTTGGTTTCGGGCCATGCCTCGAGGCGCTGCGCGACGCGCAGCCGCAGATCGTCAAATCGAATCTGCGGGTTTGGCGTTTCAAAGTGCAGGCTTGGCGGAATCTGCCGATGATGGAGGCACAGCGCCGCCTTGATCAGACCGATGATGCCGGCGCCGGCTTCCAGATGTCCCACATTGCTTTTGATCGAGCCGATCACGCAGCGCTGGTCGGGCTTGCGCGGCTCGCCATAGACGGCACCGAGCGCCGCGGCCTCGATTGGGTCGCCGACAGGCGTGCCGGTACCGTGCGCCTCGACGTAATGCACGGTCTCCGGGGCGATTGCCGCAAGGTTCAGCGCGGCCCGCAAGTTTGCCTCCTGCGAGGCGCGGTTCGGCACCGAAATGCCTTCGGTGCGGCCATCCTGGTTGACCGATGTCGCGCGAATAAGCGCATAAATGCGATCGCCATCCGCCAATGCGCGGGAGAGCGGCTTGAGGATGACCACGCCCGCGCCCTCGCCGCGCACGTAGCCGTTCGCCCGAGCATCGAAGCTCTTGCAGCGGCCATCCGGCGCAAGCATGGAAGCTTTGGAGAAACCGATGCTCAGTTCGGGGCGCAGTATCACATTCACACCCGCGGCGAACGCAAGCTCGCTTTCTCCTTTCCGGATGCTCTCGCAGGCGAAATGCGTGGCGACCAGTGACGACGAGCACGCCGTATCTATCGCAACGCTCGGCCCCAGCAGATTGAAAAAATAGGAAATGCGATTGGCCGTAATGCAAAGGGCGCCGCCGAGATTGGTGTAGGCATCGATGGCAGCGCGGTCGTTGAACTGGACGCTGCCATAATCGAAGCTGGCGATGCCGACGAATACGGCCGCCCGCTTCCCCGAGAGGGAAGAGAGGGTCAGGCCGGCATCCTCTACCGCCTGGTACGCGACCTCAAGAACCAGTCTTTGTTGCGGATCTGCCGGTGCAGCCTCGCGCGGGCTGATGCCGAAGAACTGCGCGTCGAATCCGTCGATTTGGTCGAGAAAGCCGCCGCAGCGGCTGTTCATCCGTCCCGGTTTTGTCCCGTCTGGGTGATACATCGAAGACAGGAGCCAGCGTTCCGCCGGCACTTCGCTGACCGCGTCGACTCCATTCGCGAGCAAATTCCAGAGATCGTCGGGATGTTGCACTCCGCCGGGTAATCGGCAGCCGATGCCGACGATAGCGATCGGTTCGATTACGCCCATGGTACTCCTTCCGTTTCAGTCCGCGGCACAGTCCAGCTTCCGAGCGACTGTGCGACGTATGTGCAAAACGGCAGTTGTTGGCATCGCGCCTGCGGGATCATACCCGCAGGGCGACGGAGGAGGTGGACGCGCGCAGCTCTGTGAGGCGGTTGAGGGACAAAAGGTTCTGGACCAGCGGCACGTAGTACACTCCGTCGTCGATCAGTTCGATCTTTTCCGGCGAGATGGAGCACCAGCCGCGCTCGGCGACAGCCTGCCAGACCGGCTCAAACTCCTCATACGGATCCGTGCCGAAGCGGCAGGCGTAAGCCGGCCGGCTGACATGCGCCCCCTGCAGGTTGCGGAAAAGCTCGTGCAGCCCCTGGTCGAGCCGCGTGCGCACGAACCCCCGCTCGCTTGGATATCGGCCCTCGTCGAGCGCAGCAAAGTAGTCGCGCACACGCCGGTGATTAAGGTAAGTGGAGCCCACGGCGTCCTCGCCGATGCAGAACTCGGATACGCCGGCAAATCCCCAGCCCCACATTTCCGTCCGATCGAAATCGCGCTTGCATTCTTCGTAGACGAACTCCGATCCGTCCGTCGCTTTCTGGAAATCATACACCGTAAGCTGGCGATACCCGTTCGCGCGCAGAAAATCGCGCGCGGTGCGATACATTTCGCGCGTGAGCTCCGGAGAGGGCAGCTCATGCCTACGATTGAGGGAAAAATCGGTCGGGCCGCCAATGTTGAGCTCGTAATGGGCGATATGGTCGACCTTGGCTGCGACAATCTGCTGCAGGTCGGACAGCATGCTGGCCAGCGTCTGTCGCGGCCAGCCGAAGATCAGGTCGACGTTGCATTGCAGGCCCAGCTCCTGGGCCCATCGGATCGCATCGAATACATGCTTCGCCGTCTGCTTGCGTCCGCTCAGCTTGTTCAGCTCGGGGTCGAGCTGCTGCACCCCAATGCTGATGCGGTTTATGCCGCCGCGCTGCATGTGCTCGAGCTTCTCTCGTGTGAACAGCTGGGGGATGCCCTCAAGGGTAACAGGTACGCCGCTTGCAACGCCGGGGAACACGCCCCGTATGATTTCCATGAGTCGGGTATATTGCTTCGGCCGCAGCAGGTTCGGCGTGCCGCCGCCGATGTACACGGTCTCGGGTTTCGCGCCGGCGAAAAAACCGCGAAACAGCTCGCCTTCCTTTTCCAGGTAATCGAGATAGGTGTCGAGCTGGGTCGCCCCGGCAAAGGTTTCGATCGGAAACAGACAATAGCCGCAGCGATCAGGCTCGGTGCGGATGCAGTAGGGCAGCCCGACATACAAGGAGAAGCGCGGCGCATGCATTCCGATCGAGCGCTCGCGCTGCTGCATGAGGCGCGGCACGGAAACGGCATCGGGTTGCCAGAACCGGGGTGAGGGAAAGCCGTGCAGAACGCGATTGACCTGTCGCTGCCCGACATGGGCTTCGATGTAGGCCTGCGCTTCGGCGCGTGCATTCGACAAGCCTGCGGGCATTTCCAGCCCGCCGTCGCCATGCCGAGTTCCGCTCCACAACGCCGTCACCGCAATAGCAAATTCCAGGTGCCTGGGCTTGTCAACCGCACGTCATCCCTCGGGAACAGGGCTACCATGTGCGCGTGAGCGGGTTGCGGGATGAACAGGTTGGCGAGCAGCGCAGCCGGCGGCATCACCGCCGACCGCAGGGCGAGCACGAGATCGACGCCTTGCGCGCGCAAAACATTGCAGAGGTTGCTGATGAAGCGCGGTTGCTCGGCAAGGCGGAGGCCATCGCCGCCCCAGAGATCAATGATTACGGTGCGCAGCGCCTCGCGCCCTTGCATGGTGGTATAGTGATAATTCACCAAACCTTCGACTTTGCCGCGCCGCTCGAAAACGAGCGTGCCGGACGCGGGGCTGGCGAGCTGCGGGGCCAGCCGATGCGGCGGCCATTCCAGCGCCCACTCGCATCGCGCCGAGCTGCGCTCGACAATGTCCACGCATCCCTCGAGATCGGCAGGACGATAGGCGCGCACCTCGGCGGCAGCCCTTCGCGGAACGAAACGGATGAGCGGCGCACCCACACGCATGGCAGTCCGCTCCCAGCCCGCGAGCGCGGCGCGTGCCATCTTCTGAGGCGACAGCACCTTGACCCAGAAACGAACTGCAAACAGGAAGCGAAGATCTTGCGGAAATGTTTCGGCATACTTGCGCCAGAAACGATGCGCGCGGGACGTCTCGTCCGCGCTGACCACGCCGAGAGAGAAGGCAAGCCCCAATTCCTGGTGCCGCCGGCGCAGCGCCGCAATCAAGGAGAAGGCAACCCGGCTCGAGCGATATTCCGGGTCGACCGTACACCAGCTGGCAAGCGCGATCGGATGCGTTGCGGCGGCCATGCGTAGCACATGCGGCACGCAGAAGAACGTGCCGACGAGCTTTGCTCCGGCATATGCGGCGAGGGCGAGCCGGGTTCCTTCGTTGATCTGCCAGCGCAAGAACTCGGCATCCCACGCCGGAAACCACATGTTGCCATGATAGTCCCGATTCCAGGCGCGGCAGGCGAGTTGTGCGACGTCTTCGAAATTCCCGCAGTAGTCGCGGATCTCGATGCGGCTCACCATCTCAGCAATGCCGATCCCCACGACAGGCCTGCTCCGAACCCGCACAGCAGAACGAGCTGACCAGGACAAATCTGGCTGCGGTCCAGTGCGGCCCTCAGCGCCGCCGGGATGGATGCAGAGACCGTGTTGCCGATGTCCTCCAGATGCCACACGACTTTCTTGGGATCGGCATCGAGGAGGGCCGTCAGCGTATTCAGCACGACGCTGCTGGCCTGATGGAACACGAGCCAATCGATCATATCGAGGGTGAGATTGTTGCGCCTGAGCAGATCGGAGATGTGCGCCGGGATACGGCTGCTCACGAATGCGAGAATGTCGTTTCCGGCCATGTGAATATTGGCTGGCGAACGCACGTTGCCGCTGGCATCCCGTTGTTCCTGCCTGCGGACCTCATCGGAGAGCGGCTGTCGACAGCCGCCCGCAGGGATCAGGAACTTGTCGAAGCGTTTGCCGTCTGTACCACACAGCACGTCGAGAACGCCGCAGCCGCGAGCGGCAGCGGCGATCCACGTTGCGGCGGCGGCGTCGCCGAAAAGTGCGCGCGTCGCCAGGTCCTGCGCATGCAGGAATTTGGAATAGGTATCCGCAGTAACGACCAGCACGTTCTTTGCCGCACCGGAAAGCAGCAGCGCCTGGGCCACATGGATGGCATAGATGTAGGCGGAGCATGCATGTGGAAGGTCGAAAGCAGCTACCGAGCTGGGCAGACCCAAACGGCCATGCAAGAGGCACGCATTTGCAGGCAGAATGTAATCGGGAGTTTGGGTGCAGAACATCAGCGTATCGATCTGCGCCGGCAGCGCCGGATGCGAGGCGAACAGCTTGCGGCAAGCTTCTTCGCCGAGATCGAGCGCCGTCTGCCCCGGGGCTGCCACATGCCGACGGCGAACCCCGGTGTGCCGCAGGAGCAGCGAGCATTTGAATTCGTCGAGTCCCGCGGTCAACTCCTCATTTCCCAACACCATAGATGGGAGCGCAATTGCCACATCCTTGATCGCGGCTGTGGGCTGCTGTGCTTGCGCCAAAGCTATACCCTGTCAGGATTGAGCTTGCTGTCCGGCATGCTCAGGCGGATGACGATCCGGCGGATTATCACCAATCCGGTCGCCAGCAGCACGAACTGCAGCCAACCGAAAGTGGTCGCCCAGGCGATGATTGCCGACCAGTCTATTTTGTGGCCAAGCCAGTGCTTGGAAACCGAATCTGCCAGCAAGACAGCAAGCAAGCCGACGGCAACGAGATAACCCGATCGCAGCAGCAGGCGGGCTATGTATGCGAGCTTTCCGATGACATTCTTGAAGTGAATGACCGGGTGTTCCATGTTTCGTTGTAGCTGAAAAAGAAACTGATTGGCCGTGTCGACAAGCTGTTCGAATTGCAAGTAGTCCATACTGGTCGGACCAGCCAGACGGCTACGAATTTTCCTTTGCATACGTCGGCGCGCCTCCCGCGCACTTTGGCGAAGATATGCCTTGTATTCCTTGTTGAAATTAAGCTGTTTGTTCAAGCGATTGCAGATGGCGTCGTAAGAAAAAAAGGCCCTGAAAAATTGTACGGCTTCGAAGCTTAACGGCAGTTGATGCCTCCTGGCGACTTCCATGAAACGAAGCCAAACCTGCGCGCCGCTTCGTTCCCACCATTCGGCGTCCTTGCTGTTTTGCGCATATGTCCAATCGGCATAGATGATTTCCAGCTCCTTGCGAACCATTTCGATATCAACGGGAGGCAGCGGTTCGGCGAGTGCGAGCGAGGCGTTGACCATGCGCCCGATGTCGGAGGTGAGCATATGGTAGGAAAGCTCGCGAAAGATTTTGCGGCTCTCCGTGGAAAACCGGCCAATGGCGCCGAAATCGACGAAGCAGATCTTGTTGTTGGGCATCACCACGATGTTCGCGGGATGCGGATCAGAATGAAAGAAAAGTTCTTCCAGCACCTCTCGATTCATGGTGATCGCGAGCTTGCTCGCCAGTATCTTGGGATCGATACCCTGCTCGGCGAGCTTCAGCAGGAATTCCTGGTCATTGCTGTCGACGGCCGCCATGATCTCCCAGATCCAGAAGCCCGATACAAATTCGCTGACCATCACTTCTTCGGTGCAGTACTGGAAGTAGACGCGAGGTGCTGTGACGTCGTCCCCCCGCTTGCGCCCGCGACGGCGAAACAAATCGGTGTAGCGCGCCTCGGTGCGGAAATTTAGCTCTCTGAAAAGAATGGTCTGCAGGTCGTGGCGGAAGGCGCGGGTCATGCCGGGGGGAATAATGGTGAGCGTCTCTGCCGCGATCAGAAGCCAGTCGAGCGCCCGCAGGTCCGCGGCAATGAGCGGGCCTATGCCCGGGCGCCGCACTTTCACCGCAACCCGCTCGCCATTCTTCAACCTGGCCTGGTAGACGCATGCGAGCGAGGCGGAGCCGATCGGGTCGGGATCGAAAATCTCGAATACTGCGCTCAGCGGCTTGCCGAGATTGCGCTCGATGATTGCGATCGCTTCAGATGTGGGAAAGGGGGGCGCCTGGTCGAGCATCCGGCTCAATTCTGCGCAGTAGGCATAGGGCAGGACATCGGCGCGAATGGAAAGCTGTTGCCCGAACTTCGCGAAGGTCGCTCCCGCGCTCTCGAAGATTCGCCGCAGTCGCACGGCGCGGCGCTGGACAGAATCGCGGCGCAGGCACACGTCAAAAAGATTGCCGAGAATGAAGCGCATGGCGGCCCATACCCAGAAGAACAGCCGCACGATCGGTCTGATGATGCCGGGTGCGAAGTAGACGCGCCGTGCCCGCGGCAATGCGACGCTGATCTCTTCGAGACCATGGGAACTCTCTCGGCGTGGCATTGGACCGATGACGCTCAATCCTTGCGTCGACACCGCATCTGCTGCCGTTGCTCGGCGCTCCTGCATGGACGCCTCCTTTGCGAAGCAAACTTTTACCCGATCAGCCGCTCGCCCGTTCGTGCGATGGGCCGGTCCGGGATTCATCCATGATTTTCGGGGAACTTCAAACGGCGGCGGCGCCCGCCTGAAGGCGCCGGCGAAGTTCCACAATCGGCTTTTCGAAACGGCTTAGACAGGATGTCGCTGCCACTCACGCCGAGGAGCGCAGCGCAGGGGCGACGACCCATCCGGGCAACTTCAGGAAACGGACCGGCTTGAGAGGCTCGAGACCCGCGTCCACTTGCCAGGCGGTGATTTCCGCAAGTGAAAACAGGCCCGAGGCGCTCGTGAGCGCAAAGTAAAGGTCCAGTGTCGCAACCATGCCCGCCCTTGCCGGGTTGTCGGTGCGCAATAGCTCGAAAATGGCGTACAGCCCACCCGGTGTGAGCGCGCGCGCGACCTTCTTCGCCAACTCAATATTCTGCGTTGGCGTGAAATGGTGCACGAAATTATTCGCAATCACCGCGTCATACGTCGCTTCTCCGAGATCTTCAGCGAAGACGTCCGCGGCACGGTAGCTCAGGCGCTCGGCCAGCCCATGCCGCCGCGCGAGTGCCCTGGCTTTCTCAATCGCTGCAGGTAGCTCCAGGATGGTGCAGTGGAGGCCGGGGTAAAGCCGGCATAACTCGACCGAGTAGAGCCCATGAGAACCGCCGATGTCGAGGACGCGAGTGGCCCCCTGCGGCATGGGCAGGCGTTTTGCTACCTCAGGTGCGAGACCAGCCGCGAGCTCACGCATGGCGTCCTGATAAAGACCCCACTGCTCGTTTGACATGGTCTCGTGCATATTGATCGCTTTTCCGCTCTGCACGAACTCCTGCAGCCGGGACACCAGCTCCCATTCTGTCGACAGAAAGGCCAATTTCGCGACTATGCTCTTTGAGCTTGCAGGAAGAAGCCATTTGCGGTGGCGACGGTGGATGCCGTACTTCCCGTCACGCCAGCGTGCGTACCCGATGCCGACCAGACAGCTGAGGAGCTGGCTGGTCGCGCGCACATCGGTACCGCAGCGTGCCGCCACCTCCTCTGCAGTTTTATCGGATTCGCCAAGGACGTCGAAAATTCCCAGCGTGCTCGCCGCCATGATCGAACGTGCGGCAATGAACGCCAGCCACGTATCCAACAGCGGTATCGGCACCAGGTTCAGCGCAACCGCAATGGCTTCGGGGATGGTTTGCGGTATACCTCTGAGCTTCACGCGATCCTCGGTTGGAGTGGCAGGCACGGTTTATGACAAGACTCACGCGTCCGGCGGCAAGTGCGTCAGAGCACGTTCGAGACTCTCATAGGCGGCCGGTCGGAGCAATGACGCAGGCCGCCGATCGCGTCGCCGACTCCACCGGAAACTGGGTCGACTGGCTCGCGCCCGGTTGGCTGCAGCCTTACCTGCGCCTCGCGCGCTTCGACCGTCCCATCGGCTCCTGGCTTTTGCTCATTCCCTGCTGGTGGTCGACCGCGCTCGTCGCTGTGCGGCTCGGCGCGACGCCGAATGTCTGGCATCTGCTGTTGTTCTTTGTCGGCGCCTTCGCCATGCGCGGAGCAGGCTGCACCTGGAATGACATCGTCGATCGCGATCTCGACCGGCGCGTGGAACGCACGCGCTCGCGCCCGATACCCTCGGGCGCCGTTACGGTCGGCGCCGCCGCCTTGTTTCTCGCGCTCCAGGCGCTGGTCGGTCTTGCGGTCATTCTGCAGTTCAATCCGTTCACTCAACTCGTGGCAGTGAGCTCCTTCGGGGTGATCACGATCTATCCTTTCATGAAGCGCATCACCTACTGGCCGCAGATCGTGCTTGGCCTCGCCTTCTCCTGGGGTGCACTCATGGGCTGGCCGGCTTCGCTCGGCCGCTTCGATGTGCCGGTCCTGCTGCTCTATGTCGGCTCGATCTTCTGGGTGATCGGTTATGACACGATCTATGCCCACCAGGATCGCGAGGACGATGCGCTGGTCGGCATCAAGTCGACGGCGCTTTTGTTTGGAACGCGCACCAGGCCCATGCTCGCGGTATGCTACGCGCTTGCCGTGCTGTTTCTGGCGCTTGCCGCGTGGAGCGCGGGTGCGGGGCCGATCTCCGCCATTGGGCTCGCGGCGTTTGCCGCCCATCTTGCCCGGCAGGTGATGCGGCTCGATATAGGCGATCCGGCGCTGTGCCTGCGCCTCTTCAAATCGAATCGGGATGCAGGGCTGCTGCTGTTCGCCGCCATCGCCATCGACGCCATGCTCCGACACTAAAACCTTTTTGAGGGGGATTTCCGCGCCTCCCGCACCGCACAGTAGGAGCGGCTCAACACAGGAAGCAGCGCGCCGAGCGTCATAATATTGCTGGTCGAGCCGCGAAACCTCGCCTGATCGGTGAAATGCGCGGTGGCAACGCTCATCGCGCCCGTCAGCACCTGATCGAAGATGCTGCTCGCGAGCTCGATGGTGGTTTCCGATTGCGGCGTAATGCCTTCGAACATCTGCACGGCGCCTCGATTGACGTTGAGCGTGAAGCTCCAGTCAATGTCGGTGAATCGATACGAATATGTGATCTGCACATTCCGCAGCGACGCCTTGTCCAGCTCCGCGACCACCGCCTGCATGATCTCTCTTGCTTCATCGGCGTCCCGGAAAGTCATTTGCGGACCTTCTCCTCTCGCCTGACGATCAGATCGCCCGTCGCAGGAAAACGGTAAGTGATGCCGCGCCATGCCACCTGGCGGCTGAACGCCGAATGGAAAAAGGCGGCAACCGAGAGCGCCGGGGCCAGCAGAATTCCGAGCGGCACCCAGCGCGCGGTGCGATAATCCTCAAACACCATCGCCGTGAGCCATCCGCCGATCACCTGCAGGGGGAGAACCAGGAGCAGCACAACGGCCGGCAAGCGCAGCGACGGGAAGACGAGTGAGAGCGGGCTCAGCATCATGCCGCAAAAGATCAGCAGCATCGGCAGGAATGTTAGCACTGCTCCGCACCAGAGTGCCGGGCTGTACATCCGGGCCACGAACAGTTGGCGCCTGAGCCAGACATAGTATTCCCGCATTGTGCAGCTGCCCGAACTTTCCGTGAGGCAGTTTGGCACGAACTCGATGCGCAGACCGAGGCCGCGAATGGCAGTTGCCAATGTGAGATCATCGGAAATCACACCGCGCCAGATTTCCTCGACGCCGCTGCACTCGAAGTCGCGCCGGCGCACCGCCATTGCGCCGCCCCATGCGACGCGCAGCCGGTCACCGACGAGATGCGGCGCCATGGCGATGTTGTTGGCGACGGCGCGCATTGCGGACCAGAAGCCGGAATCCGGCCGATAGCGCCGATAACCTGTGGTCAGCCCGACGGCAGGATCGATCAAGGGACTTATGAGGTCGCGCAGCCACTCGGGATGGGGGTGAGCGTCGGAATCGATGAAGGCGAGGAGTTCGGCGGAGCGAACGGCCGGCACATCAAGGGCTGCCAGCAAGTTGTTGATCTTGTCGCCCGGGCTGCGCGCTCGATCTGCAATGACAATCTGGCAGTTCGGGTGATCAGCTGTAAGCAAGCGAAGTGCCCGGTGGGCAGGGTCGTCCGGCCGCGCAAGGGCGAAGACTATCCGATAGGCCCGATAGTCGAGCGCCAGCATGGCGCGGACGTTCTGTTCAAAGCCGGGATCGACACCTCGACACGGACAGATCAGGGCGACGGACGGAGAAAGGGATTGCCCGGCGCGACGCGCCGATTTTCTTTCATAGCTTCGCAGATAGAGATAACAGCGCAGCGCCAGCAGTATCTGGTTAAGACCGAGGAGAAGGACGGTAGCTGAGAAAGCTGCAAACGCTGCATGCATGCGCATCATGATTGCATGATCGAAACGCTATGTGCGAACAGCGCTGATGATGAAATAACCAGCCGCTCTGCGGTCGAGCCCGAAGATGCAAAGCGGCAGAAAAACCAGGGCATGCTGCCAGCGGTAGCGGGATAGCCTGATTTCACCGGCAAGCAGGCGGCGAACGAGAAAGCCGATCCAGACCGCAGGACCATGCAGGGCGCTTGGAATTACATTTCTGCTGACGTCATCCACTCTTATGTCGTGAAAGCCAAGCTCCTCGAGGCGCCGCAGCACATGCGGAAGCGCTGCGAGCTCCGGCAGCTTCCATCCCTGATACATCCCGCGCAGGGCGGCGCGCGTCAGACGCGATCGGACCGGATGACGGCGCAGCATGGCGTCGGCGAGCACGAGCCGCCCGCCGGGACGCAACACGCGACGCGCCTCCGCGATCAGCGCGCTTTTATCGGTTCCCGGCGCATAGCAGCTGCTCTCGAGCGCGAACGCCATGTCGAAGGCAGCTTCGCGAAAAGGCAGAGAGAGATAATTCCCCCCGGCGAAAAGTACGCGATGTGAGAGATGGCGCGGGGTCAGTTCGGCCGCCCGCTGCAGTTCCACAGGCGCCAGCGCGATCCCGGTCACTTTCGATCCGGGGAAATACTGCGCAGCGCGGCGTGTGACAGCGCCGGCCCCGCAGCCGAGATCGAGGACATCTTTCGGCGGTGCGGCCGCCCGCGTGCCCTGCGCCAGCACCTCCGTGTTCATCTGCTCGAGCATGGCCTCGCGATCGAACAGGCTCATGCCGCGCCGCCAGACGCCGAAATGTATGTTGAGGTTGCGGCTCCACGCCGCGTAATCGGGACCGACCTCCGTGTAGTACTCGGCAATCGCGCGGGCGAGCCCGCGACCGCCGGCGCTGTTCACGGGCCGAGGCTCGTCACGGCTGTGCATGGTTTTCGCGGGCGAGGGCGCGCGGGAGGCCGGCTCGCGTTACACTCCGCGCGCCGCGCGGGCGCGTTTTTGGCGATAGTGGTCCGCACCGCCCGGCTCGAGCCCGTCGATCTTGCGCTGAATGGTTGCGATGAATTCCTTGATCACGTGACCAAGCGCACGGGGAAGCGTGTCGGCCGCCTGGCTGCTGCGCATGCAACACGCGCGGAAATGGTCGATTGCCCGCTCGAATGCCTCAGACGCGCGGATACGCGCTGCCCATGCGTCCAGCTCGTCGTTGCCGGCGCGCTCCGCCGCGCGCGCGAGAAAATCAGAAAGCGCATGTCGCTGGCCGTTGCGCGAATCGCCAAGGAAATGCAGGAGCACGGCGTTGAACCTGCCGTTGCGCAGATCCGAGGCGGCGGCGCAGTCAGGCGCGCAGAATTCCAGGAGGTCGTCGCGTAGCTGGTAGGCGACGCCGAACCAATTCAGGGAATCGCGCGCGTTGGCGCGAGTGCTCGCGCCGGCGCCGGAAAGGATGAGCGCTCCTTCGATCGGCAGGGAGAGCAGTGGGCCTGCCTTCGCCCGTGCCAGCGCCTCGTAATCGGCAATGCTCAGGCGCGGTACCGCGGCGAGCTCGAGGTCTTTGGCCTGTCCGCGAATGACGTCGACGACGCGCTCGCTGAACACGCGATCCAGCGCGGCCCTGCTTTTCTCGCCGCACTCGATTCTGGCGAGAGCCTGGAAACCGAGTACCAGCAAAAAGTCGCCGAGCGTTATTGCCGTGTTCAGGCCGTAGCGATGCCACACCGAGGCCTGTCCCCGGCGCTGCACATCGCGGTCCTGGATGTCGTCGTGCACCAGCGAGGCGTTGTGCAGGAACTCACAGGCGGCGGCGAGGCAAATGGCATTTTTGCCGTCGACATCGAGAGCGGCGCAGCCGGAAAGCGCAAGCCGGGCGCGTAGCAGCTTGCCCCCGGTACTGAGATGATAGACCGCGCTTTCGCCGAGCTTTCCATCCGCATGCGCCATCTCCCGCATGAGTCGCTCGACGCACTGCAGTTCGTCACCGGATTCCGGCGCAGATGTCGGCAGGCCGCCTGCGCGGTTGGCGATGCATTCACCTTGGGACGCGACTGGCATGCGACCTCGCAGATGCGACAAGCCAGCATGTTATGCGGGAGGATGCACAGGCACAATGCCGCTTGCGCGCGGGCGATATGCGCACCGGCGGGAGGCCGGTTTTGCGCGGCGCGATGCACACTCTGCCGCGCCGTTGCGCCCCATGCGAAACCGTGTATGTAGCGCGCATGAGCGACGCAGCATCCGGCTTCCCGCATATCGCTTCGCTCATGCGGGCTTCGCAACCTGAGCGATGACTGAATTCGCGACCGGCAACAATGCGCGCAGGGCAGCGGATCTGCCGCGCCTGCTCCGCATGCAGGAATGGGTCGCGATTACGTTTTATCCGCTGCTCGTCCCGTTTTATTACCTGCTGCTGCTCAGGCAGGGAGAATATGCGAGCTATATCGCGGGCTTTTTGTTGATCCTGGTTTTCGCAGTGTTCTGCGGCTCCTTCGCATTCAGCCTGAACACGGTGGGCGACCTGGCGTAGGACCGCAAGGCAGGCAAACGATACGCGCTGAGCGCCTGGCCGCGCAGCCGCTTGCTTGCGCTCCTCGTGGCGCTGAGCGCCGGCGCATTGATCGTTCTCGCCGCGCTTGGCTCTTACGACAAGCGGTTCTGGCTGTT
>JBKPOZ010000226.1:0-62694 GCA_046733355.1 Pseudomonadota bacterium | reverse complement strand
GTCGCGCTCGACCGCGTCACCAGGCGCGCCTACGACCTGGTCGATCGGGCGTGATATGGCGTCCGTCCAGCAGGGGCTGCCATTGCCACTGCGAAGCTATCGTCTTTTCACCGCCGCTCTGGCCCCGATCGCCCCGGCGATTGTTTCGCGGCGCTTGCAACGCGGCAAGGAGCATCCCAAGCGTCTGCGCGAGCGCTATGCGGAAACCAAGGTGGCGCGTCCCGCGGGCCCACTGATCTGGATGCAGTGCGCCAGCGTCGGCGAGCTCCTCACCGTGGTGCCGTTGATGGGCCGAATGCGCGATAAAGGCTTCGGCGTGCTTTGCACATCGGGCACCGTCACCTCCGCTCAGGTGGCTGCGGAACGATTGCCCCCGGGTGCAATTCATCAGTTCACGGCGCTTGATGCCCCGCGTTTCGTAAACCGCTTCTTTGAGCACTGGCGACCCGATCTCGCGGTGTTTGTTGAATCCGACCTGTGGCCGAATCTGGTGATGGCCGCTGCTGACCGTGGCACACCGCTGATCCTGGTCAACGGGCGTGTATCGGAGCGCTCCTTCCGCCGCTGGCGGCTTGCGCCTGCCACGATCGGGGCGCTCCTGCGCCGCTTCGATCTCTGTCTCGCGCAATCGGAGGTACATGCGAGCCGCTACCGCGATCTCGGCGCCCCGCGTGTGGTGACCACCGGCAATCTCAAACTGGACGTGCCGAGCCCGCCGGCCGACGCGGAAAAGCTCAGCGCGCTTGCCGCGGCAATCGGAGAGCGAAGCGTGATCGCCGCCACTTCGACCCATGCGGGCGAGGAGACGCTGCTCATCGAGGCGCACCGCCGGCTGCGGCATTCGTTCCCGCGCCTGCTTACGCTGATCGCGCCCCGGCATCCGGAGCGCGGCCTCGGAATAGTGGAGATCGCGCGCGCTGCCGATCTGAAAGCGGCGTTGCGCTCGCGCGGAGAGTTGCCCGCACCTGATACGGAAATCTACGTCGCCGACACGATGGGCGAGCTGGGGCTGATTTACCGGCTCGCCCCCATTGTGTTCGTCGGAGGCTCGCTCGCCAGTCATGGCGGCCAGAATCCGATCGAGCCGATCAAGCTGGGCGCGGCCATTCTGCACGGTCCCCACGTGTGGAATTTTGCGGAAATCTACGCTGCGCTCGATCAGGCGCACGGCGCCGAGCAGGTCAACGATGTGGGCCGGCTTGCGGTACGCCTCGGAGCCTGGCTCAAGGATGCGCAAGAACGCTCCGCAGTGGTGACGGCTGCGCGCGAGACCGTTTCAGTTTTGGGCGGCGCGCTCGAGCGCACGTTCTCCGCCCTAGATCCCTATCTGATGCAAATCCGTCTGGAACGCCGGCATCATGCGTGAGCCGCAGTTTTGGTGGCGCAAGGACAGCCTTGCGGCCCGCCTGCTCGCGCCCGCAGGGGCTCTCTACGGCGCGGTGGCAAGGACACGTCTTGCCGCCAGCGGGCGTCAGGTTGCAGCGCCGGTGATCTGCATCGGAAATCTGGTTCTTGGTGGCGCCGGCAAAACGCCGACTGCAATCGCAATGGCATCGCTGCTGAAGGCAATGCAGGAGAAAGCCGTATTCCTGACCAGGGGCTACGGTGGGAAACTGCGGGGCCCGATAACAGTTGACCCTGTCGCACATCGCGCCCGAGATGTCGGGGATGAGCCGCTTCTTCTCGCGCAGGCGGCACCGACGATCGTGGCAGACAGCCGCGTGCAGGGCGCGACGGCCGCCATTGCGGCCGGCGCAAGCGTGATCGTCATGGACGATGGCTTTCAGAATCCAAGCCTGCACAAGGACATTTCTCTGCTGGTGATCGATGCCTCGCGCGCGGTGGGCAATGGACGGGTTTTCCCGGCCGGCCCATTGCGCGCTCCGCTGCTCGCGCAGCTTCGCCGTGCCAACGCGCTCGTGCTGGTGGGCAAAGGAGAAGCTGCGGCCGCAATCGCGCGGCTCGCCGAGCGGTTGCACATGCCGGTGTTTACCGCCTCGCTGCAGGCCGAACCGGCTTTTATCGCGGCGCTTGGTTCGGGGCGCGTGCTTGCCTTTGCGGGTATCGGCAATCCGCACAAATTTTTTGCGACACTCGCTGATACGGGCGTTGCAGTGGGCGAGACGAAGAGCTTTCCTGACCACCACTTCTATACGCGCGCAGAGGCGCAGGCCTTGTGCGCGCGGGCAGATGCGGACGGATTGGTCCTGGTGACGACCGAAAAGGACATGGCGCGGCTTACCGGCGAGCCCGAGGTGGCCGAGCTCGCCGCGCAGGCGCATGCGCTGCCGGTGAAGCTGGTGTTCGACGACGAGAAAGCGATCACCGAGATGGTGATTGCGAAGCTGCGCGCCGTTCGCAACGCGCACGCCAGCCGCAACTGACACTTGTAGAGTTGAAAAGACATTCCCCCGGGTGCATGCTTTTCGTCTTCCGCCATGGAAGGAGGAAACAACCATGCCTGAGAACGTATACAAGGTCATCGAGCTGATCGGCACCAGCACTGATTCATGGGAAAAAGCGGCAAAGGTGGCCGTCGAACGGGCTGCAAAGACGCTACGGGATCTTCGCGTCGCCGAAATCGTCGAGCAGGACGTGCAGCTCGATAACGGGAAAGTTGAGGCGTATCGCGTGAAAATGAAAGTATCGTTCAAGTACGAAGGACAGGGCTGACGCATCGCATCGCGCGTGGGTCAATCTTTGCGGCTGGTGCGTCCCTGCGACTGGCGCCATCGATCGGGGAAATGGCGCCGCAGCACGGCTTCAGGATTGATGTAGGCTTCCTGCAGATCGACGCTCCAGTATTTCAGCTCCTCGAGCGGGATGGGCAGGCCCGTGACCGCGCAGCGCACGAACGCGCCGGGCCGCACGATGCGAAAATCGCCATCGAGGTATTTGACTTCGGCCTCGCCGGCCGTCGCCCGATCGGTGCGATTTAGCACGTTTGTCCTCTCTCCTGGTTGCCCGGCGTGCTGCCAAGATAATGCGTCCGGTGCGGCGATGTAACCCGGCCCGACAATCTAAACTAATCGAATAGCGTGCCCTGGCCCGCATTGGCGAGCCGCCGCGAGCGCAGCTTGGGCCGGGGCTTCTCCGCGGGCGTGACGAAGGCGTGCTCGGCCGAGGCACGCACGTGACCATCGAAAAATTCGATATCGAGGCTCATGCCCTCGCTTACGCGCGCGGCATGCGGCACCGGCCGGCGCTTGGCATCGCGCACGAGCGCGAAGCCTCTTGCCAGCACGCCACGATGCGAGAGGGCCTGGAGCAGACCGGCACAGCGATCGAGCGAAGCTACGCGCTGGGAGAGCAGGATGAGGATGGCGCGGCTTGCGCGCTGCGCGAGCACGGCGACCCGCTCACCCGCGCGCGCAATCCGATTGCGATGGCTCTCCGCATTGGCACGCAGCCCTGCACGCAGCCGCGCGGTGGCGCCGTCGAGCCGTTCCCGTCGGCGCGTGGCGGCCACAGTCGTTGCACGCCTGGCGCGCTCCACAAGAGCGCCGAGACATTCGCAGCACCGGCCCAGTTGCGTGCGCAAGATATGCGGCGCGAGGCGTCCGCCAACACGCGAGAAACGGGCGTGATGGCTCTGTGCATTGGCGAGAAGGGCACGTGGAAGCCGAGCGGTGGCGTGGTCAAGCCGCTGGGTGGCAACGGCAAGCAGCTCCTGGGCGCTGGGCAGTGCGCGCATTGCCGAACGAAGCTCTGCCCGGCGCGCTTCCTGCCCGCGCTGCCAGCACGCCAGCGCGCGATGGGCAAGACTGTCGATACGCACAAGCAAGTCCGTGCGCACGGGCACCGCGATTTCCGCCGCTGCGCTCGGCGTTGGGGCGCGCTTGTCGGCGACAAAGTCTATGAGCGTGACGTCGGTCTCATGCCCCACCCCCGAGATCAGCGGGATGCGGCTGGCGGCGGCAGCGCGTACCACGATCTCCTCGTTAAAGGACCAGAGATCCTCGATGGAACCACCGCCGCGCGCAACGATGAGAAGGTCCGGCTTGCGCATTCGCCCTTCTGCGGGCAACGCGTTGAAGCCCGCAATCGCCGCCGCAATCTCCTGCGCCGCGCCCTCTCCCTGCACGCGCACCGGCCACACCAGCACACGTCGGGGAAACCGATCATTCAGGCGGTGGAGAATATCGCGGATCACCGCTCCTGCGGGCGATGTGATCACGCCGATCAGGTGCGGCAGGAACGGCAGCGACTGCTTGCGCTGCGCATCAAACAGGCCTTCAGCGGCAAGCGCTTTCTTGCGCTGCTCGAGTAGCACCATGAGCGCGCCAAGCCCCGCGGGCTCAAGCGTCTCGACCACAATCTGATATTTCGACTGCCCCGGATAGGTCGTCAGCCGCCCGCTGACCACGACTTCCAGCCCTTCCTCGGGCTTGATGCGCAGGCGCGCGAAGGCCGTGCGGAAGAGCACCGCCTCGATTTTCGCGGTCTCGTCTTTGAGAGCAAAGTAGCAATGGCCGGAGGGATGCGGACCGCGATAGCCCGAAATCTCCCCGCGCACGCATACGAAGCCAAACGCGTCCTCCACCGTCTTGCGCAGCGCCGCCGAGAGCTCGGAGACGGTCCATTCCGGGATGTTGGGCCGTATGTGCTCGTTCATTCCCAGCAGCGACATGTTAGGTTGCAGCGAAGAATCAGCAGACACGAACTCTAACCCGCAACTTTGGCGTCGTATTGCTCATCCGTCACATGTTCGAGCCAGGTGACGTGCTTGCCGTCGAGATGCTCTTGCATGGCAAGGTGCACCATGTCGGTCGTGGGTCCGCCGCCATGCCAGTGCTTTTCCCCAGGCGCGATCCACACCGTATCGCCGGCGCGGATCTCGCGGATGGGACCACCCCACAGTTGCACGCGGCCAAGACCGGAGAGAACGTGCAGCGTCTGCCCAAGAGGATGCGTATGCCAGGCGGTGCGCGCCCGCGGCTCGAATCTCACCCAGGCACAGCGGATGCGCGCGGGGGCGGGCGCCTCGATGATCGGATTCTGCCAGACCGTGCCGGTAAATGACTCGGCGGGGCCGCGGCGCGACGGTGCAGACCCCAACGGCTTGATTTCCATGCTCTCTTTCCTCCGCGCATGTTCTGCGCGAGGTCCTAGCACCGAACAGCAGCGGCCAGAAGGGCGCCGGCAGATCTCTGGCCGTTCGTTGCCTCGCGGTCGCAGCGTGATATGAGCAGCCGCCGATAACCGCTACGCTTGCGAGCGCGCGCATGAACATTCTCATTCTCGGTTCGGGTGGGCGCGAGCATGCGCTGGCGTGGAAGATTGCGGCCAGTCCGCTCGTCGAGCGCCTTTATTGCGCGCCCGGCAATGCCGGCATCGCCAGGGAATGCGAGCTGGTCGCGCTCGACCCGGCGGACCACTCCGGCGTTGTTGCGTTCGCAAAGTCGCACAAAATCGACCTGATCGTGGTGGGCCCCGAAGCACCACTTTGTGCAGGTATCGTCGACGATTTGTCTGCGGCAGGCATCAAGGCTTTCGGCCCGAGCGAGGCGGCAGCACGGCTCGAAGGCTCAAAGGGTTTTACCAAAGATCTCTGCAAGGCGAATGGCATCCCGACGGCGCGCTATGCACGGTTCGCGGATCTTGCGCCGGCGAAAGATTACGTGCGCAGGCAGGGCGCTCCCATCGTGGTCAAGGCGGACGGGCTTGCGGCCGGCAAAGGCGTTACGGTGGCCGAGAGCGTCCAGCAGGCAGAAGCCGCAATCGACGGAATTTTTGCGGATCGCCGCCCGGGGACTGAACTCGTCATCGAAGAGGCGCTGGTGGGCGAGGAAGCGTCCTTCTTTGCGCTCTGCGACGGCGAGCACGCGATTCCCCTTGCGGCCGCGCAGGATCACAAGCGCGCGTTCGATGGGGATCGTGGTCCCAACACCGGCGGCATGGGCGCCTATTCGCCAGCGCCGGTCATGACTCCGGAAATCTCCCGACGCGCCATGGACGAGATCGTGCTGCCGACTTTGCGCGCCATGCGGGCAAGCGGCACTCCCTATAAAGGCGTGCTCTATGCCGGACTGATGATCACCAAAGCAGGGCCGCAACTCATCGAGTACAATGTGCGCTTCGGCGATCCCGAATGTCAGGTGCTCATGCTGCGCCTTATGTCCGACCTCGTGCCGGCGCTGCTCGCTTCCTGTGATGGCATGCTCAAGAGCTTCGATCTGCGCTGGTATGGCAACGCGGCGTTGACGGTGGTGATGGCGGCCAAGGGCTATCCGGAGAGCTATGCGAAGGGCTCGGTGATCGAGGGTATCGACGAGGCTGCAAAGATCGAGGGCGTCGAGATCTTTCACGCCGGCACAACTGAAAAAGACGGCCGCATTCTTGCCAACGGCGGCCGCGTGCTCAACGTTTCGGCGCTCGGCAGCACGGTTGCCGAGGCGCAAAAGCGTGCCTACGCGGCGGTCGATCGCATCCGGTGGCCGGAGGGCTTTTGCCGCCACGACATCGGCTTCCGCGCAATAACGCACGAGAAAGTGGCTGTGGGCGAAAGCCGCACATGAGCGATCTTGCCGATCTTTATCCCGGTTTTGCCGCCAAGTGGATCGACACGGCGGCGGGACGCATTTTTGCGCGTAGCGGCGGCCAAGGTCCCGCACTGCTGCTCGTTCACGGCCATCCGCAGACGAACGTCATGTGGCACCGCGTCGCGCCGCTGCTGTCATCCCGTTTCAGCCTCGTTATTCCGGACCTGCCCGGCTACGGCTGGTCTGACGTGCCGCAATCCGATGCCGAGCACGCCCCCTATACCAAGCGCGCCATGGCCTCCGCCATGATCGAGGTGATGGAGGCGCTCGGGCATGTGCGGTTCCTGCTTTCCGGGCACGACCGCGGCGGGCGCGTCGGCTACCGGCTCGCCCTCGACCATCCGGGCCGCGTCACCAAGCTCGCCCTGCTCGACATCGTGTCCACCTGGGACATGTGGCATCGTCTCGATGCGCGCCTTGCCATGCGCGCCTGGCACTGGCCGTTCCTGGCGCTGCCCGCGCCTTTTCCCGAGACGGTGATTGGCAAAGACCCGATCTATTTTTTCGATTGGCGCGTTGCGCGCGGCACCAAGGCGAAGACGCTCTCGGTGTTCGATGCGCGCGCGCTTGCGCACTATCACGCCTTCTACAGTGATCCATCGCGCATTCACGCTACATGCGAGGATTACCGCGCCGGCCGCACCACGGATCTTGCGCATGACGAGACCGACCGCGCCGCGGGCCGGAAGATCACATGTCCCGTGCTGGCCATCTGGGGGGCCGACGGTGGCGTGGCCGCCGAAACGGAAGCGCCGCTCGCCGCCTGGAAGGAATGGGCCAATGATGTGCGCGGCTTTCCACTCGATTGCGGTCATTACCTTGCCGAGGAAGCGCCGGACGCGACCGCCGCCGCGCTCATCGATTTTTTCCAACAGCCGTGACCCCTGCTTCTTCAGCGGCGCGCCTCGACCGACAGGCGGCATTCTCCGGTACCAAAGAGGTTGCCGCCTCGCTCGCGATCGATCCTGCGCGCCTGGAAACATGCCTTTCAGAACGCTTGCAGGATTTCACAGGGCCGCTCGCGCTGCAGCAGTTCAAGGGCGGGCAGTCGAATCCGACTTATCTGATCGAGACGCCTGCGCGCTCGTACGTGCTTCGGCGCAAGCCGCCGGGCAAATTGCTGCCCTCGGCGCATGCGGTGGATCGCGAATACCGGGTCATCCGTGCGCTGTACGCACAGCAGTTTCCGGTCGCACAGCCGCTCCTTTACTGTGACGATTCCACCGTCGCGGGCACGCCGTTCTATCTGATGGCGCATGTCACAGGCCGGGTGATCTGGGAGCCGCGCATCCCGAACGCGTCGGCGATGGAGCGATCGGCGATTTACGACGCGATGAACGCGACTTTGGCGAGGCTGCACAGCTTCGATCCGGCGGCGCTGGGATTGTCCGATTTCGGCCGCGGCGAGAAGTACGTCGCGCGCCAGATCGAGCGCTGGTCGAAACAATACCGCGCCTCGGAGACCGAGCGCATCGCCGAGATGGACGAGCTGATCGCGTGGCTGCCGCAAAACCTCCCGCCGCCCGCGCCGGTACGGCTCGTGCATGGCGACTACCGGCTCGACAACATTATTCTCTCTTCATCCGAGCCGCACATTCTCGCGGTGCTGGATTGGGAGCTTTCCACATTGGGCGATCCGCTCGCCGATCTCGCCTATCATCTCATGCAGTGGGATATGCCGCCTTCGGAGAGCGGCGCCGGTGTCGGATCGCTCGTCGGCCATGACCTTGACGCGCTCGGCATTCCCTCGCGCGCGGCTTACGTCGACGCATATGTGAGGCGCACCGGGCTCGATCCACGCCCGCATCTGGAGATCTATCTTGCCTACAATTTCTTTCGTCTTGCTGCGATCTTTCAGGGGATCGTCGGCCGCGCGCGCGACGGCACGGCAACGAATGAGCAGGCACTGGCCATGGCCCCGCTGGTGCGGCCGCTCGCGCACAAAGCCTGGGAGTTCGCACGCGCCGTCGACGGCACATGAAGAGCTTTGCGCTCGCGCTCGGCAGCGGCGGAGCGCGCGGCCTGGCGCATATTGTTGTTTGCGAGGCGCTCGATGACATGGGCTGCAAGCCCCTTGCGGTCGCCGGCAGCTCGGTCGGAGCTCTCATCGGCGCAGCCTATTGCGCCGGCATGTCGGGGAAGCAGATGCGCCGCTTCGTCATGGGTCTCGCGCACGATCGCGCCGAGCTCTTCCGACGCCTGATCGCCACGCGCGGAAGCACATTCGCGAATTTTCTGAGCGCCGGGTTGGGCAGCATCACACTCGTGGATGCGGAGAAGTTCTGCACACAGTTCCTGCCGGCATCGATCCCGGACCGCTTCGAGGAGCTTGCCATTCCGTTGACCGTGATCGCGAGCGATCTCTACCGGCGCCAGCAGGTCGCGTTCTCCTCAGGACCGCTGCGGCCGGCGCTCGCGGCCTCGATCGCGCTCCCCACCTTGATGCGGCCGGTGATGATCGATGGTCACGTGCTGATCGATGGTGGCGCCACCAACCCTCTGCCGTTCGAGCATTTGCGCGAACGCGCAGATGTCACGGTAGCCATCGATATTTCCGGCGAGCCGCTCGACACGCGACATGATCTTCCCAATCCGTGGGAGTGTCTGCTTGCGACAGTTCTGGTGATGGCGAGCGCGATCACGGCCGAGAAGGTCAAGCATGCGCCGCCCGATCTGCTCGTGCGGCCGAAGGTCGGCCCCTTTCGCATGCTTGATTTTGTGCAGGCGAGCGCAATCCTGCGCGCGGCCGAGCCGGCGGGGCGCGAGCTGAAGGAGAAATTGCCGGTATTGCTTGGTTGAGGGCTGCCGTACTTGTAGCCCGCATGAGCGGAGCGATATGCGGGATTCCCGGATTTCGCTTCGCTCATCCGGGCTACGGTTCATCGACGCTACCGCACGTCGCAGCGTTTGGCGTCGTCGAGCTGCGGCGTGCTCAGATTGATCCAGTTGGCGGCCGCGTAATAGCAGACCGCAACCGACTTCTCCTTCTGCAGCGTGATCACGAAGCTCTCTCTGTTGTCCGTGGATTCCCCGCGCGCAAAGGTCACGCTCTTGATCTCATAGCCCTTCCCCAGCAATGTCCTGAACGACTGCTGCTCCTGCGCGACGGCCGATCCGGCAAGGGCGGCGACTGCAATGGCGAGGCCGACGAATTTGTGCACGAGTTCCTCCTCCACAGGTTGACTTTGCGCAGCACCTTTATGGCCGCCGCGCGCGAAAGAAGCTCTGCAAGAGCGTCGCAGCTTCGCGCTCCCCGATGCCGCCATAGATTTCCGGCCGATGCAAGCAGCTGGGATCGGAAAAGAATTGCACGCCGTGCTCGACCGCACCGGCTTTGGGATCGGCGGCCCCATAATAGAGGCGGCGGATGCGTGCAAGCGAGATGGCCGCCGCGCACATCGTGCAAGGCTCCAGGGTAACGTAGAGGTCGCAATCGATCAGTCTTTCGTTGCCAAGCAGACGCGTGGCCTGCCGGATGCCAATCATTTCTGCATGTGCAGTGGGATCACGGTAGAGCAGCGTGCGATTGCCAGCTTGCGCGATAACGGCGCCCTCGCGGACGATCACCGCGCCGATCGGCACTTCCCCGGCTTCACCTGCCGCTCGCGCCTGCGCCAGCGCCGCATCCATGAAGGTTTCCTTTTCCATGGCTCGTCCAACCCCGAGAGCCTTGCTACCACCTCCACGTGCGTGCGGCGAGACACATCACGGCGCAGACAGCGGCCCATGAGCAGGCTCGTGCCGAGCGCGTCGCGAAGGTGATTGCGCGTGCCGGATTGGCGTCACGACGCGAGGCGGAAACCTGGATCGCGGCGGGCCGGGTTGCGGTCAACGGGCAGATCATCGCCTCGCCGGCACTCAAGGTTGCTGCGCAGGACAGGATCACGGTCGACGGCAAGGCGCTGCCCGCGCGCGAGCGGACGCGTCTGTTCTTGTTTCACAAGCCCCGCGGCTATTTGACGACTCATCACGATCCGCGCGGCCGGCCGACCGTTTTCCAGATGGTGCCGAAAGCGCTGCCGCGCCTGGTGAGCGTCGGCCGGCTCGATTTCAACACCGAAGGTCTCCTGCTCCTCACGAACGACGGACCGCTGGCGCGCGCGCTGGAATTGCCGGCGAACGCCTGGCTGCGTCGCTACCGCGTGCGTGCGCATGGACGCGTGCGCGAGCAAGAGCTCCATGCGCTGCACAAGGGCATCACCATCGAGGGTGTGCACTATGGTGCGATCGAGGCCAGTATCGATCGGGTGCAGGGGACCAATGTATGGCTCACCTTCGCCATGCGGGAGGGCAAGAATCGCGAGGTGAAGAACGTGCTCGCCGGGCTTGGCTTGACGGTCAGCCGGCTCATTCGTCTGTCGTTCGGCCCCTTTCAGCTCGCGGAGCTTGCTCCGGGAGAGATCGTGGAGGTGAAGACGCGCACGCTGCGCGAGCAGCTCGGCCCCAAGCTCAGCGCGCGTATCGGAGCGGACTTCGCCGCGCCGCGTGCAGGGGCGCAAGGCGCAAATGAGATGCACAAGATACGATCGAGCAAACGCTCGCGCGCTCCTAAAAGCAAGCGCTAGAGCGGCATGAGCGTTCATCCCTCGCTGGATATCTGGTGGAGCATGATCTTTTCCGAAAACCGGTACCCGCTTTTCGGGATCATGCTCTGATGCGCATCATCGGCGGGCGCTTGCGCGGACGCATGCTGGCCGGGCCTCGCTCGCAATGCATTCGGCCGACGGCTGATCGCCTGCGCGAAAGCCTCTTCAACATACTCGCGCATGGCTACGGCGATCCGGTCAGCGGCGCGCGCGTGCTTGATCTTTTCGCCGGCACCGGCGCGCTAGGACTGGAGGCGCTCTCGCGCGGAGCGGCTTTCGCGTTGTTCGTCGACAGCAGCGCGGAAGCGCGCGCGCTGGTGCGCGAGAACATCGCCTCACTCGGCCTCGGCGGCGTCACGCGCATTCTGCGCCGTGACGCAACAGAGCTCGGTGCCGCGCAAATCCACGAGCCTTTCTCCTTGGTGTTTCTCGACCCGCCTTATGGCCAGGGCCTTGCCGAGCGGGCGCTTTCCAGTGCGCGCTCGGGAGGCTGGCTGCGCCCGGAGGCTCTCGTGATCGTGGAAGAGGCAATAAGCCGGAAATTTCTCGTCCCGCACGGATTCGAAGAGCTCGAGCGGCGCGCCTACGACGATACCGAACTGATCTTTCTGCATGTGCAGTCGTAGGGTGCGCAAAGGCGCGCTGCGCGCTGTCGTGAAATCCGGGCAAAACCTAGCCCGCGCCGTGCGCAACGCGGAGCGGCTCCGGATGGAATGGAGAAACCGCGTGCGCATGGCGTGCAAAAGCACGCCTTTGCGCACCCTACGGGATTGCGTCAGTGGGCGGCGGCTGCCGCGGGAGTGGCCGGCGTCGAGCGCGTCTCCATGGCCGCGACGCGATGCTTTACTGCCCGCTGCACCTTCTCGAAGGCGCGCACCTCGATCTGACGCACGCGCTCGCGCGAGACGCCGAACTCCGAGGCAAGCTCCTCGAGCGTAATTGGATCATCCGCCAGGCGTCGCGCTTCAAAAATGCGGCGCTCGCGGTCGTTGAGCACGGACAGTGCCTCGCTCAGCGCCTGCTTGCGGTTGTCGCTTTCCTCGCTTTCCGCAAGTCGAGTCTCCTGGTTGGTGACGTCATCGACGAGCCAGTCCTGCCATTCGCCGGAATCGCCGTCGTCACGGATGGGCGCGTTGAGCGACACGTCCCCCCCGAGCCGCCGGTTCATGTCGACGACATCCTGCTCGGTGACCCCGAGGCGCTTCGCAATCAGCTTGACCTGGTCGGGCCGGAGATCGCCCTCCTCCAGCGCCGAGATCTTGCTCTTCGCCTTCCGCAGATTGAAGAACAGCTTCTTCTGATTGGCGGTCGTACCCATTTTCACAAGCGACCACGAACGCAGGATGTATTCCTGGATCGCAGCCTTGATCCACCACATCGCGTAGGTCGCGAGCCTGAATCCCTTGTCGGGCTCGAAGCGCTTGACCGCCTGCATTAGCCCGACATTGCCTTCCGAAATCACTTCCGAGATCGGCAGCCCATAGCCGCGATAGCCCATGGCGATCTTGGCCACGAGACGCAGGTGGCTGGTCACGAGCTTGTGCGCGGACTCGCGATCAGCGTGCTCGCGCCAACGCTTCGCAAGGATGTACTCGTCCTGCGGTTCCAGCATGGGGAACCGGCGAATTTCTTCGAGGTAGCGGGTGAGGCCTGATTCCGCGCTCGGAATCGGCAGACTGGCAGCTCGGGCCATAATAGCGCCCTCCTAATTATACCCCCGGGTGAACCGGCAGGCGGATCACACCGCCGCTTCCCGAGCCGACGGTGCTGGTCCTGCGACGGAACTCCGATCGCAGGTACGAACATTACAGGACAAACCGAGGCGAATGAAGGTCGCCGTCTGTCACGTCGCCGTGACCCTCGTCTACGTGGTTAAAGCGTTGATAACCTGAGGCTTTTGCTGTCAGGTTGGTGTGCCCTGCGCACCGAGGCTACGACGTAAACGTAGAAGATCGTCCGGCAGTTCCGAGAAGAACTCCAGATGTCGGCCGTCCAGGGGATGTTCGATGGCGAGCATATAGGCATGAAGTGCCTGTCTGCCAAGGGCTTCCACCTCATCGCGGGCGGCAGGGCCAAGCTGATTCGCCTTGGTTTTGAACCCGCTGCTGTAGGTCTTGTCGCCAAGTAGCGGATGCCCGGCCGCGGCGAGATGCACCCGGACCTGGTGGGTGCGCCCCGTTTCGAGGCGGCATTCGAGCAGGCTTGCAGCGGACGTGCCGGTGCGCCCGGCATAGCGCTCGCGCAGTTCCCAGTGAGTCACTGCCGCGCGCCCCCCTTCGCGGATGCTCATGCGGTCACGTTTTTGCGCATGCCGGCCGATTGGCTTGCTGATGGTGCCGCGCGGCCGATCGGGTGCGCCCCACACAAAAGCGAGATAGCCGCGTCGCAGCGCGCCGGTGCGGCCATGGTCGGCAAACTGTGCAGAAAGCGCGCGATGCGCGCGGTCGCACTTGGCAATGACGATCAGGCCCGACGTGTCCTTATCGAGACGATGCACGATGCCGGGACGCTTTTCGCCGCCAATGCCGGAAAGGCTGTTGCCGCAATGGGCAAGAAGCGCGTTCACCAGCGTACCCGACCAGTTGCCGGCGGCGGGATGCACGACGAGGCCGGCAGGCTTGTCGATCACCAGGATCGCGGCGTCCTCATAGATGATCTCGAGCGGCATGCGCTCGGCCGCAATCGCACTGTCGGCAGCAGGCGGGATCGCGACCGCAATGGCATCGCCGGCGTTGACGCGCTCACTGGGATCGCGGATCGTGGCGCCATTGACTGCAACGTGACCGTCCAGGATGAGCGCCTTGTGACGAGAGCGCGAATGTTCGGGCAGCCGCGTTGCCAGCGCGCGGTCGAGCCGTGTGCCTGCTTCGTCCCGGTGAACGATGAATTTTTCCAAAAATCCTGACATCGCCACCATGCATCGCCCAGCAATGGCTGACGAGCAAGCTCCCGATCCTGCAGCCGCGCGCTTTGTGCGCAGGGTGCGGTGGCTGATGGCGATTTCCGGCGCGACCACGCTCGTTGCGATTGCGGCTGTGCTGGGTGTCATTGGCTATCGGCTCTTCAAGCAGGATGGAAGGGCTGCCGCCTCCGATGTCACGGCGCTCTTGCCAAAAAGCGCACGCATCATCTCCACGTCGGTGGCGGAGGACCGCATCGTACTGACAGTGGAGATCAATGGGGCGACCGAGATCCGCACCTTTGATCTGCATACGCTGCGCCCCGCCGGCCGCCTGCGGTTTGCGACTGAGCCGTAATCGCCGCCGCACATCCTGATCGGCTCTCGCCGAGTTCTCGACGAAATCTGTGAGACAGCTCACAAAACCTGCACAGCTGCGGGCCTAGAGTAGGCCTGCAGCCCGCTCCGCAACAGAGGAGTGGTGCATCCCGCAGACCCATAGGCGAGCAACGGCCATGATGCATGTTACGAGACTTGCAGTGATCACCGCCGCACTGGTTTGCTCGGCGGTCTTCTTGTCAACCAGCGCCGCCCAGTCGCAAGAGCATCTGATCTTCAAGGTCAGGGCGGAGAATACGAGCTACGTGCAGCAGCACTTGATCGATGTGGGCGACATCGCCGGCCATCAGGTGCGGCTTTTCGAGATCCACCGTACCTATCCGGTCGGCGAGGCGCCGGTAATGAAGGGAAAGAAAATCGTCGAATCCTGGACTCGTGGTTTCTCCGATTACACATCGAACAATGGAGAGGGCACGACTTACGGCGTGTACGTGCTCGAGAACGGCGACAGGTTCTTCACCCGGGGTGCGCTGATCGCGGCACAGAAACCCGAGTCGAGCAATCTTACCGCTCTGGTTGTGGGACCCATTACGGGTGGGACCGGAACCCTCGCCAAGATCAACGGCATGGCGCGCATTTCAGGAACGGCCAATCCCCACGCGGGCACGAACGAAATCCAGGTCGATATCGAATACTGGCTTCCGGACTAGGCCCTGGGGGCGCTCCCGCAACGCGCATTGTCGTTGAGCGCGACTGTTCTGAATTGGAATGCTGCTACTACATGTAGAGGCGCATTCCGCCTTTTCATTGTTAATAAGAACAATCAACAATGGGTCGGGCTTGCGCGAAATCTACATCTAGTATTGCCGTGTCTCCTCCTTGGCTCAAGGACATTCCGGCCCGCGTGACGCACGAAGGCAGCGTGTCGAACAATAATCAACCGTCTGTACACTTCAAGCGGCCAAGAATCCAATAATGTTCACCCTTTGTTCTATGCTGCCTTTCCGGCAAAGTCAAGGATAATTCGCCGGCGCTGTTCGCTATTGTCGGCGACGCCCGCGCTGGGTATCGCGTTCCTACAGGAGCTTGCATCGTGCAGATCGTCTTCTGGACTTTCGCTCTCGCGCTCGGCCTCGCCTCGGCGCAGCCGCAGGCGCCTGCTCCGCGTATCAAGGCGGGGCTCCTGACCTGCGATGTGTCGGGCGGTATCGGCCTCATCATTACGTCGCACAAGCAGGTCGCCTGCACCTTCAAGGCTGAACGGGGAGGCCGGCAAGAGGATTACGACGGCACCATCACCAAGTATGGCCTGGATATCGGCCTGACGGGCGCCGGCGTCATGGTGTGGGCGGTATTCACCGACACCGTTGCGGGGCCAGGTTTTCTCGCCGGCGATTATTTCGGGGCGAGCGGAGAAGCCAGCGTCATTGCCGGGCTCGGCGCCAATGTTCTCCTTGGCGGCTCCAACCGCACCGTCGCGTTGCAGCCGGTGTCGGTGAGCGGACAGCTCGGGCTCAATCTCGCCGTCGGCGTCGCCGAGCTGCGCCTGGGTCCTCCGATTCGCTGATCCGAATGCCCGGGCGACTGGAAAACAGGGTTGCCATCATTACCGGTGGCGCCGGCGGCATTGGCGCAGTCACGGCGCTTCTGTTCTGTGAGGAAGGCGCCCGTGTCGTGCTGGTCGACAGCGATGGCGACGCGATGCGCGCCGCCATGGCGCACATTCAGGACAGGGTCGCAGACGCGCGCGTTCTGTCCGTTGTCGCCGATGTGAGCAGGGAGGAGACTGCGGCCGAGGCTGTGGCGGAAACCCGCAAGACATTCGGCGCTATCGATGTGCTGGTCAACGTTGCGGGCATTCGCGCCTATGAGCCGCTCGCCGAGGCGCACCGCGAGACGTGGGAAAAAATCATCGCGGTCAATCTGCTCAGCTATGCCTGGTTCATCCGTGAGGCGATGCCGCATTTGCGCGCCTCGGGCCGCGGCAGCGTCGTCAACATCTCGTCCACGCACGCAGTCAACCCGCGCGCCGGAATGGGACAATACGACGTGACGAAAGCGGGCATCGTGTCGCTGACGCAGACGCTCGCGTTCGAGGAGGCAAAACATGGCGTTCGTGTCAACGCAGTGTGCCCGGGCGCCACATTGACCCCGTTTCATCTCCGCCGGGCCAAAGCGGCGGGGCGCTCGCGCGAGGAGCTCGAGCGCGACGCCCGCGAAGAGTGCCTGTTAGGCCGCTGGGCGGACCCGCGCGAGATTGCCTATCCGATTCTTTGGCTTGCCTCGGACGAATCGTCCTACATGACCGGATCGGTGCTGATGGTCGATGGCGGCCGTTTCGTGCGCTGAGGCGCCGAACCGATTCGCGTCGATGCATAGTACTGGTGTGTCAAAGCGCTCACCTTAACCCGTCATTCTGAGGTGCTCGGCGCAACGTGCATCGCGAGCGTGCGCTATTTCGTGCTCGCCGCAAGACGCGACCAGTCGCCCATCTGCAGACGGGCGACGAGGACATCCTTGCCGTTGTCCGGGCGAAAGACCGACCCCTCCCCCTCCTTCACCTCGAACCAATCCTTGCCGAGTGCGTCAAGAATGTTCGGCTTGTGGGTGATGAGAAGCGTATTGGTGCCGGCGTTAGGTGCCGTGGCCAGCATCTTGCGCAACGCCGCGGCGCGGCGATTGTTCTCGTTGGGCGAGACGACGAGGCCGCCCTCGGTCAAGTCGGTGGTCTTCTCGACATTCGTGAACCCCGCAAGCGTTGCGCTTTCGTAGGCCCGGTTGAACCGGCTCGTATACACCTTGCCGATCGGGACGCCGGCCTCGCGCAGGGCGGCACCGAAGGCCTTGGCGAGCGCCTTGCCGTTCTCGTTGAGGCTGCGCTGCGCAGCAATGTTGTCGAGATTGAACGGATCGGTGTCGGCTTGATCCGGGAACGTGGCCCCGTGGCGCATGACAATCACGTGCCCCCGGCCCGCAAGGCTGCTGCAAGCGTCTTGTCATCCGGCGCCTGAGCCGTGGCGAGCGCCGGCAACAGTGCGAGGAGGCTGCAGGCGACCGCCACGTTACGTCTCGACATCATGTTGGGCCCTCGTCCTTCGCTGTTACAGCGGCACCATACCCATCCAGAACATGGTCCGCTCGCCGACGTCGATGTCGTACTTGCGCGCGAATGTCAGCTTGCCGTCGTCGCCGATGCGGAACACGGAGAGGCCCGCGGGCACCGTCCTGACCGCGTCGCCATCGCGCACGTTCACCGGCAGGTTATGCTGCGCGACCAGGAGGCGCCCGCTCGGGTCGATGTGAAACGTGCGCGGATGAATCTTTTGCGTCTCGATGTGCTGGATCGGCGTGGGCTCGCCGGTTGATGCATCGATCGCATACACCACAATGCTGTTCTCGCCGCCCTTGAACACCTGCTTGCCCGCAAACTCGGTCGTCGCCTCGGCACGGTTCGCCCCGTAGAGGAAGCGCCCGTTCGGATGCACGTGAACGGTGCCGGCCGCCTGACGCGCCCGGATGTTGTTCGGCTCCGCCAAGGTGTCCGCGCGGTATGCGATCTCCGGATTGATCCTGCCGTCCTCCATGCGGAACATGTACATCTTGTTCTGCGTCTCGATGGAGACGTACATCCACGGCCTGGTCGGGTGAAAGTCGAGGTGGCGCGGGCCGAATTCCTTGCCGCCGTTCGGCGCAATGGACACTTCGTTGGTCAGCACGCCGGCTTTGTAGTCGAAAACCTTCAGCGCACCGGGATCCTCGGGCTTGCTTGCCGTGCCTTCGTTGCCGCGCGTCACCAGGATAGCCAGCCGATTGTCGGGCGTGACGCGTATTTGATGGGCAAAGATGCCGGCATCGATCGGACCTGGCTGGTTTATCTCTTCACCGGGCGTGAAGTCTTCCTTGACGCGGTAGACGCGCACGGCGCTCGGATTGTTGAACGCCACGAGAATGTGCTCGGAAGGAATGTCCGTGCTGAGATGGATGGGACGGGTCGGCAGGGGTATCGGCGCTCCGTGCAGGCGCAAGGCGCCGGTCGCCGGATCGATCGCGAACGCGGTCACGTGGTGCTCGGTGCCCTGCTTGCCGTAACTGGGAGCGCTGTCGCTCGACGCCACATATAAAAAGCGTCTCGATGCATGCGGCCACGCGTATTGCACGCCGGCAGGAAGCGTCACCGTCTCGCGCCTCATCAATTCCGCGCCGGCCACATCAACGTCGTAATGCGTGAGCTCGGGTCCGACATTTGCATAGAGCGCGACCTTGCCGGTTGCCTGCTGGGCCGAGGCCATACGGGCAGCCGTGACGGTCCCGGCCGCGAGCGAAAGGAAGGTTCTACGGTCGAACATGGCGCTTCCTCTTGGGTCGATTTGGCGTGCAAAACAGAATAGCGGACGCGCGGCAAGTCAGCGATGCGGCGCTTTTTCCCAAGGATATCCACAATTCCGCGGGTGTGGCGAGCCGTCGACCGTGAACCACAGCTTATGGCCGGCGCGACTAACAGCGAAACGCCCTCGACGGGAACACGTTACCCATGTCGGCTCTGACGATTCCTGCATCACCCCGCCGACAGATCACCAGCGATATCGTCCGGCGGCTGCAGAGCCGCACAGCAAGGTTTTCCGCTGCGTTTTCTGCATCGCACGAGCTCCTGCCGTTCCGATCCAGGAGCGCCTACTATTCGGTGATTGCCGGCGCAGTTTCCAGGCTGCCGAACAATACGCGCGACGCACGTCTGGCACTCTACGATCGCGCGGAAACGGCGCTCACTGCGGAGCTTTTGCGGCACCCTGAAATTTCGGACGAGCAGGTCGCGGTCGAACGGCTTGCGCTCGAAAAAGCGTTCCTCAAGATCGAGGGCGATGCGCGCAAAAAAGAACAGCCGAGACAATCGCAAGAAAGGCGGCAATGGACCTTCGCGTCCTTTCTGTCTTTCTTCGGCGCGCTCAGTCATCGTCACCCGCGGGCTTGACCCGCGGGTCCATCTTTCGTCGCAAGAAAATGGATTGCCGGGTCAAGCCCGGCAATGACGAACAGGGGTGGCCTCACCCGATGGCGCGCGGCAGCCACACCGCAAGCGCCGGGAAAGCAGCAATCACCGCGAGCAGCACCAAGCTCATGACGATGTAGGGCACCACCGCGCGGAAGATGTGGCTCATGGTGACCTGCGGCGGGGCAACGCCCTTCATGGTCATCAACAGAAGCCCGTGCGGGGGCAAGAGCAGGCCGAGCTGCATGCAGATCAGATAGAGCACGCCGAACCAGATGAGGTCGATGTCGAGGCGCTGCACGATGGGCATGAACACCGGAAGCGTGATCAGCATCATGCTCACCTGGTCGACGAAGATGCCCAAAAAGATCAGCAGTCCCATCATGCTGGCCAGAATGGCAAAGGGCGAAAAGCCGTGACCCAGGATGGTGGAGACGATCCCCTCGGTCGCGCCGGAGAAGCTCAGGATCTGCGAGAAAGTGACGGCGCCCAGGATGATGAACAGGATCATGGCCGAGATCAGCACGGTGCCGCGCAACGCATCGAACAGCGCGCGGCTCGTCAGCGCACCGTAACAGGCGGCAAGCACCAGCGTGGCGATGGCGCCCAGCGCGGCGGACTCGGTCGGCGTCGCCATGCCCCCCGTCATCGCGCCGACCACCACGACGAAGATCGCGACGAGCGGCAGCACGTAAAGCAGAAGCAGCTCGTATTTGGCCCAGCCGTGGCGTTCCTCAACGGCCGCGGTCGGTGCCAGCGCCGGGTTCATCTTCACGCGGAGGACGATGTAGCCGACGAAGGCCGCGCTCAGGATCAGCCCAGGCACAATGCCACCGATCAGCAATTTCGAAATCGAGATGCCGGAGAGGCTTCCGAGCAGCACGGTGAGCGCCGAGGGCGGGATGAGCATGTCGACAGCGCCGATTGCCATCAGCGGCCCCGTCGCCAGCACCGGGCTGTAGCCGCGCGCCAGCATCACCGGCAGCATCAGCGAGCCGAGCATGGCGGTGGTGGCGATGGTCGATCCGGAGATGGCCGAGAACACGGTGCCTGCGACGACGCCGATTACCGCGAGCCGGCCGGGGATCTGGCGCACGAGGCGCTCGATGCCATCGATCACCTTCAGCGCAAGGCCGGTGTGAAACAGCACCTCGCCCATGAGCACGAACAGCGGGATGGGCGTGAGCGAGAAATTGAGCACCGCGACGGCGCTGTTGCGCATCATCTGATTGAGGCCGGGCTCGCCGCCGAGAAAGATCAGCGCGCCGACGATGTTGATGGCGACGAACGAGAAGGCGACCGGGAGCCCCATGAACAGGAGCAGCATGGAGCCGCCGAGAAGGAGGAGCGAGGCCATCTGCCAGGACATGCAATCGGCCTGCCTAAGCGGCGGAGACGGCGTCGTCGCGCGGGCGCCGCTCGGCGAGCGCGAGGCGGTGCATGCGGAAGACGAATTCGAGCGCGAGCAGGGCAAAGGCGAGCGGCATCGGCGCGAGCAGCCACCATTCCGGCAGGATGAGCGTCTTGATGGACAGCGAGCCGCTGGCGAAACTGTCGAGCGTCGCGCGCGCGCCGTACCAGACGAAATAGAAACAGCAGACGAGCCCGATGGCGTCGCTGATCCATTCCAAGGCCCAGCCCACCTGCACAGGGAGAAGGCGCAGCACGATATCCACGCGGATGTGGCGGCCCTGACGCAGCAGGCCCGGAGCCGCGAGCAAGGTGATGAGGTAGAGCGCGTCCTCGGAGAGCTCGTTGCTCGGCGGAATCCCGCCCGCGCCAAGATTGCGCAACAGGACATCGAGCCCGATGAGCAGCGTGAGCGCGAGCAGCAGCAGGCACGCGGCGCCGAGCATGACGTCAAGCAGCCGGCCGTAGATAATCGAGAACGTGGCCACGCCTATCCCTCCCACGCTTAAACGTGTCCCGGGCGCGGCGCAGCACGCAGTGATGCGCCGCAGAACCGGGACCATTACAGTCCGTGGCGGTCCCGGATCAGCGGTGCAGCGCTTCGCGCTGCACCGCATCCGGGACACAAGCTACTTTGGCTTGGAGAAAAATTCGCGCAGTTTTGGGCCGTGCTCGGGACTCTGACGAATAATTCCCGCCCAGCCCGCCTCGTAGGCTTTGTCGAGGTACGACTGCCCCACCGCCCCGTTGAACCTGATCACCTCGATACCGGCGGCGGCCTGCCGCTTGATGTCCTCATCGTTCTCCTTTGCAAAGCGCGCGTACGCCTCCTCCTCGGCGCGCATGCCCTCTTTGCGCAAAACCTCGCTCTGCGCGTCAGTGAGGCTGTCCCATCTGGTTTTGTTCACGAGTATAGACACTTCCGCCGAATAGAAGCCGGGATCGACGCGGTACTTCGTCTTCTCGTGCCAGCCGAGGTCGAAAATCCCGGTGATCGGCCAGCCGTAGCCGTCGACGACGCCGCGCTCGAGGGCGGTGTAGACCTCGCCCGGGGCGGTCTGCACCACGGTCGCGCCGAGCGCCTGGAAGAAATCGCGATAGACCGGAGTGATGCGGATCTTGAGCCCGGTGAGGTCGGGCTTGTCGATGCGCTTGTTCAGATAAAGATGAAACGGATTGTTGTTGACGTGCCGGCCGAGCAGGAGCGCGTTCATTTTCGTGCCGTAGAGCGCAGCCATATAGGCAAAACCGCCATTCTGGCGCAGCTCCGACATCGGCCTTTGCGTGAGCTTCCACGCATCGGCTTCCGGCATGACGTTGGTGTAGAAGGCGCCGGTTGCGCTGCCGATATCGATGACGCCGCTCTTCACCGCGTTGCCGACCTCGAACGGCGGCATCGCCTTGGGCCCGCCGATGTAATTGATCTGCACGACGCCCTTCCCCGCCGCGTTGACGCGCTCAATGAACTCCTCGAACGGGCGGGCGGCATAGGTTTTCTCCGCGAAGGCCGAGACCGCGCGCAGCACCACCTCGGCGCTGAGCGCTGGCGTGGACATCAGAAACGCAGCGATGAGGGCAAGGACGGAATGCAAATAAATTTGCATGATGGTGCACCAGGAGGACGGCAGGGGACGTCATGCGCGGACTTGTTCCGCGCATCCACGTCTTATCTTCTAAACAGACGTGGATGGCCGGGACAAGCCGGGACAAGCCAGGCCATGACAGGCAGGCCCCCTCCCGCGCGCTATGCGCGCATGGCGGGAGAAAGGCGCATCAGGCGCGGCGGGCTGAGGCTTTCTTCTTGTTGCCGGTCTTGGTGCCGGACTTGCGGCGGCTTGCGGCCGCGCGCGGGTTCGACCTGGCGCTGCCGCGTCTGGCGTGAACGGTGCCTTTTTCCGAGCGGGGGTTGACCCGCCGTTCCGCAAGCGCGGTGAGCTTCTTGTCGGTTGCCTTCTCCTCGTTGAGCGTGCGCGTGAGCAGCGGCACATCGTGGCGGTGGCCGAGCTCCTTCGCCCAGGCGATGAGCGCCCCATAGCGGGTGATCTCGTAGTGCTCGACCGCCTGCGCAGCGGCGATGAGTCCCGCGCCAAGCGTATCCGTGTCGTCGACGTTGCCCATGAGGTCGTCGCCTTCCTGGATGATGCCGTCGATGGCGGGGCACTTGTCCCCGCTCGCCTCCTGGTCGTGCAGCTTGAAAACCTGCTCGAGGCGGCGGACCTGCTCCTGGGTCTCGCGCAGATGCTGCTGCAGGCCGCGCTTGAGCTCGCCGTCGCGCGCATTCTCGATCATCTTCGGCAGCGACTTCACGATCTGATTTTCAGCGTAATAGATGTCCTGCAGCCCGTGGTGATAGAGGTCTTCGAGGCTATGGATGTCTCGCGTAAACAGGCCCATGGTCGCTTCCTCCTGGGAGTTTTGTGGAGCTCAAACCGGCACCGCAACAATTCTGAAGCCGGCGACGGAGTTCCAGCTGCAGCCCGCACGGAGCCGGCTGCTTGCGCGCGCTGCGGATCGGGTCTATCTGCAACCCCTCCGCGCCTTGCTCCCTTCGTCTAGCGGCCCAGGACGTCGCCCTCTCACGGCGAAAACAGGGGTTCGAGTCCCCTAGGGAGCGCCACACTTGTGCGCCAGTTTTTTCAGTTCAAGATATGCCATCAGCTCGTGCGTCGTACCGCCCGCTTCTGCAATCCTGCGCATCCCGCCCTTCTTGAGACCATACAGACGGCAACGAGCAGGCAATCTCGCCGCAGTAACCCACTCAACAACGAAGTTATTGCCGAGCCCGCATTTCGTGCGTGGCAAGTCGATCGGGCGGCCGTTTGAGGGGTTGATGCACGACAACGAGCACAGGGGTCCGAAAGAGAAGAAGCCCGGCAGTATCGCCGGGCTTCTTGGTCCTACCTACGCGGGACGCAACAAACACTACATCAGTGCAAAGCTACGTAGACTTCATTAGGGAATGTTTGTGGCTCTCCACAGGTTCCTTTGACCACTGGTCGCACCCCGGTATTATGTGCCCTGGTGCTACTCGGCTTCCGTGCCAGAGCCCAGTATCTTTGATCGAAGGCGCGGGTATAGGTGCCCGATCCTTTCGATGTGGCGGCGAGCAGCCTTGTGGGCTCGATCAGCCAATTCGAGCCACGCGTCCGCCATCCCAAGCAGGCGAACCCTGTCCGCGTTTGACTTAGCGCGTTGAGCGAGCGCCAGCGTGGTTGCAGCGTGCCGGCGGTACTCGGCTTCTTTACTCACACACCCCTCCCGATCCCCTAGCAGCTACCTCGTCCATAGTGCTCGACCTTTGTTCCCACAAGCCTAAAGGCGAACACTGGAACTTTGCAGCCGTTTGTGCCTTGGCTCTATCGGTACGGGGTGCCTCCTTTCCCAAGTGAGGGGCCACATGTCGGCAGAACAATTTCGCGAGTTTGCCCGAGAGTGCATGCGGTGGGCCGACGAAAGTGCCTCTGAGGAGGACCGTCGCCACTCCATTGAAATGGCCAAAGCGTGGATGCACGCTGCTGCGGAAGTCCGTGAGTTGAGCCGCGACCGTGAACCGCCGCGGACACAATCCTCAGGGGAAACAGTGAGCGACGCACGGAACGTTCGCCGTCCGACTTTAGTTAATAACCACCTAGGGGGGCGTGGGACCGCGGTGCCTCATGCCGAGCGCGCGTTACCATCGTGAGCAGGCCAAGACGCTACTGTCCTGGGCCAGAGCAAGCAAAGACAAGGCTTACGCCGACCGGCTGCGCGCCCGAGCAGCAGAAGAACTTGAGCAAGCGGAAGCGGCACGCGAAGCAGTTGCCGACCTGAACCGCTTGCTGATGGAGTTCAACTCCCAGCAACTCAATACAACGGAACCGCACAAGCGAGGCTTGCGGCGTTCGCCGGAACCGGTGCGGGAATTGCACGACCTTCTCGTTTTGATAGGCAGCCCCGACGAGATTGCGACCATCGACACACCGGAGTTCGCGCGCAAGTTGGTTGAAGTGCTTGCCGGGTCGTCCAAAGGCCAAGAACCTGTCACGTCCCGCCGCTAGGACAATTTCCCTCCAAAAACGGCCGTTACGGAAAGCACGCGCAGAGCCGTTTTAAAGTGCTAACGCGTTGACCGACAAGGGTGGGGCGCTTCGCCAGGGAGCGCCACACGTGCGACGGTACTTTTAGTTCAACACTCAGCAGCGGGACACTTCCGGGACCAAGAAGCAGCAAGGACCGCGTCCGCCTGCGTGCGCGCTACGGCAGCGACTTCTGAGGCAGCCTGCCATCCCTCCGGGCGTTCTGTGCTTCAATCAGTTCCTCGCGCTGCAGGAGAAAGCGATAGCTGCACGCTATCGTTTGCCACAACTCTTGTATTTCTTCGTTGGGCGAGCGTTCAGCGTTTGCCGTACAGGCATCCATACGGCGTCGATATTCTTCGATGGTTTGCGGCATTTGTGCTCCTTGCGTTGACAGGCGGGAGCACACGTTGTCTCTCAGCCACCGACGCCTGAACTCAGGGTTCGCAGCCGGTGATAGGAAACAATAGAACAGCCCCCTCCCGAGTTCCACTGTTTTTATGAGGCGATGCGGCTGACGAGCTACTCCGCAGGAGCCGTGAACACGTCCCTGTAGACCCACTCGACCGTGTCATCGCTCCACCCCTGATCCCCTCCCCACGTGAACCATCGCCATAAGCCGCAGCCCGTGTCGCCGGGCGGCATGATCCAGATGATATTGTCGGGCCGCTCCCAGCATCCGATCAGAGGCGGCAGGCCGAGCAGTCCGGGCGCTTCGTATTTGCGTCTCGCCGCGATCACCTCCACGCCCTGCGGCGAGCGCAGCTGCACTTCCACAGCCCGGAATCTAATTGTCAGTCCCGGAGGCGCATCCGTCAGATAGGTCGGCCTGAATCGCGCAGCGCGCTCGCGGGCAATCACCAGGAAGGATTCCTGCACCACAAAGATGCCCACAGCGGGCAACCCGGTCGGCTCGATCAGCGGGCAAAAACCGTCTTTGCCAAGCTGGGCAACGCTCCAATGCAGGGCGCGCAGCCGTTCCGGAGGGCACTCTCTCGGAAGCGACCACCCGGCGCGATACCGCCGCGGCGGTTGCACGCCCGCATAACGGTGAATGTGGGTCTCGACAAGGATCACCTCCTTCAGCTCGCCGGAGATCAGGCGGGCATGACACTCCTTATCGCAATCTGCGTTGACCAGGACGAGCATCGCTGGCAGCTGCACCTTTCGATAGGCGACGGGATATTCGGGAATTCGCCAGGCATAAGCGATGCGTGGCAGAGCGATTGCTGCATCGAGGAGATAAACCGCGCCGGCACCAACCAGCACGGCGATGCAGGCCCGCCTGTGTTTGCGCCACAGCTGCAGCCGGACAATCAGGATGACCGAGAGGAGCGCAACGAGCAGCGTGAGCCAGACCGGATGCAGGATGAGGACAAGCACCCCCCACTCGCCCAGGGGTCGGAGCATCGGCGCTAACCACTGCATGCGTTCATCTAGCGGGCAAAAGGTAAGAAGCGCGTTATGCGGCTTGCACTCCGGCTGGCCGATCAGCTTCTGCGGGCACGAAACAGAAGGGGCGCATAGAGGAGCGCGAAGCCGGCGAATGCGACCCACGCAAAGGCTGCGACGTGAAGCAGTCCTAACATCGCGACGTGAAGCAAACCGACGATGACGCGCGCGAGTGCCGCGAGCACGACCGCGGCGTAGATGGCCTGCGTTCCCGCGGACGCGATCGTTCAGCCGATGCAGCTTTCCGGGCCCTTGGGGCAGCGTGCCCTCTATGTGTGGTCAGGCACCACAGCCGGCCATCGCGGTAATCGCCCGCGGCGAACGGGAGCCGGCGCCGGCGGTGCGGGCGCATGGTATGTTCATCGAGTGCTTCCTGGTTAGAGAGGGTCAGCTCCGGAGCAACCGCATGCCAGGCAATCGTATCGTGCTTTTGACCGGGGCCGCCGGCGGCCTCGGAAAGGTCATGACGCAGGCGCTGCTCAAAGACGGACACAGCATCGCGGCCGTGGATCGTGACGCCGCCGGGCTCGATCGACTGCAGCAAGCGCTCGGCACGGCTGATCGGCTTTGCGCAATCGCAGCGGACCTCGCGACGGAAGCAGGGTGCACGCAGGCGATCGAAGCGGCGCGCCGGCGTTTCGGCACGATCACGGCGCTCATCAACAATGCGGGGATCGGCATGAGCGCGATCCGGCCCGATGCGGAGGCGCGCCATCCCGGCATCGAGGAGCTGACGCCGGAGATCTGGGATTGGTTCTTTGCCATCTTCGTGCGCGCGCCGGTGATGCTCACGCGCGCCGTTCTGCCGATGATGCGCAAAGACCGCTTTGGCCGCATCGTCAACAACACGACGAGCTATGTCACCATGTTGCGCGTGCTGCCCTATGGGTCGGCGAAGGCGGCGCTCGAATCGGCGTCCGCCGTGTGGGCGAAGGAGGTCGAAGGCAGCGGCATCACGGTCAACGTGCTGATCCCGGGCGGGCCGACCGACACGCCGCTCATTTCCGATGCGTCCGGCTGGCCGCGCGAAAAAATGCTGCGGCCGGAAATCATGGGGCCGCCGATCAGCTGGCTGATCTCCGACGCTTCGGCGGGCTGCAACGGCCAGCGCATCATGGCGGCGCGCTGGGACGCTCGACTGGCGCCGGCGGAAGCTGCAAAACGCGCGAGCCGTCCCATCGGCTGGCCGGAGCTCGCAGGCGATGCGGTCTGGCTAACGGACGGGGGCAATTCTTAAGCGGCGCGGGGTCGCACATCCCGCTCGATTGTCCGGCCGCTTTCCAGTCGAGCCTTGGTCAGGTCGTGCATCGCCTGCAGGTTCATCCAGAATTCCGGACTGGTGGCAAAGAACCGCGCCAGCCGCAGGGCAGTATCAGCCGTGACCGACCGCTGACCCTTGACAATTGCGCCGACACGCGTGGCGGGAACGCGTAACGCCATCGCCAGCGCGTTCACTGACATCCCGAGCGGCTTGAGAAACTCTTCACCGAGTATCTCCCCGGGATGAGTGGTCACGCGATTGGGGGTGGGAACGCCTTTAGTGGTAATCGACGATTTCAACATTCGCTGGCCCCTCAGCCGTCCACATGAAGCAGATTCGCCATTGGTCATTGATGCGAATCGAGTACTGTCCTTGCCGATCTCCTGCGAGTGCTTGCAGTCTGTTTGCTGGCGGCGTGCGCAGGTCGTTCAAGTTACGGGCGTTATGCAGCATATCGAGTTTTCGCAATGCTTGCTTTTCGATCGCGCTGAACCGCTTCACAAATTCGCCCATCCAAAGGCGATGAGTTGCACGGTCGCGGAACGACCTTATCATGCATTCCAGATGTATGCTCCGGAGCGTAATACGTCAAGCGTATAACGTGATCCGTGCTATCGCAACGACGTTGCCATAGAGGATGTGCACGCAGACGGTCCAACCAGGCTCAGCCCCACTCATTAACCAGTTGCTCGTCGGGCATGCGGCCGAAGTGCTGACGGCATTCCCGGACGGCTGCATCGATCTGGTCGTGACCTCGCCGCCCTACTGGACGGCGGTGGAATACGACTGGGAACAGAGTCCGTGGCTTTCCTATGAAGCTTATCTCGCCGACATGCAGTCGGTGTGGAACGCGTGCGCGCGCGTGCTGCGCCCAAACGGCAAGCTGTGCATCAACGCGCCGATCATGCCCATCCCCAAGCGGCTCATTGCCCAGCACACGCGCCACATCAAGAACATCGCCTTCGATATGGAGCATCGCATCCTGAAAGAAACGGACCTGCAGCGCTACAGCCTCTTCATCTGGCAGAAGCAGACATCGAAAATGATGTTCGGGAGCTATCCCTGGCCGGGCAACATCATCGAGAACAACACAATCGAGTTCATCAATGTCTATGTGAAGGCGGGCAGGCCGCCGAAATTCGATACGCAGGTGAAGGAGGCAAACAGGATCGCGCGCAGCGAATGGCTCGACCTCACGCAGCAGGTCTGGTTCATGTATCCGGAGGACGTCAAACGCGAGGGCGAGCATCCCTCGCCGTTTCCGGAAAAGCTCCCCGCGCGGTTGCTTCGCCTCTACAGCTACGGCGCGAGCGTCGGCTTTGCGGGCGAGACCGTGCTCGATCCCTTCGTGGGCACCGGCACCACCTGCGCGGTCGCCAGGCGCATGGGCCGCCGCTACATCGGCATCGATATCAACCCTGCCTACGTGAGCATGGCCGAGGCGCGCGTGCGCGACGCGCCCGCTGCTCCCCCGTTGCTGCTCGTTGGACGACCGAAATATCCCGGCAAGGCAGAGCTCGAGGAAGCCGCGGCCGTGCAAGCGGGAACAATCGGCAGAGCGGCGGAATCAAAGCACAAGCGCAAGACCTACGGGCGCAGCGCGCCGATGAAAAAATCCGCGCAGCTGCCGCTGGTGTGAACAGAAATCCTTATTTGATTTTCCCGACAGGTGTCGGTACGTGGCTTCGCTGAATCGGAGGTCTCGATGCGTCTGGTACTTGCCGCACTTGTCATGTTGGGAGCGGTGCTCGCATCGGCACAGGCGCAGGAGTCGAAATACTACACCGTTACGAAAGGCGACTTTCCGCACGACGTGGCGGCGGCGCCGAACGGCGAGGTCTGGTACGCGGGGCAAGGAGCGGGTGTCGGCGGCCGCCTCAATCCGGCAACCGGAGAGATCGAGCGCATTGCACTGGGCAGGAATGCGGCGCCGCACGGCGTGATCGTTGGGCCGGACGGCGCACCGTGGTTCACCGACGGCGGACAGAATGCGATCGTGCGCGTCGATGCGGCGACGAAGGCCGTGCAGCGCTGGCCGCTGCCGTCCGACAAGCCTTACGCCAACCTCAACACCGCGGCTTTCGACGGCAAGGCGCGCATCTGGTTCACGGGACAGAGCGGCGTGTATGGCCGGCTCGATCCGAAGTCGGGCGAGATGAAAGTGTGGGATGCGCCCAAGGGGCACGGCCCCTATGGCATGACCGCCACGCCCAAAGGCGATATCTGGTTCGTGTCCCTCGCGGGCAGCTATCTCGCCAATGTCGATCTCGAGAGCGGGGCGGCGACCGTGCTCGAGCCGCCCACGAAGGGCCAGGGCGCGCGGCGCGTGTGGTCGGACTCAAAAGGGCGGCTGTGGGTCAGCGAGTGGAACGCGGGAAACGTCGCTCTCTATGATCCCTCAGCCAGGAGCTGGAAGGAATGGAAGCTGCCGGGCGCGGGACCCCGCGCCTATGCGGTATGGGTCGATCCGGACGACAAGGTCTGGTTGTCGGACTGGGCGGCGAATGCGATCGTCCGCTTTGATCCGGTCACCGAGACCTTCGCGAGCTTCCCGAGCGATCGCCCGAATGCCAACGTGCGCCAGCTCCTCGGCCGCAAGGGCGAGGGCTCTATCGAATGCTGGATTGCGGAATCGGGCACCGAGCGCATCCGCCTCATCCGCCACGCGGACGCGGTGAATTAACTCGCGTCATGCGCGGACTTGTTCCGCGCATCCACGTCTTTCTTCTTTTGTGGGTACAAAGACGTGGATGGCCGGGACAAGCCCGGCCATGACGAGGTATGTCCGCATTGCGCATATACTAATGAGAGCTCAATGACAGCCACGCACGATCGCTACCGCGAGGCCGGCGTCGATACCGACGAGGCCGATGCAGGGCTGCGCAAGCTTGCATCCCGCATTGTCGGCACCTGGCCGAAAGCGGGCGAGTTCGGCGCGGTCAAGCTGCCGATCGGGTATTTCGCCAATGTGGTCGACATTGGCGGCCACGGCATTGCGATCACCACCGACGGCATCGGCTCTAAGGCTGTCATCGCCCACAAGCTGCGCCGGTACGACACAGTCGGCATCGATTGCGTCGCCATGAACGTGAACGATCTCCTGTGCGTCGGGGCAAAGCCCATCTCGATGGTCGACTACCTCGCCATCGACAAGCTCGAGGCCAGCATCCTCGACGAGCTGTCAGTCGGGCTCTGCAAGGGCGCGCAGGAAGCGGGAATCTCCATTTCCGGCGGCGAGACGGCGCAGCTCAAGGACATGATCATCGGCTTCGATCTTGCCGGGACGGCGATCGGCCATGTCGCCCTCGATAAAATCCTCGTCGGCCGGGATGTGCAGGACGGCGACGCCGTGATCGGCGTGGAAAGCAATGGCATTCACAGCAACGGCTTTTCGCTGGCGCGCCGCGCGTTGTTTCAGACCAATAATTATGCGCTCTCGCATCCGTTCGGCGAGCTCGACCGCGATCTGGGAAGCGAGTTGCTGCGTCCCACCCACATCTATGTGCAGGAGGCGCTCGAGCTGCTCGAGCGCGTGAAGTCGGTCAAGGCGTTCATTCACATCACCGGCGACGGTTTTCTCAACATTTTGCGCCTGGAAGCGCCGGTCAGTTTTGTCATCGACGCGCTTCCGCCGGTGCCGCCCATCTTCTCGCTCATCCAGAAGCTGGAGAACGTCGAGGACACGCAGATGTTCTTCGTGTTCAACATGGGCACCGGCTTCTGCGCCATCGTCGGGGAGAAGGATGCGGATGCGGCGATCTCAATCCTGGGCAGCCGCGGCAAGCGCGCGTATCGCATCGGCTATGCGGTGGCGGACGGCAAGCGCCGCATCTCCATCCCGCAATACGGCCTCATCGGCGAGGGCAAGCATTTCCGGCGGGAATAAATGTCCGCGCGTCATGCGCGGGCTTGACCCGCGCATCCACGTCTTTTTGGAAGCAAGACGTGGATGGCCGTGACAAGCACGGCCATGACGGCTTTGCTGAGTATTACTTCTTCTTCTGTGGCGGCAAATCGGTGCAGACGCCCTCGAACACCTCGGCGGCCATGCCGATGGATTCCGTGAGCGTCGGGTGCGGGTGAATGGTCTTGCCGATGTCGACGGGATCGCAGCCCATCTCGACGGCGAGACACACCTCGCCGATCAGGTCGCCCGCATGCGTTCCGACGATGCCACCGCCAAGAAGGCGATGGTTGCTCTCGTCGAAGAGAAGCTTGGTGAAGCCCTCGTCGCGGCCATTGGCAATCGCGCGTCCCGAGGCCGCCCACGGAAACACGGACTTCCCATACCGTAACCCCTGCGCCTTGCACTGCTCCTCGGTGAGCCCCGCCCACGCGACTTCCGGATCGGTGTAGGCGACCGACGGGATCTGACGCGCCTCGAAGACGCTGTTCTTGCCGGCCGCGGTTTCCGCCGCGACGTGGCCCTCGTGCACTGCCTTATGCGCGAGCATCGGCTGGCCGATGATGTCGCCGATGGCGAAGATGTGCGGCATGTTGGTGCGCATCTGCTTGTCGACCGGGATAAAGCCGCGCTCGCTCACCGCCACGCCGGCGGCTTCCGCGCCGATGTTCTTGCCGTTCGGACTGCGTCCCACGGCGACCAGCACCATGTCGTAGAGCTTCGGCTCGGCCGGCGCATTCTCGCCCTCGAAGCGCACCTTGAGGCCCTCCGGCGTCGCCTCGACCGCGACCGTCCTGGTCTTGAGCATGACCTTGTCGAAGCGGCCGGCATTCTTCTTTTCCCACACCTTTACGAGGTCGCGATCAGCGCCGGTCATTAGCCCATCGAGCATCTCCACCACGTCGATGCGAGTGCCGAGCGATGAGTACACCGTCGCCATCTCGAGGCCGATGATGCCGCCGCCGATCACCAGCATGGAATTGGGCACCTGGCGGAGCTCGAGCGCGCCCGTTGAATCGACGACGCGCGGATCGTCGGGAATGAACGGCAGCTTTATGGCCTGCGAGCCGGCGGCGATGATGGCGCGATCGAATTTCACCACCTTGCCTTCGCCGCCGTTCTTCGGCGTCACGCGCAGGTGATGCGGATCGAGGAATTTGCCGACTCCTTGCAGCACGGTGACTTTGCGCATCTTCGCCATGCCGGCGAGACCGCCGGTCAACTTGCCGACGACCTTCTCCTTGTGCGTGCGCAGCTTCTCCACCTCGATCCTGGGCGGCGCAAAGGTGATGCCGTGCGCCGCCATGGTTTTCACCTCATCCATGACGGACGCAGTGTGCAGCAGCGCCTTCGAGGGGATGCACCCGACGTTGAGGCACACACCACCGAGCGTTGGATAACGCTCGACGAGAACCGTGTTCATGCCGAGGTCGGCGGAGCGGAACGCGGCCGAATAGCCGCCGGGCCCCGCGCCCAGAACCACCATGTCGCATTCAACGTCGGCCGCGCCCGCGTGACGCGCTGCGAACGGCGCGGGTATCTGCGGCGCGGCCTGCGCGCCGCGGCCGCTTGACGGCGCCGCGGGTGCCGCACCGACCACACCGGTCTCCAGCGTAAGAATGAGACTTCCTTCACTGACCTTGTCGCCCACCTTGACGCTGATGTCCTTCACCGTGCCGGCCGACGGCGAGGGCACGTCCATCGATGCCTTGTCTGATTCAAGCGTGATCAGCGGATCTTCCGGCTTGACGCGGTCGCCTTGCTTCACGGCGACTTCGATGATGGGCACATCCTTGAAGTCGCCGATGTCGGGCACGCGCACTTCGATGGTGCCGTAGACTCCTGCCGCCGACCCATAGTCGGCAACCGGCGCGCCTTCTCCGCTTGCCGTGCCGCCTCCCTTGACCTTCTGCGCCGGCGCCACGCCGGCCGGCGCCGCTTCCGCCTCGGCGACCAGAATGAGCGAGCCTTCGGAAACCTTGTCGCCGACCTTGACCTTGAGCTCCTTGACCACGCCGTCGAGCGGCGAAGGCACGTCCATGGATGCCTTGTCGGACTCGAGCGTGATCAGCGGATCTTCGGTCTTCACGCGATCGCCGGGCCGGACCAGCACGTCGATGATCGGGACATCCCTGAAATCGCCGATGTCCGGCACTTTCACTTCGATGACGTTGGCCATGGGCACTGCCTTACTCGTAATATCAGTTCACGAATCTCACGCCGTCATCCTGAGGTGCTCGGCGCAACGCGCCGAGCCTCGAAGGATGATCGGCAACGCTGTGGCCGCCATCCTTCGAGGCTCGCTCGCTACGCTCGCTCGCGCCTCAGGATGACGGGGAGAGGTGTGCGCTTCTGACACGATTACACGAGGACGCGGCGCATGTCGGCAAGAAGGCTCGCGAAAAAGACGTTGAAGCGCGCGGCCGCAGCGCCGTCGATCACGCGATGGTCCCAGGAGAGCGAAAGCGGCTGAATGAGGCGCGGCACCGCCTGCTTGCCGTCCCACACCATCTTATAAAACGAGCGGCAGGCACCCATGATCGCCACTTCCGGGGCATTGATGATGGGCGTGAAATAGGTTCCGCCGATGCCGCCCAGGCTCGATATCGTGAACGTGCCGCCCTGCATCTGATCGGGCTTGAGCTTGCCGTCGCGCGCAAGCCTGGCGAGCTCGCCCATCTCCCTGGCGATGTCGATGACGCCCTTCTTGTCGGCATCGCGAATGACCGGCACCATCAGTCCCTGCGGCGTGTCGGCCGCAAAACCGATGTGATAGTACTTTTTCAAGACCAGGTTCTCGCCGTCGAGCGAGGCATTGAACTCGGGGAATTTCTTCAGCGTTGCGATGGCCGCCTTGATCATGAAGGCGAGCATGCTCACGCGCGCGCCGGATTTTTCGTTCTCCTTGTTGAGCCGCACGCGGAATTCCTCGAGGTCGGTGATGTCCGCGTCCTCGTGGCTGGTGACGTGCGGGATCATCACCCAGTTGCGGTGCAGGTTAGCGGCGGAGATCTTTTTGATGCGCGAGAGCGGCTTCGTCTCGATCGGTCCGAATTTTGCGAAATCGACCTTGGGCCAGGGGAGGAGCTCGACGCCGCCCACGCCAGCCGCGGGTGCAGCGCGCGCCGCCGGCGCGGCTGCCGCGGGAGCTTTGACAAACGCATCGACGTCGGACGGCAGAATGCGTCCGCGCGTTCCGCTGCCCTTCACCTGGCGCAGATCGATGCCGCGCTCGCGCGCGCGCTTGCGCGTGGACGGGCCGGCGTAGGGGATCTCAAAGGAGGCATAGGGTGCGCTCGGGGTAGCCGGCGCGGCTGTAACCGGGATGGGCGCAACGGGTGGAGCCGGTTTTGCTGGCGCAGAAGGAGGTGACGGACGCTGCGGCTGCGCTGCGGCGGCTTCGGTCGCGAGCGTCAGAATGACGCTACCCTCGCTGACCTTGTCGCCGACTTTGACTTTCAGCTCCTGCACGACGCCGCGCAACGGCGAGGGCACGTCCATGGAGGCCTTGTCGGATTCAAGCGTGACCAGCGGCTGCTCCGCCGAAATGCTCTCCCCCGGCTTCACCATAATCTCGATGACGGGCACGTTTTTGAAATCGCCGATGTCGGGAACGCGGACCTCGGCGACGCCGGCACGCGCCTGCGTCGCGGCGGGCGGCGGAGAGACGGCGGGCTTTTTCGCTTCGGCAGCGCCGCCCGCGCCGTCCACTTCCATCGTCAGGATGGAGGTGCCGGCGCTCACCTTGTCGCCGACTTTCACGGTAAGCGACTTGACTATGCCGGCGGCGGGAGACGGCACCTCCATGGAGGCCTTGTCCGATTCAAGGGTGATAAGGGGCGCCTCGACTCCGACATGGTCACCGGGCTTCACCTGAATCTCGATGACCGGCACATCCTTGAAGTCGCCGATATCGGGTACGTGGACCTGCCTCAACTCGCCCATTGCACTTGCCTCCCCGACGTTTGCCCACGGCCCCTCATGTCATGCCCGCGAAAGCGGGCATCCAGTATTCACTGGATCTGGCGAGGAGGAGATGGGCAATTCGGTACATACGCGATTGCTGGATCGCCCGTCGGAGTTTACCTTCGGGCCGGCCGCAGGCCGGACCCGGAGGCGGGGCGATCACATGGTTGGTTACATCTTCCAGGGCGGTGGTCTCTCCGTGTCGATGCCGTATTTGCGGATGGCGGACTCGACCTTGCCTTGCTCGACCATGTTCTCGTCGGCAAGCGCCTTGAGCGCGGCAACCGCGACGTAGTGACGATCGACCTCGAAGAACCGGCGCAGCGCTTTGCGATAATCGCTGCGCCCGAAGCCGTCGGTGCCGAGACAGATGTAGCCGCGAGGAACATAGGGGCGGATCTGGTCCGCAAAAGCGCGCATATAGTCGGTCGAGGCGATCACCGGCCCTTGTCTCTGCGCAAGGCACTGCTCGACATAGCTCTTGCGCGGCGCGCCACCCGGATGCAGCAAATTCCAGCGTTCGGTTTCGAGGCCCTCGCGGCGCAGCTCGTTGAAGCTCGGACAGCTCCAGATGTCGGCCGCAACGCCGAAGTCCTGCGCCAGCAGGTCGGCCGCGGCGATCACTTCGCGCAGGATGGTGCCGGAGCCGAGCAGTTGCACGCGCGGGCCTTGGCCGTCCTTCGCTTCGCGGAACAGATACATGCCGCAGCGTATGCCTTCCTCCACACCCTGCGGCATTGCCGGATGCGAGTAGTTCTCGTTCATGAGCGTGATGTAGTAATAGACATCCTCCTGGCTTTTGAACATGCGCCGCAGCCCGTCCTGGATGATCACGGCGACTTCGTACGAGAAGGTCGGGTCATATGAGACACAATTCGGAATCGTGGACGCGAGGATGTGGCTGTGGCCGTCCTCGTGCTGCAGTCCTTCGCCGTTGAGCGTTGTTCGTCCGGCGGTGCCGCCGAGCAGAAATCCGCGGCAGCGCATATCACCGGCTGCCCAGGCAAGATCGCCGACCCGCTGCAGGCCGAACATCGAATAATAGATGTAGAACGGGATCATCGGCGCATCGCTGCTGCTGTAGGAGGTTGCCGCGGCGATCCACGACGACATGGCGCCCGCCTCGTTGATGCCCTCCTGCAGCATCTGTCCCGACTTGTCCTCGCGATAGAACATCAGCTGATCGGCGTCCTGCGGCCGGTAGAGCTGGCCGAGCTGCGAGAAGATGCCGAGCTGGCGGAACATGCCCTCCATGCCGAAGGTGCGCGACTCATCGGGCACGATGGGCACGACGAATTTGCCGATGTTCTTGTCGCGCAACAGCGTGCTGAGAATGCGCACGAAGGCCATGGTCGTTGAGATCTCGCGCGTTTCCGTGCTTGCGAGCTGCGCGCTGAAGGCGGAGAGCTCGGGCACTTCGAGCGCCTTCGATTTGGGCCGGCGCTGCGGCAAGGGACCACCGAGCTGGCCGCGGCGCTCGCGCAAATATTTCATTTCGGTCTCGCCGAGGGTGAGGAACGGGATTTCCTCCATCCGTTCGTCCGGCACGGGAATGGCGAAGCGATCGCGGAATTTGCGCAAAGACTCGAGGCCCATCTTCTTCTGCTGATGGGTGATGTTCTGGCCTTCGCCCGCCTCGCCCATGCCGTAGCCTTTCACGGTCTTCGCGAGAATGACCGTAGGCTCACCGGTGTGCTTCACGGCGGCGGCATACGCCGCATACACCTTGACCGGATCCGAACCGCCGCGGCGCAGCGCCCAGATCTCGTCGTCGGTCCAGTCCTTCACCAGCGCGGCGGTCTCGGGGTATTTGCCGAAAAAATGCTCGCGCACATAGGCGCCGTTCTTCGACTTGAAATCCTGATATTCGCCGTCGACGCATTCCTCCATGCGCTTGCGCAACATCCCCGAGCTGTCCCTGGCGAGCAGCGGGTCCCACTCGGACCCCCAGATCACCTTGATGACGTTCCAGCCGGCGCCGCGGAAAACGCGCTCGAGCTCCTGGATGATCTTGCCGTTTCCGCGCACCGGCCCGTCAAGACGCTGCAGATTGCAGTTGATGACGAAGATGAGATTGTCGAGCTTCTCGCGCCCGGCGAGTGAAACCGCGCCAAGCGATTCCGGCTCGTCCATCTCGCCGTCGCCCATGAAGGCCCAGACCTTGCGCGGCGCAGTATCGGCGATGCCGCGCCCGTGCAGATATTTGAGGAAGCGCGCCTGGTAGATCGCCATCAGCGGCCCCAGCCCCATGGAGACGGTGGGGAACTGCCAGAACTGCGGCATGAGCCAGGGATGTGGATAGGAGGCGAGCCCCTTGCCGCCCGCTTCCTCGCGGAAATTCAGGAGCTGCTGCTCGGTCAGACGCCCTTCAACGAAGGCACGCGCGTAGATGCCCGGCGACGAATGTCCCTGGATGTAGATCAGGTCGCCGCCGTGGGCGGCGGAAGGAGCATGCCAGAAATGGCCAAAGCCGATGTCGTAGAGCGTGGCGGCCGACTGGAAGCTCGCGATGTGTCCGCCAAGCTCCGAAGATTCCTTGTTGGCGCGCAGAACGATCGCAACCGCATTCCAGCGAATGATCGACCGGATGCGGTGCTCGAGATCGCGATCCCAGTTGGCGCGCTCCTGACGGTCGGGCGGGATTGTATTGACGTACGGCGTGTTGAGCGCGTAGTCGGCGTGCACGCCTGCGCGCTGCGCCTCGTCGTTAAGCTTCTCGAGCAGGAATGCCGCACGATCCGCACCCTGGTGATGGAGGACTGCGCGCAGCGAGTCGATCCATTCCGCCGTTTCCACCGCATCGGCATCCGTGGTCATCAACATGGGCGCCTCCACTCGGGTGCAGACTTGCGGATCACGTTATCCGAAGCAATGAACCGTGCCAATTGTTTGCTGTGGCATGCCAGTCCGTATTACCCGTAGCCCGGATGAGCGCAGCGACATCCGGGATTGTCCCGCATATCGCTTCGCTCATGCGGGCTACGAGACATGGTGATCAAATCTCGATCTCGATGCCGATCTCCACGACCTGCGCCGCCGGAATGCAGAAATACGCGGCGGATCGTTCGGCGTTGCGCTGCATGAAGGCGTAGAGCGCCTCGCGCCATACCCACATGCCGGGAATATGCTCGGTCGGGATGATCGTTTCCCGGCCGATGTAATAGGAAACGCGCGAGAGCTGGTCGCAGCTGAGCTCGGCATTCTCGTGCGCATAGCGCACGCCCTCTGTGACGGAGGGCGTCTCCGTGAAGCCGAAGCGCAGGATCACGCGCGTGAATCCGCACGTCAATTCATGGATTTCAACGCGCGCCTCTTCGGCGACGCGCGGCTCCTCGGTACTGAGCACGGTGACGAGCAGTACCTGCTCGTGCAACGCGTACATATGCCGCAGATGATGTGTGAGCGTGAGCGGAACGCCGCGCGTGGCGGAGGATAGGAACGCGGCGGTGCCGGGTAGGCGCGCGGGCGGATGCTCGCTCAGCTTGTGCATGAATTCCGGCTCGCTCTCCCGCAGCTTTGAGCGCGCCCTCTCGGATATGCGCTGCCCGCGGCGCCAGGTGAGCATCACGAACGCGATCGCCGCGGTGATGAGCAACGGAAACCAGCCGCCCTCGAACAGCTTCATCGAGTTCGCCGCAAAGAACACGAGATCGATCAGGAGAAACGCGCCGTTCACGGTAATGACCAGCACCGGATTGAAGCCCCACTGGATAGCGACCAGCGCCGCCAGAAGCGTCGTAATCGCCATCAGGGCGGAAACCGCGATGCCGTAGGCGCCCGCGAGATTATCCGAGGAGCCGAAGCCGACGACGGCCCCCAGTGTGGCAACCGCCAGTGTCCAGTTCACGATCGGCACATAGATCTGGCCGCGTTCGTGCGCGGCCGTATGCAGCACATGCAGCCGCGGCAGGAACCCGAGCTGAATTGACTGCTGGGTGAGCGAATAGGCCCCGGAAATGATCGCCTGAGACGCAATGACCGTTGCAACGGTAGCGAATGCAACGAGCACGTAGTGAAACCAGCCCGGGGCAAGCTGATAAAACGGATTTTCCAGTGCCTGCGGTGAGACGAGGAGCAGCGCGCCTTGTCCGAAGTAATTCAGGGCAAGGCCGGGGAGGACCACGGCGAACCACGCCAGCCGGATCGGGCCGCGTCCGAAATGTCCCATGTCCGCGTAGAGCGCCTCGCCGCCGGTGACCGCGAGAAAAGTCGCGCCCAGCACCGCAAACGCAACGAGGGGCGATGCGTGCAGCACGAGATTGATGGCATGCAGCGGATTGAGCGCGCCCAGAATCTCCGGGGCAAGCATGATCCCGCGCACCCCGAGTATGCCGATGACCACGAACCAGGCGAGCATGACGGGCCCGAAAATGCCGCCGATGAATGCGGTTCCCCGATATTGCACGACGAAAAGCACAACAAGGACCAGCACCGTCAGCGGGACTACGAGCGGCGCCAATGCGGGCGCATCCACTTTCAGGCCTTCGAGCGCGCTGAGCACGGAAATCGCCGGCGTGATCGCGCCATCGCCGTAAAGGAGCGCCGCGCCGATCAGCCCCACAACCAGTATGGCGCCGCGCCAGGTCCGCGCCCGCGCGTGTCGCGCGCGCAGGATGGCCAGAAGCGCAACGATGCCGCCCTCGCCGCGGTTATCGGCGCGCATGATGAGGATCGCGTATTTGAGCGAAATGATAAAAATGAGCGACCAGATGATGAGCGACACAACAGAGAGAACGGCTTCCGGCGACGGCGTCCCGTTCGCGCTTGCCGCTTTCACCGCCTCGCGCAGGGCATAGAGCGGGCTTGTGCCGATGTCGCCGTAGACCACGCCAAGCGCGCCCAGGCTGCCCGCTACGGGCAGTGTTCGCCAGCGAACGGAGCGCACGGGAATGGAGACACTCATCTGATCATGAGCCGGCACCTACCGTCCAAACTGTAGCAATTTTCCGGAGTGAGGTTTATAGAATTTCGACTTGCCGGCTCTGCAACACAAGCACAACAAAACGAGGTAGGCCGCGGCGGAGGAAACGATGAGCGTCACAGCTGACACCATTCCCATCACGGCTGAATCCGAAGCTGCGGATCGCTGGCGCCGTGTCGTAGCCATCGTCGGCGCATCTTCCGGCAATCTCGTCGAATGGTACGATTTCTACGCCTACGCGTTCACCTCGCTCTATTTCGCGGCGGCTTTTTTCCCGACCGGCAACACCACAAGTCAGCTGCTCGCCACCGCCGGAATCTTCGCCGTTGGCTTCTTCATGCGGCCTTTGGGAGGATGGTTGTTCGGCTGGATCGCGGATACGCATGGTCGCCGCACCTCCATGATCATCTCCGTGCTGATGATGTGCGCAGGATCGCTGATGATCGCGGTGATGCCGACCTATGCGAGCATCGGCACCGCGGCGCCGGTGCTCCTGCTTGTGGCGCGGCTCGTGCAGGGACTTTCAGTCGGCGGCGAATATGGCACCGCCGCAACCTATATGAGCGAGGTCGCCTCGAAGGGAAACCGCGGCTTCTACTCCTCCTTCCAGTACGTGACACTGATCGGCGGACAGCTGCTCGCGCTTCTGGTGCTCGCGATCCTGCAGGGCCTGTTCACCACCGATCAGCTCAAGGCCTGGGGCTGGCGCATCCCGTTCTTCATTGGCGCCATTGCCGCCGTCGTCGCCATGTTTCTGCGGCGGTCGCTTGCGGAAACGGCATCCCAGGAGGCCATGCACGCGAAGGAGGCGGGGTCGGTCGTAGGCCTCCTTCGGCATCATCCGCGCGCGGTAACCATCGTGCTCGCCTTCACCATGATCGGCTCGCTCTATTTCTATACGTTCACCACCTATATGCAGAAATATCTGGTCAACACGGCGCACCTGAACACGGTGACGGTGACCTATATCATGACGATCGTGCTGATCGTCTACATGTTGTTGCAGCCGCCGTTCGGCGCGCTGTCCGACCGCATTGGCCGAAAAAACAACATGCTTCTGTTCACCGGCCTTGCACTGGTCGGCGCGGTGCCCCTGCTCGGCGCGCTCGGCAAAGTCACGGACGCGTATACGGCGTTCGTGCTTGTGCTGATCGGACTCCTCATCGCGAGCTTCTATACGTCGATCAGCGGGGTGGTGAAGGCCGAGCTGTTTCCCACCGAAGTGCGCGCGCTCGGTGTCGGGCTCAGCTACGCAGTCGCAAATGCACTTTTCGGCGGCACCGCGGAATACGTGGCCCTGTGGCTCAAATCGGCGGGCCACGAGCCGTTGTTTGCCTGGTACGTCGCGTTCATGGCGGCGATCGGGCTTGTTGCGTCCATCGTCATGCCCGACACGCGCAAATACGGCTACCTCGAAGGCAGCGGCCAGGTGGAGCGCCAATCCTCCCGGGCGTAGATTTGTAGCCCGGATTGAACGACCCGCCTCCGCTCGCGTCGCGAGCTGCGGCGGGTTTCAGTCCGCCGAAGCGCAGAGCGCGAAGGCGGAAGTGAAATCCGGGTGAGCGGTCCCGGATTTCGCTGCGCTCAATCCGGGCTACAATTATTCGATGGCTTTGACGATGCCCTCGGTCATCTTCTTGGCATCGCCGAACAGCATCATCGTGTTGTCGCGATAGAAGAGCGTGTTGTCGATGCCCGCATAACCCGAGGCGAGCGAGCGCTTCGAGAACATCACCGTGCCCGCCTTCCATACTTCGAGCACCGGCATGCCGTAGATCGGCGATTTCGGATCCTCCTCGGCAGCCGGATTGGTCACGTCGTTCGCGCCGATCACGAAGGCAACATCGGCCTGCGGAAACTCGGAGTTGATGTCCTCGAGCTCGAATACCTCGTCGTAGGGCACGTTGGCTTCTGCAAGCAGCACGTTCATGTGTCCGGGCATGCGGCCGGCGACCGGATGGATGGCGTATTTCACCTCGACGCCTTCCTTCTTGAGCTTGTCGCCCATCTCGCGCAGCGCATGTTGCGCCTGCGCGACCGCCATGCCGTAGCCGGGCACGATGATGACCTTGCTGGCGTTCTTGAGGATGAAGGCGGCATCATCGGCCGAGCCCTGTTTCACCGGGCGCTTCTCGGCGCCGGCAGCGGGGCCGGCGACTTCACCACCGAAGCCGCCGAGAATGACGGAGATGAAGCTGCGGTTCATGCCCTTGCACATGATGTAGGACAGGATCGCGCCCGAGGAGCCGACGAGCGCCCCAGTGATGATGAGGGCGGTGTTCTCGACGGTGAAGCCGATGCCGGCCGCCGCCCAGCCGGAATAGGAATTGAGCATCGAGATCACGACGGGCATGTCGGCGCCGCCGATCGGAATGATCATGAGCACGCCGAGCGCGAAGGACGCGAGCGCAATGAGCCAGAACGCGAGATAGCTCTCCGTGCGGACGAACAGCACGATGAGAATGATGAGCGCGAGCACGAGCGCGATGTTGATGGCATGTCGTGCCGGCAGGATGATGGGTGCGCCACTCATGCGCGCCGATAGCTTGAGAAACGCAATCACCGAGCCGGTGAAGGTGATCGCCCCGATGGCGGCACCGATCGACATCTCCACGAGACTCGACTTGTGAATGGCGCCGACGCTGCCGATGCCGAAGGCGCTCGGCGCATAGAGTGCGCCGGCTGCGACCAGCACTGCCGCCATGCCGACCAGTGAATGGAAGGCGGCGACCAGCTCCGGCATCGCCGTCATCGGCACGCGCCGCGCGATCACCGCGCCCACGCTGCCGCCGGCAAGCAGTCCGATCACGACCAGAGCCCAGGCGCCCAAGCCGGCAGGTGGATGCGAGGCGAGCGTGGTGACGATCGCAATCGCCATGCCCACCATACCGAACAGGTTGCCCTGCCGACTCGTCTCGGGGCTCGACAGCCCGCGCAGCGCCAGAATGAAGAGCACGCCGGAGATGAGATAAAGGAGCGCGGCAAGGCTTGCGTTCATGCCCCCACTTCCTGCTCAGGCTGCGCTCTTCGGCTGAAAGCCCGGGTGGATGACCGCCCCGTCCCGCGTCAACGCCGTCGCCTTGACGATCTCGTCGTCCCAGGGCACCGCGATCGCCTTGCTCTTCTTGTCGATGAGAAGCTCAAGGAACGCGTAGAGATTTCTGGCGTAGAGATTGGAGGAGCTGGCCGCGAGCCGACCCGGCACATTCAGGTGACCGACGATCTTGACGCCGCTCATGTCGGCGACTTGTCCGGCCTTTGCGCCCTCGACATTCCCGCCGCGCTCGACGGCGAGATCGATGATCATCGAGCCCGGTCGCATCGAGCGCACCATCTCGGCCGAGATGAGACGCGGCGCCGGCCGGCCCGGAATGAGCGCCGTGGTAATGACGATGTCCTGCTTCTTAATGTGCTCGGCAACCAGTGCCGCTTGCTTGGCCCGGTATTCGGCCGACATCTCCTTGGCATATCCCGCGGCCGTCTCGGCCTGCTTGAACTCTTCGTCCTGGACCGCGATGAATTTCGCGCCGAGGCTCTCGACCTGTTCCTTTGCGGCCGGCCGCACGTCGGTCGCACTCACCACGCCCCCCAGGCGCCGCGCCGTCGCGATCGCCTGCAGGCCGGCCACGCCCGCCCCCATGACAAAGATGCGCGCCGCGGGCACCGTGCCCGCCGCCGTCATCATCATCGGCAGCGCGCGGCCATATTCGGCAGCCGCATCGATTACCGCGCGGTAGCCAGCGAGGTTGGCCTGCGAGGACAAGACATCCATGACCTGCGCGCGCGTAATTCGGGGCAGGAGCTCCATCGCAAAGGAGACAATGCCGGCCTTCGCCATCGCGTGCAGCGCCGCCTCGTTGCCGAACGGATCGAGCATGCCGATGACCAGCGCTCCCTTCTTGTAGTTCTTCATGTCCGCTTCGCTCGGCCGGCGTACCGTGAGCACGATATCCGCATCGCCCACGGCCACCTTGGCGCTCGGCGCAATGCTTGCACCGGCGGCTTCAAAGTCGCGGTCCAGAATGCCGGATTGCGCTCCCGCGTCTCGCTCGACGGTGAGGTCCGCGCCCAGGCTTTTGATCTTCTTCACCGTCTCGGGCGTGGCGGCGACGCGCGGCTCGCCCGCCCTGGACTCGTTAAGGACTGCAACCTTCATGCGCAGCTCCTACTCGGCCGCTGCACGTTGCACCGCGCGCGAAGGCATTTTCACCACCACCTTGATGGCGTCCTCCACGCGATCCCGCGCATAGCGCAGCGCCGTGGGCAGATCCTCGAGCATGAAGGTATGCGTGTGGATCTTCGTCGCGTCGAACCGCTTCTGCCGCATGAAGGCTTCGGCGCGATGCGTGGCGCTCTTGCCTTCACCACGGATGCCGTAAAGGTAGATGTTGTTGCGCACGAGATGCGCAACATCGACCGGCACCGGCTCGGAGGGGAACGCGGCGAGGCAGATCTTGCCGCCGCGGCTCACCATCCGCGCCGCCTCGTTCACGGCATCGGGTGCACCTGAGCATTCGACGACGTAATCGACGCCCTTGCCTCCGTTGAGCCGGCGCACGGCCTCGACGACATTTTCCTTCCGCACATTCACCACGTGATCGGCCCCGAGCTCGCGGCCGATCTTCAGGCGATTGTCGCGCGTGCCGGTGAGGATCACCGGTTGCGCCCCCAGCGCCTTCGCCACCGCGACGCCGAGAAGCCCGATCGGCCCCGGGCCGGTGACGACCACGCTTTCGCCGGCGACCAATCCGCCGAGCTCGGTAAGGCCGTACATGGCGGTACCGGCGGTGACCACGAGTGTCGCCTCCTCGTCCGACATCTCGTCCGAAATGTGAATGAGGGTATTGATGTTGTTGATCGCGTATTCGGCAAAGCCGCCCTCGGTAGTGAAGCCGTTGGCGCGGTGCCCCTTGTCCTGATCGCCGTAATTGAGGCCGTAGTTCACGCACGAGGTATACATGCCCTGCCGGCAGCGTTTGCACTGTCCGCAACCCGCGTGAATCTCGACGGTGACCCGGTTGCCAATGTCGAATTCATCGACGCCCGGGCCGAGCCCGACGACCGTGCCCATATATTCGTGACCGGGCGTGAAATTCTTGTTGAACGGCAGCCCGCCGCCAATCATCGCCGGCACGCCGTGCGCGATGACCTCGAGGTCGGTCGCGCAGATCGCAACCGCATCGATGCGCAGCAGCACCTCGCCACGCCGCGGCACGGGCACGGGCTTGTCCGCGAGCCTGAGCTCGCCGGGGTTCATCAGAACCCAGGCCTGCATGTTCTCCGGGATCGGATAGTCGGGGCTCGTCTTCACGTTGTCCGGCTTGTACATGCTAGCCTCTTGCTTATTGCGTCAGAAATACATGTTCCCTCGCCCCGATGCGAGTCGTATTCTGTCGTGCGGCACGCGCGGCAATTCCTCAACGAGCCGCACAGACCTAAAGGTGAGAAATGCCCAAGGGCTCGGATTTGTTGGTAAGGGCGCTGGAAGCCGAAGGGGTGGAGCAGATCTTCGGGATTCCGGGCGAGGAAAATCTCGACGTCGTCGAGTCGCTGCGCAGCTCGCGCATCAAGCTGGTGCTCACGCGTCACGAGCAGGCTGCCGCCTTCATGGCGGCGACGCACGGGCGCCTGACGGGCAAGCCTGGCGTTTGCATCTCGACGCTCGGCCCGGGTGCGCTGAACCTCTCGACCGGCGCGGGCTACGCTCATCTCGGCGCCATGCCCATGGTCATGCTCACCGGGCAGAAGGCGATCATGACCGCGAAACAGGCGCGCTTTCAGATCGTCGACGTGGTCGCGACCATGCGGCCGCTCACCAAGATGACGCGGCAGATCATCAGCCCCGCCTCGATTCCTGCCATCGTGCGCGATGCGTTCCGCGTCGCTATGGAGGAACGGCCAGGACCGGTCCATCTCGAGCTCCCGGAGGATGTGGCGGGCGAGAAGACCGGCGATGTGCCGCTGGTGCTTCCGCACCCGATCGAACTGCCGGTGGCGCCCCCCGCTGCGCTCGATCGCGCCGCCGAGATGATCTTGAAGGGGCAGCGTCCGCTGATCATGCTTGGCGCCGGATCGAGCCGGCCAAAGCTGGTCGAGCCGCTCTCGAGCTTCGTGCGCCGCACGCGCATTCCGTTCTTCAATACGCAGATGGGCAAAGGATCCGTCACCGGCGGCTCCAATTTCTACATGGGGACGGCTGCGCTCTCGTCCGGCGATTACGTGCACCGCGCCATCGATCATGCCGATCTGATCATCGCGATCGGCCACGACACGGTGGAGAAGCCGCCCTTCATCATGGGGCCGAAAGGGCCCAAGGTGATTCATATCGGCCCGAGCCCGGCCAATGTGGAGCAGGTCTATTTCCCGCACGCGGAGCTGGTCGGCGACGTAGGAGCGTCGGTGACGCTTTTAGCCGACCGTCTCGAGGGCAAGCTGAGAATAGACCCGGCGTTCACCGGCCTGCGCAGCGAGATTCTCGGACGCATCAAGGTGGGCTGCGACGAGGCGCGCTTTCCGCCCACGCCACAGCGCATCGTGCGCGACGTGCGCAAGGTCATGCCCGAGGACGGCATCGTCTGTCTCGACAACGGCATGTACAAGATCTGGTTCGCGCGCAATTACCGAACGCATGTGGCGAACACGCTCCTGCTCGACAACGCGCTCGCCACCATGGGCGCCGGACTGCCGTCGGGGATGATGGCGGCGATCCTTTACCCGAAGCGGCGCGTGCTTGCCGTATGCGGCGACGGCGGCTTCATGATGAACTCGCAGGAAATGGAGACTGCGGTCCGGCTGGGGCTGAATCTCGTCGTGCTGATTCTCGAGGATTCCGCCTACGGGATGATCCGCTGGAAGCAGGCGGTCGACAAATTTCCCGACTGGGGCCTCACCTTCGGCAATCCGGAGTTCGTGCGCTATGCCGAGTCGTATGGCGCCGCCGGGCATCGCGTGAGACAGACCGACGATCTCGTGCCCACGATCGAGGCAGCCTTCAAGGAAGGCGGCGTTCACCTCGTCACGGTTCCCATTGATTATGCGGAAAACACGCGCGTCCTTGTGGACGAGCTGCGCGGACGCGTGCCTGAGCCTGCCTGACAACTCGCGTAGGAGGAGTGCCATGACCATGCAGCAGAATTATTTTGCCGATCAGCTCAAGGCGCAGAGGGAAATCTGGCGCGCGCAGGCCAAGGAATATCAGGATCGCATGCAGCAAGCGGGCGAGCAGGCGCGCGCCGAGTACAAGAAGGCGCTCGAGCAGATGGAGGCAAAGATCCAGGAAGGAATGCAGCTCGCCGAACGGGTGCGCAGCGCCAATGAAGCCGCCTGGAAGGACATGGTCGCCGCCAACCAGCGCGCCTTTGCCGAGCTGCAGCGCGGATGGGCCGAAGCCATCTCGCGCTTTCAGCCCTAGCTTGTAGCCCGGGTTGAGCGATAGCGAACCCCCGGGGAAGCCATACCCGGATTTCGCTGCGCTCAATCCGGGCTACGAGTGCGCCGCGAGCGCCTTCTCGCGCAGAGCCGTGAGCGTCGTCGTGGGCGTGATCGCTTCCGGATCAATAATACAGTGCAGGATCGCGGGCTTGCCGCTTTTGAGCGCGCGCTCGAGCGCGGGCGCGAATTCCTCCGTCGTCTCGACCCGCTCCCCGTGCCCGCCGAATGCACGCGCATAGGCGGCGAAATCGGGATTCTTCAACATCGTCGCCGAAATGCGGCCGGGATATTCCCGCTCCTGATGCATGCGGATGGTGCCGTACATGCCGTTGTCGAGGAGAACGACAACAATCGACAAGCCATACTGCACCGCCGTGGCGAATTCCTGCCCGTTCATCAGAAAGTCGCCATCGCCGGTGAGCGCGAGCACCTGCCGCTCCGGGAAAATACGCTTGGCGCCGACGGCAGCCGGTATGCCGTATCCCATCGAGCCCGAAGTGGGCGCGAGCTGGCTTGCAAAATGATTGTAGCGCCAGAAGCGATGCGCCCACACCGCGAAGTTTCCGGCGCCGTTGCAGATGATCGTGTCCGCCGGAAGCGTTTTTCGCAAGTGCGCCATCGCCTTGTTCATCTGAAACCGGCCCGGCGGATCGACCGCAGCGAGATCGGTCCAGGCCAGAAATTCCGCATGCGCCGCATGCGTGCGATCGGCCCAAACAATGTTGCCAGGAGGCTGCGCCATTTCGAGCGCGGCAGCGAACGCGGTCGGCGAGGCGTTGATCGCAAGATGCGGGCGATAGACCTTGCCCAGCTCGCCTGGATCGGGATGCACGTGTACGAGCGGCTGGCGCGGCGCGGGAATATCGAAAAGCGTGTAGCTCTGCGACGGCATCTCCGACAGACGGCCGCCGACGAGCAGAATCAGATCGGCTTCCTTGATGCGCGCGAGCAGCTTCGGGTTTGGCCCGATGCCGAGATCGCCCGCGTAGCAGGCGTGCTCGGACGGAAAGATCATCTGCCGGCGGAACGAGGTAGCAACCGGAAGCGAGAAGCGTTCTGCGAAGCGCGTGAAGCGCTGCACCGCTTGCGCCGACCAGCGCGTTCCGCCGAGGATCGCGATGGGACGCGCGGCCGACCAGAGAAGTTTCTGCAGCTGCGTGATCTGCGCTGCCGACGGATGCGTTTCCACGATCTCGTAAGGCAGCGGATCGGCGGCGCGTACTTCGTCCGTCAGCATGTCCTCAGGGAGCGCAACCACCACCGGCCCAGGACGCCCGCTCGTTGCCACGTGGAACGCGCGCGAGACAAGCTCCGGCAGCCGCGTCGCATCTTCCACATCCGTCACCCATTTGGCGATCGAGCCGAAGAAGGCGCGGTAATCGATTTCCTGAAAGGCTTCGCGCTCGCGCATGCGCCGCGCGATCTGGCCGACAAACAGAATGAGCGGTGTTGAGTCCTGCCGCGCGATGTGGATGCCAGGGGAGGCATTCGTGGCGCCGGGGCCGCGTGTCACGAAGCAGATGCCCGGCCGGCCGGTGAGCTTGCCGCAAGCTTCCGCCATCATGGCGGCACCGCCCTCGCTGCGGCAAACCGTGACCTCGACGCTGGCGTCGTGCATGGCATCGAGCGCTGCCAGATAGCTCTCGCCCGGGACGCAGAAAAGGTGATCAACGCCGTGAATGACGAGCTGATCGATGAGCACCTGGCCGCCCGTGCGTGGCTTCAGGCTCATGAGCTCCTCCCTCGGTCCGTAGTGGCGCAATGCGAAGCGTATTGACCAGATACCTGGTGGGCGGAATACGCCGACGCTATTCCGCCCTACAGCTTCATTCCCGCTTGTGCACGTCAATGAGCGGGGCGTAGTTTATAGCGCATGTTGCGCGGCGCGAGCGCTAGGCGCTCGCAGGCATGAAGGTGCGAGGAGTTGCCGATGTCCGCCCTGCGCCCGGAGACCCGCGACAAGCTCAAGGCCGTTGCCACCCCCACGCTGATGACTGCGCTCTACAAGCGCGGCTTGCGCAATCAGTGGATTCAGGACGTTCATCTGATCAATCCGGCGGCGACACCCATGGTCGGCCTCGCCTTTACCTTGCGCTACATGCCGGCACGCGAGGACCTCAATCCCATCGAGGTATTTCGCGACCGCAATCATCCGCAGCGTGTTGCCGTCGAGCAATGCCCGCCGGGCGGCGTGATGGTCATCGACAGTCGCAAGGATGCGCGCGCGGCTTCCGCGGGCTCGATCCTGATATCGCGGCTGATGGTGCGCGGCTGCGCCGGCGTGGTGACGGACGGCGGCTTTCGCGATACGCCCGAGCTGAGAAAGCTCCCGTTCCCCTGCTATCACAATCGTCCCGCGGCTCCGACAAATCTCACGCTGCATCAGGCCATTGAGATCAACGGACCGATCGGCTGCGGCGATGCTCCGGTGTTTCCGGGCGACGTGATCGTGGGCGACGGCGAGGGGGTTGTGGTCATTCCGGCACATCTCGCCGACGAGATCGCCGACGAGACGGTGGAGATGACGGCCTATGAGGACTTCGTGACCGAGCAGGTGCTCAAGGGACGTTCAATCCTCGGCCTTTATCCGGCAACCGAGGAACAATCGTTAGAGGACTTCGCGGCGTGGCGAAAAGCGAATAACCGGTGAGCCCGCCGGATTTGATGCGAGGCAACATGAACACATCCCGTCGCGGAATTCTCGAAGGCGCGCTCGCATCGCTGGCGACCGCGGCGCTTGCGAAGCCCGCTTTCGCTCAGGCGTTTCCGTTCACGCCCAACCAGCGCTATCCCGATCCCGCGCTCATCATCCTCGATCCGGCCTTTCTGAAATATCGCATTTATTCGAGCACGCTCGAGCAGGTCGGCACCGGCATGCGCTGGGCCGAGGGGCCGGTGTATTTCCCCGACGGGCAGTATGTGCTCGTGAGCGACATTCCCAATAACCGCATCATGAAATACAGCGAGAAAGACGGCAGCTTCAGCGTCTTCCGCAGCCCGTCCAATTACGCGAACGGCAATGCGCGGGATCGCCAGGGGCGCCTCGTCACCTGCGAGCATTCCGCAACCCGCCGCATCACGCGCACCGAGAAGGACGGCAAGGTCACCGTGCTCGCGGATCGTTTCGAAGGCAAACGGCTCAACGCGCCCAACGACATCGTCGTCAAATCCGACGACACCATCTGGTTCACCGATCCGCAGTTCGGCATCCTTGGAAACTGGGAAGGCAACAAGGAAACGCCGGAGCAGGCGAACACAAATGTGTTTCGCCTGACGCCCGACGGCAAGCTGAGTGCCGTCATCACGGACCTGGTCAACCCTAACGGTCTCGCCTTCTCGCCGGACGAGAAGAAGCTTTACGTCGTCGAATGGAAGGGCACACCCAATCGCAGCATCTGGAGCTATGACGTCAATGCCGACGGCACGCTGGGCAACAAAACCAAGCTGATCGACGCCGCCGACCAGGGCGCGCTTGATGGTTTCAGAGTGGATCGCGACGGCAATTTCTGGTGCGGCTATGGCAGCAATGGCGCCCTGCAAACCGAGCCGACGGAAGTCGGCGGCCGCAAGATTTATCAGCTGAAAGGGAAGCCGGAGGATCTCGACGGCGTGATGGTGTTCAGCCCGCAGGGCAAGCCGCTTGCCTTCATCAAGCTGCCGGAGCGCTGCGCCAACCTCACTTTCGGCGGCCCGAAGAATAACCGCCTCTACATGGCCGCCTGCCATTCGCTTTACGCGTTTTACGTGGAAGCGCACGGCGCCGTGTAGATCAGGGAGTAAGCCATGGAACGCACGATTGAACAGCGCACCATCGCGAAAGTTTCCTGGCGCCTGCTTCCGCTGATCGTGGTGATCTATTTCGTCGCCTACATGGATCGCACCAACGTCAGCTTTGCGTCCCTGAGCATGAACAAGGATTTGGGCTTTTCCGCCTACATCTACGGCTGGGGTGCCGGCATTTTCTTTCTCGGTTATTTTCTGTTCGAGGTTCCGAGCAACGTCATTCTGGAAAAAACCGGCGCGCGCATCTGGATCGCGCGCATCATGATCACATGGGGGATTGCGGCCGCGGTGATGGCCTTCATCGTTGGGCCGGTCAGTTTTCTGACGCTGCGATTTCTGCTGGGGGTGGCAGAGGCGGGCTTCTTCCCGGGCATGATCCTTTACTTCACCTATTGGTTCCCGGCGAAATACCGCGCCCGCGTCATCGCCGCCCTGTTCCTCGCGGTCCCTGGCGCCAATGCGCTCACTGCCATCATCTCAGGGGCCATCCTGGAAATGGATGGACTGCTCGGCCTGCGCGGTTGGCAATGGGTATTCATCATGGAAGCGCTGCCGGCCATCCTGCTCGCTTTTGCGGTGCTCGCGCTGATGACCGACCGTCCTGCGAAAGCACAATGGCTCGAACCGGATGAGCGGGAATGGCTCGAGCGTGTGCTCGAAGACGAACGTAGCCGCAAGCTGAGAGCTCACGGCGAGCTCACGCTTTATCAGGCGCTCACGAATCCGACCGTGCTGCTTCTGTCCTCGATCTACTTCACCATTGTGACCGCGACCTACGGCATCACATTCTTCCTGCCGCCCATTCTGAAGGGGCTGGGGCTTTCGAACTTCGGAACCGGGCTGGCGACTGCGCTCCCTTACATCATCGGGACCATCGGCATGCTCGCCTGGAGCTGGTCCTCCGATCGCCACAACGAGCGCCGCATGCACTTCGTCGTCGCATGTCTGCTTGCCACCGCAGGACTGATCGCCGTCGGCTGGTTTGCCGGCACCTATTGGGCGATTCTCGCCATGTCGTTTGCAGCCGTCGGACTGTACGGCTCGAAGCCGTCGTTCTGGCCGCTCCCGTCCGCGTTCCTGACTGGAGCGGCTGCCGCGGGCGGCATCGCGCTGGTGAATTCCATTGGCAATCTCGGCGGGTTCGTCGGACCTTACGTCGTGGGATGGCTCAAGGACACGACCGGCAGCTACGATGCCGGTCTCTATTTCCTTGCCGCCTGCGCCTTTGCCTCCGCGCTGCTCGCGTTCTTCGGGCTGCGGCCCGCGCTCGTGGAAGAGAAGGCGCCGGCAGGTCTCGAGCCGGCCCACTGATTTGTGTGTAGCCCGGATGGAGCGCAGCAACATCCGGGAAAGGCGACCCGGATTTCGCTACCGCTCAATCCAGGCTACGCCTGACTAGGAGAAACAAATGCCGCGCAAATCGCTCGCCGAGCTGAGAAGCCAGCGCTGGTTCGGGACCAGCGACCTGCGCGCCTTCGGCCACCGCTCGCGCGCGCTGCAAATGGGCTATGCGTGCGAAGATTTCATGAACAAGCCGGTCGTGGGCATCATCAACACATGGAGCGATCTCGCGCAGTGCCACTCCCATTTTCCCGAGCGCGTGCAGGACATCAAGCGCGGCATCTGGCAGGCGGGGGGCTTTCCGGTCGAGCTTCCGGCGATGTCGCTTTCCGAGCAGTACGTGAAGCCGTCAAGCATGATGTACCGCAACTTTCTCGCCATGGAGACGGAGGAGTTGCTGCGCCAGCACCCGATCGACGGCGCGGTGCTGATGGGTGGCTGCGACAAGACCACACCCGCGACCATCATGGGCGCGATCTCGATGGATCTGCCGGTCATCTACATGCCCGCGGGCCCCATGATGCGCGGCCATTTCGGCGGCAAGATACTCGGCTCGGGATCTGACGTCTGGAAATACTGGGCCGAGAAGGAAGCCGGCAACATCACGGAAGAGCAGTGGAACGACATGGAGGCAGGCATCGCCCGCTCAGCGGGCACCTGCATGACCATGGGCACGGCGTCAACGATGACCATCATCGCCGAGGCGCTGGGGCTGACGCTGCCCGGCGCCGCATCCATTCCGGCCGCGGATGCGGCGCACCCGCGCATGGCGTCGAGCTGCGGCCGCCGCATCGTCGAAATGATCTGGGAGGATCTCAAGCCGCGCGACATCATCACGCGCAAATCGGTCGAGAACGCGCTCGTCGTGCACAGCGCGCTTGCCGGCTCGACGAATGCCATGGTGCATCTCGTGGCCATGGCACGCCGCGCCGGCGTGCCGATCACGCTCAAGGACTTCGACGAGTTTGCGTCGCGCGTGCCGGTGATCGTCAACCTGCGCCCCTCGGGCAAGTGGTTGATGGAGGAGTTTCACATCGCCGGCGGCACGCGCGCGCTGTTTTCGCGGCTCAAGCCGATGCTCCACCTCGACGCGCGCACGGTCGGCGGTGGCACGGTCGAACAGGCGATCGGTGGCGCTGAAGTGTACGACGACGACGTGATCCGGCCGCTGAACGATCCCATCGCCGCCTCGGGCGGCACCGCCATCCTGTTTGGCAATCTCGCGCCCGATGGATGCGTCATCAAACCGCCCGCTGCCGATCCGCGGCTTCTCCAGCACACCGGCCCCGCGCTCGTCTTCGACAGTTATGACGAGATGAAGCACGCGGTCGACGATCTCACTCTCGATGTGACGGCGGACCACGTGATGGTGCTGCGCAATGCAGGACCGATCGGCGGGCCGGGCATGCCGGAATGGGGCATGTTGCCCATCCCGAAAAAGCTCTTGCGCCAGGGCGTGCGCGACATGCTGCGCATCTCCGACGCGCGCATGAGCGGCACGAGCTACGGCGCCTGCATTCTGCATGTCGCGCCTGAGTCGGCCGTCGGTGGTCCGCTCGGCGCGGTTCGCAATAACGATCGCATTAGCGTGGATGTGTCCAAACGCTCCATCCATGTTGAGTTGCGAGGCGACGAGATCGCCCAGCGCATGAAGAGCTATCGGCCGCCGCCGCGCGATTATCCGCGCGGCTACTACAGGATGTTCGCCAAACACATCCAACAGGCCAACGACGGATGCGACTTCGACTTTTTGCAGGGAGCCGGAGGCATTCCCGAGCCGGAGATTCATTGAGTGTACTTTGGATGCGCAACAGAGTTACCCCGTCATTCCGGCCGAGGCCAATGGCCGAGGGCCGGAATCCATAACCCCAGGCCTGTGGGTATGGATTCCGGGCTCGCTGCTGCGCAGCGCCCCGGAATGACACAAGACGAGAGGATGCCGATGGCCGGAATCGATCCCAAGCTCAAGAAGGCGTTGACCGGCATTTCCGGGATCCTCGTCACGCCGTTCGACGATGCTGATCGTGTCGCACCCGGGCGGCTCACACCGATCATCGATCGCGCGGTGCGCGCGGGCGTGCACATCCTCGTCGCCAACGGCAACACGGGCGAGTTCTACGGGCTCACGACCAGTGAAGCGGAGACCATGGTGCACGTCATTGCCGAGCAGATCGGCGGCCGCGTGCCGCTCCTCGCCGGGGTCGGCCGCAGCATAAACGATGCCTGCGCGCTGGCGCGCACCTCGCGCGCCGCGGGTGCTGCGGCACTGATGGTGCACCAGCCGCCCGATCCATTTGTCTCCCCGCGCGGAGTTGTCGCTTACGTGCAGCGCATTGCCGATGCGGGCGGGGGCCTGCCGCTGATGCTCTATTTGCGTAATGATGGTATCGGCCTCGATGCCATCGCGCAGCTCTGCAAGGTGCCGGGCGTCGCCGGCGTCAAGTGGGCCTCGCCTACGCCGCTGCGTCTCGCCGAGGCCATTCGGCGCGCTGATCCCGAGATCGTCTGGGTCGGTGGCCTCGCCGAGAGCTGGGCACCGCCCCTGTGTGCAGTCGGCGCGCGCGGCTTCACCTCGGGGCTGATCAATGTCTGGCCTGAGCATTCGATGAAGATCCATGCGGCGCTGGAAGCCGGAGACTACGGTCGCGCCAACGAGCTGATCGATGTGATGAACGCATTCGAGGAGATTCGCGCGGAAGAGCAGAACGGCACGAATGTCACCGGCGTGAAGGCAGCGCTGCAGCTGATCGGCATCGATTGCGGTCCCACGCGTCCACCCTCGGCGTGGCCGTTGAGCCAGCAGCAGATGACGAAGCTCAAAGAGCTTCTACGCTCCTGGGGAGCGCTGGACGAGAGCGCGGCGCCAAGACGTCGCGCGGTCTGAACCATGCAGCTGACGGGTGACATCCTGATCGGCACCGAGCGCGTGCATCACGCGCATCCGTCGTTTCATGCGACGAACCCCGCCACTAACGAGGCGCTCGAGCCCGCATTCGCGTTTGCCACCGCCGAGGACGTAGACAAGGCGTGCGCGCTCGCATGGGCGGCATTTGACGAATATCGCAACAGCTCCCGCGAGAGCCGGGCGCGCTTTCTCGAAGCTATTGCCGACCGGATCATGGAGCTTGGCGATGCGCTGATCGAGCGTGCCATGGCCGAGACGGGTCTTCCCCGAGCGCAGCTCGAAGGAGAGCGCGCACGCACGATCGGACAGCTGCGGTTGTTCGCCGATGTGGTTCGCTCGGGCGAATGGCTCGAGCTGAGGTTTGACCGCGCCCTGCCCGACCGAAAGCCGCTGCCGCGTCCCGATCTGCGCGAGCGGCATATTCCGCTCGGTCCCGTCGCGGTGTTCGGCGCGAGCAATTTCCCGTTGGCCTTTTCAGTCGTCGGCGGCGATACCGCATCCGCGCTTGCCGCCGGATGTCCGGTGATCGCCAAGGGCCATCCGGCGCATCCGGGCACTGGCGAGCTCGTGGGCCGGGCGGTTCAGGCTGCGGTGATTGCCTGCGGCATGCCGGCCGGTACTTTCTCGCTCCTCCTTGGCGCCGTCGAAACCGGGGCGGCGCTTGTTTCTGATCCGCGCATCAAGGCGGTCGGCTTCACCGGCTCGCGCGGCGGCGGCATGGCGCTCCTGCGCATCGCCAACGCGCGGGCAGAGCCGATCCCGGTCTATGCGGAAATGAGCAGCATCAATCCGGTTTATCTGCTGCCCGTGGCAGTTGCGGAGCGGGCCGAAAAAATCGCGCACGGATTTGTAGCATCGCTCACGTTGGGTGCCGGGCAGTTCTGCACCAATCCGGGGCTCGTATTCGCGCTGAAAGGGCGGGACCTCGACAGATTTCTCGATGCGGCTGCCGATGCGCTCAAAGCCTGCGCGCCGCCGCCCATGCTCACCCCGGGCATTCACCAGGCCTACGAGGCCGGCGTGCGCGCGCTCGCCGAGCACAATTGCGTGGAAACGATTGCGCGCGGCCGCGTGGCGCAAGGCGTGAACCAGGGCCAGGGTGCAATCTTCGCGACCGACGCCGACGATTTCATCTCTGATCCACGGCTTGGGCACGAGGTGTTCGGCTCCTCATCCCTCGTCGTGCGCTGTCCTGACGTGGAGACTCTCCTCAGCGTCTCGGAAAAGCTCGAAGGTCAGCTCACCGCCACTTTGCATATGGAGCCTGCCGATCTAGCGATCGCCCGCCGCTTGATGCCCATCCTCGAGCGCAAGGCCGGACGCATTCTCGCCAACGGCTGGCCAACGGGCGTCGAGGTTTCACACGCCATGGTGCATGGTGGACCCTTTCCCGCCACCTCGGAGAGCCGCACGACATCGGTGGGCTCGCTCGCCATCCGCCGCTTCCTGCGCCCGGTCTGTTATCAGGATATTCCGGCCGATCTCCTGCCCGGGGAATTGCGCGACGAAACCTCGGCGCTCCCGCGACTTGTAGACGGTATCGCCCATAATTGACGGAGTCATGCGCGATCCATTTCGACGAGCGCCTTGCGGATGTCTTCTACATCTGTCGGCCGCACAAGACGCGAGATTTCCCTGCCGTTTTTGAGAAAAACCAGAGTCGGCCAAAGCGTCACGCCGAAGGAGCGTCCGAGCGGACGCCCGCGCGCATCGGAAATCTTGATATGGCGGACGCGCGAGTGATGCTCGAATGCCCGGTCGAGGAGCGGCTGCGCGCGGCGGCAATGGCCGCACCACGGACTGCCGAATTCCAGCACGAGAGCGCCGCGGAGCGAGTCAATCTCGCTGCGCGTGGGCTCCGCGGGGGCATATTCATGGGTAGCGGTCACGCGAATGCCCGGACGATGTGCAGCTCAGGTTTGCTGGGATCCACGTTCTGCCAACGCGCGGTCGCGAGGTTTTGTTCTAGCGCCGCCCGCGCTTGCCCACAGGACGAATGTCCTCGGGGCGATTCATTCAAAAACCTCATCGGCACGGCCGAGGAGCGAGAGGGGAAAAGTGATGCCGAGTGCCTTAGCGGTCTTCAAATTGATGTGCAGCTCGACCTTGGTTGCCTGCTGCACCGGCAGGTCGCCGGGCTTCTCACCTTTGAGAATGCGGCCGACGTAGATGCCGGCGAGACGGTATGACTCTTTGATGTCGGAGCCATAGCTCATGAGACCTCCGGCTGCGGCGAATTCCCGTCCTTTGTAGATCGCAGGTACCGCGTGCCGGGCGGTCAAGCCGCCCAGCTGTTCCATGCGCCCGGTGAAGAGGAAATCAGGTGCAATCACGAGACCGCCAGCTTGAACCTCGATGATTTTCGTAAACACTGCGTCGAATTCGCGTTCGGAGCTCGCATAGACCACATGGAGGTCTACCCCAAAAGTGCCTGCGGTCGCCTTCATGATGCGCAAATTGGTGTCGGACACAACGAGATCAGCCGGGTTTAGCAGCAGAGCCATGACTTTCTTTCCGGGCAACACCTCATGTAACAATTCCAGCTGCTTCGGCGCGATCTCAGTGTTTAACTGAGTCACTCCGGTGACGTTGCCGCCGGGCCGACTGAGGCTTAGAACAAGCCCGAGCCGCACCGGGTCAGTGGACAGCTCAAACACAATGGGGATGGTTGTGGTCGCCGACCTCGCGGCAAGCGCAGCAGGCGTCCCGGTGGCTGCTATTACGGCGACTTGGTTGCGGACCAGATCGGCCGCCATTGCGGGCAGTGCATCAGTTCGGCCTGTTCCCCAGCGGTAGTCGATCGCTACATTCTGCCCTTCGATATAGCCCGCTTCCTTCAGACCGGTTCGGAACGCCGCCACCATCGGCGCGAACGCCTCGGCCGCCGCCACATTCAAAAACCCGATCACCGGCATTGCCGTCTGCTGGGCGCGCGAAACGCGCGGCCAAGCAGCTGCTGAGCCGGCAATCACTTTGATGAAATCGCGGCGTCGCATCGAATGATCTTGCGATCGACCTCTCGACCAAGGCCTACACTGCAACACTACCACACCAGTAATGGACAGTGCGGGTTTTCCGACCGATCATGCCGCCGCCGATGAGCGGCGCCAACATCAAGCCCCAATAATCGAGGTCTCCTGACGTGACCATCACGCCTCCCGGTATTCTCGCGATTTTCAACAACGTGACGCCCGGACGCGAGGCCGAGTTCGAGGAATGGTTCCAGCACGAGCATCTGCAGGAGCGGCTCGGCGTCCCCGGATTTCTGCTCGGAAGGCGGCACGAGGCGGTGCAAGGTGAGCCGCGCTACTTCAACTTCTACGTGACCCGCTCCGTGGAGTCCCTCAGCTCCCCGGAATATCGCAACCGGCTGAACGATCCGACGCCGCTGACGCGCACGGTAATGTCCGAGATCTTCAAGGACATGATCCGCACCGTATGTGAGCAGAGTTTCCGTGCAGGTGAAATGCGCGGGTCCGTTGCTGTAACGGCGCGGTTTGCCGAACGGCCGGAGGAAGAGGGGCTGAAGGCGATGATTCGAGATTTCGTCCGCGACAAGGCCGTCGCCCTGGGTGAGATCTGGTCGGCTGCTCACCGGGCCGATGCGCCGCCTTCGGAGGAAGAGCGCCTGCGCGGCGGCGACCGCAGCATGCAAGCATGTCTACTGGTCGAGACCCTGCGCGTGCCGGATGCGGAACGCATCGCAGCAGCGCTTGCGATGCGATTTGCGGCTGCGGATATCGGAGTGTACCGGCTGCTCTGTGAGACCAGAATCGAGACGCCCTGAAGCGCGGAGCTTGGGCGCACGCGTCATTCTCAGTTTACATGGTTTGACAACGATTTTTTAGGCAAACCGAAAAAGAAGCCGTGCGCAACAATTTCCGAAAACTCCGCTGAAACGCGTTTCTATTTAGGATTGCAGACCCGATAAACACTGCAGCTGGGGTTGCGAGGAGCTGATGCTGCCCGGCGGAATCAGAGCGCGGGTCCTCTGGCTGGTCCTTGCCGCCATAGTTCCCTTTATTCTCCTGGCCGCGGCCGGTCTCTGGCAAGAATTGCGCACGGAGCAGGACGCAGCGATCAGGCGTGCGCTCAACGAGGCGCGGATCGTTGCGGCACATCTCGACGATCACATCGGCAATCTCGACAATCTGCTCCTCGGACTTGCCCGCGCCGTTTCCACAAGCTCCGCCGAGGCAGGAAGAACCAGCGCATTATTGCGCGAGGTCAAGTCCCAGTTGCCGGATTTCGTCAGCCACATTCTGCTGTTCTCCCGCGAGGGTTACAGCATCGCGAGTTCGTTTGAAAATGAGACCCAGCCGATTTATGCCGGCGACCGTTTGTACTTCAGAAAGCTCCTTGCTGGCGAGCGGATGGCTATTGGCGAAGCGATACGCGGACGCGCCAGCGGCAGGTGGCTCATTAATCTCGCACGGCCGGTGGAGGATGAAACCGGACGCATGTTAGGTGTCCTCTCCATCGGCACTTGGCTCGAGCATTTCCAGGATGCGCTCAGGCTGGACAACCTTCCCGCGGGCAGCGTCGTGCGGATTGTCAGCGAAAGCGGCATTGTCATTGCCCAGAGCGTAAACGGTCCCAATTGGATTGGCCGTGATCTGAGCGGGGTTGCCGCAGTTCAGCGCCACATGCGGGCAAAGGAAATCGGCGAGGTTGTTTCCTGGTCGGACGGCGTCCGGCGGATTACCGGATCATCCACGGCTTACCGCGTTCCCTGGCTCGTTTCGGAAGCTGCCAGGAGACGTCGCATGGGCGGCGATCGCTTCGAGCCTCGGCTGGGGAGCCATTTTTGCATAATCGCGCTGCTCGCCGCTTTTGCCGTCGCCTGGGGCCTGTCGGCAAAAATTGTCCGCCCAATTCAACAGCTCGACCGGGATGCGTCGATGCTCGCCGCCGGCGACTTGAGCCACCGATCCGAGATCCAGACGCGCGACGAGATTGGCGAGCTCGCAACGAGCTTCAACCTGATGGCGGCCTCGCTGGAACAGCGGCAGGACGAGGCCCGGCGCTCGGCAGACGAAATCCGCGGCACGAAAGACGCGCTCGCAGCGCTCATCGAACATGCACCGATACCGATCGTGGTGAAGGAGCTGCAAGCGCAGAAGTTTATCCTGGTGAACCAGGCATACGAAAAGTTCATGGGGATTTCGCGCGATCGATTGATCGGCAAGACCGTGAACGATCTGTTTCCGCCTGATGAAGCGGAAAGGATCATTTATTACGATCAGAGAGCGTTGCACTCGAACGAGCGCATCAGCAGCGGAGAGTTCTCCGTGCACACGCCGAATAACGGCGTTCGCATCGTCGCCACGACGCGGCTGGTCGTGCACGGCGCCGACGACAAGGCCCAGCACCTGATGGCGGTCATACAAGACGTCGCCGACCGCAAAAAAGCGGAAGAGCAGATTTTCCATATTGCCCATCACGACGCGCTGACCGGCCTGCCCAATCGGATTCAATACAATGAAAGGCTCGAGCAGGAGCTCAAGCGCGTCGAGCGTGGCGCGCACCTAGCGGTGCTCTACCTCGATCTGGATCACTTCAAGAATGTCAACGATACGCTTGGACACTCGATGGGCGATGAGCTGCTCAAAACGGCCGCCGACCGGCTGCGCAGCTGCGTGAGGGAAACCGACAGCATCGCGCGCCTGGGCGGCGATGAGTTTGCGATCATTCAGACCCAGATAGATGAATCCGGCGATGCAGCCGCCTTGGCGGATCGCATCCAGCAGGCGATCAGCGCGCCGTTCGACCTTGGCGGTCTGCACGCGGTGACGAATGTCAGCATCGGAATTTCGCTTGCGCCCACCAACGCAACAGCGGCGACCGAGCTGATGAAACAGGCGGACATGGCGCTGTATCGCGCCAAGGCCGCCGGACGCAACGCCTATCGCTTCTTCGAGCCGGAGATGGACGCGAGCATGCGCGCGCGCCGGCGCATCGAATCCAGCCTGCGCGAAGCGATCGTCAAGGGCGGATTGGAGCTTTACTACCAGCCCGTCGTCCGGCTTGCCGATGCGACCATCGTCGGCGCTGAAGCACTTTTGCGGTGGGGGCATGCGGAACGCGGCATGCTCTCTCCCGCCGAGTTTATTCCGGTGGCCGAGGAAACCGGGCTGATCATCCCGCTCGGCGAATGGGTGCTCAGGCAGGCATGTGCCGACGCTGCCAAATGGCCCGGCGACATCAACGTTGCGATCAATCTTTCTCCGGCGCAGTTCAAGGACCGCAGGTTGATGCAGGTCATTGTGTCGACACTTGCCACATGGGGCCTGCCGCCCAGCCGTCTCGAGCTCGAAATCACCGAGGAGCTCCTGCTGCAAGATGACGAGAACACGGTCACCCGGCTGCGGCAGTTGCGCGAGCTGGGCGCGCACATCGTCATGGACGACTTTGGAACGGGATACTCGTCCCTCAATTATCTGCGCCGCTTCCCGTTGGACAAGATCAAGATCGACCAGGCGTTCATCGGCGGACTTTCGGACGGCAGCCCCGTCTCGGTGGCAATCGTGCAGGCGGTGGTTGGGATCGCCAAGGTTCTCGGCGTGCGAACCACGGCAGAAGGTATCGAAACGCAAGAGCAGTTGAGTCTGGTCAAGGCGCTCGGCTGCACCGAAATGCAGGGATTTCTTTTCGGGGCGCCAATGCCGGTCGAGGAAATCGTGCAGCTTTTCCCGAGCACAACCGATCGGCGCGCCACCGCCGCGTAGGTAAGTGAGCCGAGCCCGAACGCCGCAGCGCACCCTCTCCCCAGCGGGAACCGTTGCGTATTTGGGGTGCGGAGAGATTGTAGAGTGTACATGCGAAAGGCCAGTCATGTTGGAGGCTGTGTCGTCCTTTTTTCTTGGTCTACTGGGCTCATTGGGCGCGTTCTGGACGCACTTCGGCTGTCAG